>CAMDXM010000079.1 GCA_945878025.1 Pseudorhodoplanes sinuspersici | reverse complement strand
TGTGCGCCAAGCTGCAGGAAGCAACCTTGTCGAATGATTATCCTGAGGCGATGAAAGTCCAGGACCGCCTGATCCCGCTGCATGCAGCGATCTTCCTTGAGCCCGGTCTCGCCGGCGCCAAATGCGGGCTGACATTGCTCGGCCGCGGGAACGAGGAGGTCCGGCTGCCGCTTCTGCCGGTAACTGCGCCGACCAAGGCGACGATCAAGAAGGCCATGGTGCATGCCGGATTGCTGAACTGATGGCGGCAAAGTCAGCGAAAAAAGCCGACAAGCCCGTCAGAAAGATCGCCGCCGACAATCGCAAGGCGCGCTTCAATTACGAGATCGGCGAGGTCTTCGAAGCCGGCGTCGCGCTGACCGGCAGCGAGGTCAAATCCCTGCGCGCCGGAAAGGCGACCATCGGTGAATCCTACGCCGATGCGCGCGATGGCGAAATCTGGCTGGTCAATTCCAATATTCCGGAATACCGGCAAGCCAACCGCCTCAACCACACGCCGAAACGCCCGCGCAAACTGTTGTTGCACAAGCGCCAGATCAACAAGCTGATCGGCGCTGTCGAGCGCGAAGGCATGACGCTCGTTCCGCTCAAGGTTTTTTTCAACGACAGGGGCCGCGCCAAGGTCGAGATCGCGCTCGCGCGCGGCAAGAAGCTGCATGACAAGCGCGAGGCCGACAAGAAGCGGACCTGGAATCGCGAACGCGCGCGCCTGATGCGCGACAAGGGCTGAGTTGCGCGGCCGGTCCGTTCCTGCGCCCGCTCACGAATAGTTGAATATCGTCTGCAACTCGGTGCGCCTGGGGCCGTATCTCGCAGCATCCCGGGGGCGAGAAGCGTCAACCCGGGCATCAGCAACGGGAGACGATCCATGTCCAAACATCTGGCAAATATCGCAATTGCGGGCGCCCTCGCGGCGTCGTTCCTTACTCCGGTCGCGGCCAGCGCCGCTTCGATCGTCGGGCTTGTCGAAGGCAAGACCCTGGTGATGATCGACCCGGCCAGCAAGAAAGTCACGTCCACGGTCGCGCTCAAGGGAACGCCCGGTCTTCTCGGCATCGACGTGCGCCCCGCCGACGGGATGCTCTATGGCGTGAGCAAGGACGGCAACGTCGTCACCATCGACCCGAAGAGCGGCCAGACGACGATGAAGAGCAAGCTCACCGAAACGGTGAAAGCCGGCGTCGCCGTGACGGTCGACTTCAATCCGGTCGCCGACCGCCTGCGCGTGATGGGCTCCGACGGCGCCAGCCATCGCATCAATGTCGACGACGGCAAGGTCACGGTCGATGGCTCGCACAAGTTCAAGGACGGCGATGCCAATGCCGGCAAGACGCCGAAAGTGATCGCGGGCAGCTATTCGAACTCGTTCAAGGGCACGACCGCGACCGCGCTTTACAATGTGGATGCCACGGCCGGCGTGCTGGTGACGCAGGCGCCGCCGAATGACGGCGTGCTCAACACCATCGGCGCGCTCGGCATGAAGCTCGACGGTGCGGTCGCCTTCAACATCGTCAGCGCCTCG
Organism: Pseudorhodoplanes sinuspersici; assembly: GCA_945878025.1. Lineage (GTDB taxonomy): Bacteria > Pseudomonadota > Alphaproteobacteria > Rhizobiales > Xanthobacteraceae > Pseudorhodoplanes > Pseudorhodoplanes sinuspersici_B. Next base: position 13,293 of record CAMDXM010000079.1, on the reverse strand, counting down.
GCCGACAAGAACGACGCCTGGCTCGTGACGGGCGGCAATCTCTACTCGGTCGACTTGAAAACCGGAAAGGCGACGATGGCCGGCAAGCTCAGCGGCGTCTCCGGCAAGCTGACCGACATCGCCTGGATGGACTGAAGAAGAAACCAGGTTTCGCAAACTGAAAGACCCGCTGCAGAAGTCCCCCGCAGCGGGTCTTTGTTTGTCCCGATCGACGCGGGATCGATCGCAAGTCCGGGGCGAGGCGGCTACGCGGTCGCTTTCCTGAAATGCGCCGCCGCCTTGTCCCAGTTCACCGTGTTCCACCAGGACTTCAGATAGTCAGCCCGGCGATTCTGGTATTTCAGGTAATAGGCGTGCTCCCAAACGTCGACGCCGATCACCGGCTTGCCGCCGAGATCCATGTGCGGCGTGTCTTGATAGGGCGTGTTCACGACATCGAGCTTCTTGTCCTTCGTGACGATCAGCCACGCCCAGCCGGAGCCAAAGCGGCCAATGCCGGCGGCGTTGAGCTTGTCGGTCATCGCAGCGACGTTTCCGAACGCGCCGTCGATCGCGGATTTGAGTTCAGCCGGCGGCTCCTTCGCACCGCCCGGCGTCATCAGATCCCAGAAGAATGCGTGGTTGAAGTGCCCACCGAGATTGTTGCGCACGGGCGTGCGCACGGCTTCCGGCACTTTGGCGAGATCGGAGAGGATGCCTTCGATCGGATCGGCCAGCCCCGGCCAGCGCGTCGCCAATTGATTGAGATTGGTGATGAACGCCTGGTGATGACGCGTGTGATGGATATTCATCGTCATCGTGTCGATATTGGGCTCAAGCGCCTCGTAGGCGTAGCCGAGCGGCGGCAGCTTGAACGGGCCATCCGCGGCAGCCGGAGCCGGTTGGGCCTGGGCGAGGGCGGAACCCCGTCCAAGCAGAGTGCTTGACGCAGCGAGCGCAGTGCCCGCCAGCAAAGTCAGGCTTTCGCGTCTGTTCATGATAATATCCCGGTGAAATGTCATCGATTTTCCGGTCAATTCGGTGTTCGCCGGCAAACAAAAAAGGCCGGTGAAAATCGAACCCGGTCCATTAGATACTTAACAAGTGCCGTTTGGTTTCATTCCCGCGAGAGGACACGTCCGATTGACCATCAAAGTTAAACTCGATCATTGTGTCATTCACGTATCAGATTGGGAACGCTCGAATATTTTCTATAGAGATGTTCTCGGCGCGGAACTCGTCAAGCGCGAGGTTGGCTGGGCTTACCGCTTCGGCGACGTGCAGCTCAATCTGCACGGACCCGGATTGAAACCCGCCGAGGTCGCGCGCCTTCCGGTGCAGCCCGGCAACAGCGACCTCTGTTTCGAGTGGAGCGGACCGATTGAAGAGGCCGTGGCTCATCTGAACCGTTGCAACGTCGCGATCGAACGCGGACCGATGCAACGTTTCGGCGCGCGCGGACACGGCACCTCGGTCTATTTCCGGGATCCGGACGGATCGCTGCTGGAATTCATTACGTACGGGACGTGATCGATCCGGCTTTCGCGCCGGATTGCGACGCCGAAGACGAAGCCGATTGATCGGCGTTGAGATAGTCGCGCACCTCGGCGAAGACCGAGTGGAACATCGCGGGCGTCAGCACGCCGGTATTCGTGTTGTAACGGGAGCAATGATAGCTGTCGAACAGCGCGAGATCGCCGATGGCGTTGCGGCCACCATGCTTGAACGGCGCCGCCGATTTCCTGACGCCCATCGCCGTCACCGCCGTGTCGTGTGCGACGCGTCCGAGCGCGACGATGGCCCGAAGATTTTTCATTTCTCCGATTGTAGCGGTGAGAAAGCCGCGGCAGGTGTTGATCTCCTGCGGCGTCGGCTTGTTTTCCGGCGGCACGCAGCGCACGCCATTGGTAATGCGGGCGTCGACCAGTTCGAGGCTGTCGTCCGGCCGCGCGGCGAAAACCCCGCGCGCGAATCCGAATTCGATCAGCGTTGCGTACAGAAGGTCGCCGGCATAATCCCCGGTGAACGGCCGGCCGGTGCGATTGGCGCCCTGCAATCCGGGCGCAAGGCCGACAATCAGGAGACGGGCGTCCTTGGCCCCGAACGAGGCGACCGGGGCATTGAACCAGCCCGGTTCGCGTTTGCGCCAGCCGTTACGGAACGCGGCGAGCCGGGGGCAGAGCGGACAATCGCGGCCGGGCTTTCCGCTGTCGCGGAGGAGCGCCGGATTCTCAGTCCTCGAATTCGTCGTCGTCGCCATTGGCGCCGACATTGGCACGTTGCGGCGCTCCGCGCTGCAGGAATTGCGGGGTATGCTGGCGCGGTTCGCGGCCGCCTTCGCCGCGGGGCGCGCGCTCGGCGGGGTCGCGGCCGATCTTGTCCTGCAGCTTCATGATATCGATGAATTCGTCGGCCTGACGCCGGAGTTCATCGGCGATCATGGGCGGCTGCGTCGAAATGGTCGAGATGACGGTGACGCGCACGCCACGACGCTGGACCGCTTCGACCAGCGAACGGAAATCTCCATCGCCGGAAAACAGCACCATGTGATCGATCGTGCCGGCGATTTCCATCGCGTCGACGGCAAGCTCGATATCCATATTGCCTTTGATCTTGCGGCGTCCGGTCTGATCGACGAATTCCTTGGTCGCCTTGGTCACGACCGAATAGCCGTTATAGTCGAGCCAGTCGATCAGCGGACGAATCGAGGAATATTCCTGATCCTCGATCACCGCCGTGTAATAGAACGCGCGCAGAAGGTAGCCGCGCGACTGAAATTCCTTGAGCAGGCGTTTGTAGTCGATATCGAAACCGAGCGATTTGGTTGTGGCATAGAGATTTGCACCGTCGATGAAGAGAGCAATCTTCTCTGATGGAACGGGCATTGTTTTTTCCTTCTTGCTTTGGCTTCAGGCGATCTGCCGCTTTCGGCGCTCGAAACGGCCAATGCGCGAATCCGGCACGATCGGCTGGCCGAAAACTCCGTGGTAACGTTGGCTCTGTCGGCCAAAAAAGCCGATTATTAGGGGGCCGAAAACGCATGGTCTCGCAATAAATAGTCGGAATGAGGGCGTTTCGTTCCCCGGATTTTGCCTAGCAGAAGCGCTTTGGAGGGCCAATATAACAATTGGTCATGCTGATCGCCAAAATGCCGCTTGCGCTTTGGCGTCCGGAAGGCTACCTAACCGCAAATCCGGTCACAACCCTAGGTACTTAGGAGCGGCGAGCCCATGGCCCGTGTCACCGTCGAAGACTGCATCGACAAGGTCGAGAATCGTTTCGACCTCGTTCTGCTGGCAAGACATCGCGCGCGCATGGTGTCCTCCGGCGCGCAGATCACGATCGACCGCGACAACGACAAGAACCCGGTTGTGGCTTTGCGCGAGATCGCCGAAACGACGATTTCGCCGGAAGACCTGAAGGAAGATCTGATCCATTCGCTGCAGAAATATGTGGAAGTCGACGAGCCCGAGCCCGAGGCGCCTCTCGTTGGAACGTCCGGTTCGGTCGATGCCGACGACACCGATGTCGCGGTCGACCACATGAGCGAGGAAGAGCTGCTGAAGGGCCTCGAGGGCCTCGCGCCTCCGGAAGCGCAGCCGGACGAAGAAGTGGAATAGACCGCGTTCCCGCGGAACCGAACAATGGCCTGGCGAAAGCCGGGCCATTTTCATTTCGGCAACCTTGTCCGGTTACACTTGCAGGTGCGGCAAATCGCGGTGATATCATAAGGTTGCCGGGGGCATCCGCCGCCCGGCGACCGGACGGACAAGATGGCGCGGTCCAAGCCGCAATTGCCGAGGATGCAAAACCAGTCGCGCACCCGTGCGCCGCTGGAACGCAGTCCCCAAATGCCGTCGCAACCGATTGAAAAGAAAGAGAAAAACAAGAAACCGCAGATCATGCGGCAATACGAATTGATCGACCGGGTCCGCCGCTACAATCCCAATACCGACGAGGCCTTGCTCAACCGCGCCTATGTCTACGCCATGAAGGCGCATGGCGAACAGAAACGCGCCTCGGGCGATCCTTATTTTTCCCACCCGCTCGAAGTGGCGGCGATCCTGACCGATCTGAAGCTCGACGACGCGACCATCGCGGCGGCGCTCCTGCACGACACGATCGAAGATACCGAGGCTACGCGCAGCGAGATCGACAAGGTTTTCGGTCCCGATATCGGCAAGCTGGTGGACGGCCTGACCAAGCTGAAAAAGCTCGATCTCGTCACCAAGGAAGCCAAGCAGGCGGAGAATCTTCGCAAGCTCCTGCTCGCCATCGCCGCCGACGTGCGCGTTCTGCTCGTGAAACTCGCAGACCGCCTGCACAACATGCGCACGCTCCATTTTGTGTCGCCTGAGGTAAAGCGCCGCAACGCCGAGGAGACCATCGAAATCTATGCGCCGCTTGCCGGCCGCATGGGCATGCAGGAAATGCGCGAAGAGCTGGAAGACCTGTCGTTTCGCGAACTCTATCCGGATGCCTATCGCGTCGTCACCGAGCGGCTGACAACGCTTGCCGATCGCCACCACGATCTCACGACCGAAATCGAGCAACAGCTTACCAAGAAACTCGCCGACCGCGGCATCACCGCGGTGGTGAAGGGCCGCCAGAAGCGGCCCTATTCGATCTGGCGGAAGATGGAGCGCAAATCGGTCGGCTTCGAACAATTGTCCGATCTGTTCGCCTTCCGCGTCATCGTCAAGACAGTCGGGGATTGCTACCAGGCGCTCGGCATCGTGCACACGACCTGGCCGGTCGTGCCGGGACGGTTCAAGGATTACATTTCGACGCCCAAGCAGAACGATTACAGGTCGATCCACACGACCGTGATCGGACCCGGACAGCAGCGCGCGGAGCTTCAGATCCGCACGCGCGAGATGGACGACATCGCCGAATACGGCATCGCCGCGCATGCGCTGTACAAGGACAATGTCGGATCGCCGAGCGAGATGCTGTCGCGCGAATCGAACGCCTATGCGTGGCTGCGCCGGACCATCGAGCTTCTCGCCGAGGGCTCCAATTCGGAAGAATTCCTCGAACACACCAAGCTCGAACTTTTCCACGACCAGGTGTTCTGCTTCACGCCAAAGGGCAAGCTGATCGCACTGCCGCGCGGAGCGACCACGATCGACTTCGCCTACGCCGTCCATACCGACGTCGGCAACATGGCGGTCGGCGCAAAAATCAACGGCAAGATCGCGCCGCTGATTTCCGAGCTCACCAACGGAGACGAAGTCGACGTCATCACGTCGAAAGCGCAGTCGGCGCCGCCGGCCGCGTGGGAATCGATCGTCATCACCGGCAAGGCGCGCGCGGCGATCCGGCGCGCGACGCGGGTCGCCGTGCGCAATCAATATGCGGGGCTTGGCCGGCGCATCGTCGAGCGCCTGTTCCAGCGCGCCAAGAAGGAATATTCCGACGAGAAGCTGCAGGGCGCGCTGTCGCGCCTCGCGCGCGGTTCGATCGACGAGGTCATGGCCGCCGTCGGGCGCGGCGAAATGAAAGCCTCAGACGTCGCGCGCGCGATGTATCCGGATTATCGCGAGGAACGCGCGACGCTCACCGCACCAAAGGCCGACAGCACATGGTTCGGCCTCAAGCGCGCGAAGTCTGTGAAATTCCAGATGCCGGTATCCGACAAGGGTTCCGCCATTCCGATCCGCGGCATCAACAGCGACCTGCCGGTGCGTTTCGCGCCCAATGGCGGCGCGGTTCCGGGCGATCGCATTGTCGGCATCCTGGCGCCGGGCGAGGGCATCACGATCTACCCTATCCAGTCTCCGCTGCTGAAGGAATTCGAGGAACGGCCGGAGCGCTGGATCGATCTGCGCTGGGACGTCGACGACGCGACGCCGCAGCGCTTCCCCGCGCAGATCGTCGTGGATTCCGTGAACGAGCCGGGATCGCTCGCGCAGATCGCGCAGGTGATCGCGGAGAATGACGGCAATATCGACAATATCCGAATGACGCGGCAATCTCCGGACTTCACGACGGTGACGATCGATCTTGAGGTCTATGACCTCAAGCATCTGACGGCGATCATTGCCCAGTTGCGCGCGAAGGCGGTCGTCGCCAACGCCGCGCGGGTGAATGGCTGAACGTAAGCCTCGGAGATATAAGGTGCTGGCCGTGCTTCCCCTTCGTCTTGGCGTGAACATCGATCATGTCGCGACCGTCCGCAACGCGCGCGGCGGCGACCTTCCGGATCCCGTGCGCGCCGCCTTGCTCGCGATCGAAGCCGGCGCCGACGGCATCACCGCGCATTTGCGCGAGGACCGCCGCCATATCCGCGACGACGATATCGTCCGGCTCATGGCGGCGATCGCGAAGCCGCTGAATTTCGAACTCGCGGCCACCGCTGAAATGATTGCGATCGCAACGAAGACCAGGCCGCACGCGGCGTGTCTGGTGCCGGAAAAGCGCACCGAGCGCACGACCGAGGGCGGGCTCGACGTCGTCGCAAACAAGAATCAAATCCGCGACGCCACCGCGCAATTGAAGGATGCGGGAATTCGCGTGTCGCTTTTCATCGCGGCCGATCCCGCGCAAATCGACGCGGCGGCGGAGGTGCGCGCGCCGGTGATCGAAATTCACACGGGCGGATGGTGCGAGGCGCGGACGCAAGGCCATCGCCAGGACGCCGACGCCGAATGGCGGCGCATCGTCGAAGGCGTCGATCGTGCGAAGGCGCTTGGCCTCGAAATTCACGCCGGTCACGGCCTCGATTATGCGACGGCCGAGCAGATCGCGGCTCTGGCGCCCATCGCCGAACTCAATATCGGGCATTTTCTTGTCGGCGAGGCGATCTTCACCGGTCTTGCAGATTCGATTGCGCGGATGCGCGCGGCCATGGAGCGCGGCCGCATGAAGGCAAAAGCCTCATGATGCAAGGTATGATTCTTGGCATCGGATCGGACCTTTGCGATATCCGGCGGATCGAAAAGGTCGTCGCCCGCCACGGTGACAGATTCATCAACCGCGTTTTCACCGAGATCGAGCGCGATCGCGCCGAGCGCAAAGCCGGGCGGATCGAAACCTACGCCAAGCGATTCGCGGCGAAAGAGGCGTGCGCGAAGGCGCTCGGCACCGGCTTTCGCCGCGGCGTCTTTTTCCGCGATCTCGGCGTCGTCAATCTGCCTTCGGGACGCCCCACCATGACACTGACCGGCGGCGCGCTGCGGCAGCTCGAGGCGATCACGCCGCAGGGATTCGAAGCGCGCATCGACGTCAGCCTGACCGACGAATATCCGCTCGCGCAGGCTTTCGTGGTGATTTCGGCTGTTCGCAAGACGCCTTGAATTCGGTGTGAACCCGTCCTTCAACGGCCCGCGAAGGCGGGTTTCCGATGCCGGCGGCAGGTTCCCGCGGCCCGGCGGTAAGCCAATGGAATCGTTGCTTTAATATACGGTCCACGTTTCGTTGCGTGCGGCCAAGGCAACCGCTACAACGGCGCGGGACGACATAAACTGGCGGACGAGAGGCTCATGAGCGTGACCACCACAAAAGGAAAAGAGGGCGGGCTCGGCGAAACCGTCCGCGTCATCGTTCATGCGCTCATCATTGCGCTCGTGATCCGGACCTTTTTGTTTCAGCCGTTCAACATTCCGTCCGGATCGATGAAGGCGACGCTCCTGGTCGGCGACTATCTCTTCGTTTCGAAATATTCCTACGGCTACAGCTATTATTCGTTTCCATTCTCGCCGCCGCTATTCTCCGGCCGGATTTTCGGATCGGAGCCGAATCGCGGCGACATCGCGGTGTTTCGTCTGCCGAAGGACGACACGACCGACTACATCAAGCGCGTGATCGGATTGCCCGGCGACCGCATCCGCATGATCGACGGCCTGCTTCATATCAACGGCCAGCCGGTCAAGCGCGAGCGCATCGAGGATTATATCGAAACCGAGGAAAGCGAACGCGCGACACGGGTGAAGCGCTGGCGCGAAACGCTGCCCAACGGCGTGAGCTATACGACGCTCGACCTGATCGACAACGGTTTCTATGACAACACGCAGGATTATGTCGTGCCGGCCGGCCATTTCTTCATGATGGGCGACAATCGCGACAATTCGACCGATAGCCGCGTGCTGTCCCAGGTCGGTTACGTCCCGTTCCAGAACCTCGTCGGCCGCGCGCAGTTGATTTTCTTTTCGGTCGCCGAAGGCGAGCGTGCGTGGCAGGTCTGGTTCTGGCCTTGGACCGTCCGCTGGAGCCGGCTGTTTTCGATCGTGCGATGAGCCGCAAGGCCGAAACAAGAGCTCGCGCGGGGGCCGCGGCGCCGCCCGCGCCATCCGCGAAGGCGGGCGGCGTGTCGAAGTCAGCGGCTGCAAAAGCCTCCAAACCGAAAGCGGCGCGCAAGGCCGCCGCCACACCGCTGGAAGAGACCATCGGTTATCGTTTTTCCGACCCGGTTCTGCTGGAGCGCGCGCTGACGCATATCTCGGCCTTGAAAGGCGCGCAGGGCCGCGCCGGAAGTTATCAGCGGCTCGAATTTCTCGGTGATCACGTCCTCGGCCTCGCGATCTCGGAAATGCTGTTCGAAGCGTTTCCAAAAGCCGATGAAGGCGAAATGTCCCGCCGTCTCGCCGATCTTGTCCGGCGCGAAACCTGCGCGGATGTCGCGCTCGTCGTCGATCTCGGCGCGTCGCTGCGGCTCGGCGCCTCCGAGGTGAGGGCGGGAGGCCGCACGCGCATCGCCATTCTTGCCGATGTCTGCGAGTCCCTGATCGGAGCCATCTTTCTCGACGGCGGTTACAAGGCGGCGCTCGCATTCGTGCAGCGTTTTTGGGCCGAACGGATGCGAAAGCCGGCGCGGCCGCTTCGCGATCCCAAGACCGTGCTGCAGGAATGGGCGCAGGCCCGCGGCCTGCCGACGCCATCCTATCGCGAGATCGAACGCACCGGTCCGCATCACGATCCGGAATTCCGCGTCGCCGTCAGTTTGCCGGAGCGCGAGCCGGCCGAGGGCAAGGGGCGCTCCAAGCGATCGGCCGAACAGGCTGCGGCATTGGCTTTGCTGGCGCGCGAGGGCGTGCGCGCCGATGTCTGACACGGCCGGCGATGGAACGCGCTGCGGTTTTGTCGCGCTGATCGGCGCTCCCAATGCCGGAAAATCGACGCTCATCAATGCGCTTGTCGGCTCCAAAGTGTCGATTGTGTCGCACAAGGTGCAGACGACGCGCATGCTGGTGCGCGGGATCGCGATCGAAGGGACGTCACAGCTTATTTTCGTCGATACGCCCGGAATCTTCGCGCCCAGACGCCGTCTCGACCGCGCCATGGTGACGACCGCCTGGGGCGGTGCGCACGACGCCGATCTCACCGTACTGCTGATCGATGCGCGCAAGGGCCTCGACGACGAGAACGATGCGATCATCGGAAAGATGCGCGACATCGCAGGCAAGAAAGTTCTCCTGCTCAACAAGATCGATCTGGTCGAAAAGGAATCGTTATTGGCCTTGGCGAAAGCGGCCAACGAACGGCTTTCTTTCGCGGCCACCTTCATGGTGTCGGCGCTCAACGGCTATGGCGTGGCCGACCTCAAGACCTGGCTTGCCGGTCAGGTCCAGGCCGGCCCGTGGCATTATCCGCCCGACCAGATCAGCGACGCGCCGCTGCGCCAACTCGCGGCCGAGATCACGCGGGAGAAATTGTTCGAGCGGCTGCACCAGGAATTGCCGTATCAATCGACGGTCGAGACCGAATCCTGGAAGGAGCTGAAAGACGGTTCGATCCGAATCGAGCAGACGATCTATGTTGAGCGGGAAAGCCAGCGCAAGATCGTTCTCGGGAAGGGTGGTCAGACCATCAAGGCGATCGGCGCCGATGCCCGCAAGGATATCGCGGAGGCGGCCGACGCGGCCGTGCATCTCTTTTTGTTCGTGAAGGTGCGCGAAGGCTGGGGCGACGACCCGGAACGTTACCGGGAAATGGGACTGGATTTTCCGAAAGAGTAAGACCTGGGACACTCGCATGGAATGGACCGACGAGGGCATCGTTCTCGGCGTCAGGCGTCACGGGGAGACGAGCGCCATCGTGGAGCTGATGACGCGCGAACACGGCCGTCATCTCGGTCTCGTGCGCGGGGGCTCCGGTTCGCGCATGCGCCCGGTGCTGCAGCCCGGTAATTCGCTGCGCGCGGTGTGGCGCGCGCGGCTTGACGAGCATCTCGGAGCATTTGTGGTGGAGGGCCTGCGGCTGCGCGCGGGCTCGTTTCTCACGACGTCGCATGCCGTTTACGCCGTGACCCATCTTGGCGCGCTGGCGCGACTTCTGCCGGAGCGCGATCCGCACGAAAGCGTTTTTCATTGCCTGCAGGCGATCCTCGACCACATCGACGATGCGCCATTGACCGCGGCGCTGGTCGTGCGCTTCGAAATCCAGCTTCTGACCGAGCTCGGCTTCGGCCTCGATCTCGAACAATGCGCGGCGACGGGTTCGTCAACCGGGCTCGCTTACGTGTCGCCTAAATCCGGCAGGGCTGTGTCGGCCGAGGCCGGCGAGGAATGGCGAGATCGACTCCTGCGGCTGCCCGGATTTCTGCAGGAGGAGGCGGAGACGCGTCCGCCTTTGAGCGACCTGAACGACGGGTTCGCGCTATCGGGATATTTCCTTGAACGGCATGTTTTCCTGCCGCGCGGATTGCCGCTCCCGGACGCGAGACAATCGTTCGTGGCAGCGGTCGTGCGCGCGATGCCCGATGCCGCGTAATCTCAATGGTCGCGCTTTCTGATTTACCACACGCGCCACCGACGATAAGGCCGGTGGACGACCACCGGAGCGGTATTCCAGCAGCGACGGAAGCAACCGCGCCAGTTGCAGCGCCGGCGGCAGACATAAGCGACCTGCTCGGCGGCATTCGCATTCTGCACCGCGTTGGCGATTCCAGCCACGAGCGGATTGATCATAGCGGAGGCGTGACTGGCAAAAAAGGCCGGTGTTAAACCGATCACCGTCAGAGCGGCGATCGTCAGAAGCATTCTCCTCATCGATTCCCCCTAAGGTTCAAAGAGCCGCGCAGCGGAAATAACCGTCGCCAGATTCGGTGCCGGAATTCGTCTTTGAAGTTCCAGCATCGCCCTTGATTACGAAGAAATCGCGGCCGATGCATTCATCCCTTGTTCATTAACAAACTGCGCTGTACCCGTTTTATATGGGTAAGAGGCTGATTCCCCCGGAAGACGGCAACGTCCAGGAGATCGCGCTGCGCGAGGCTCTGGAGGAGCGCTATCTCGCTTACGCGCTCTCCACGATCATGCACCGCGCCTTGCCGGATGCGCGCGACGGGTTGAAGCCGGTGCATCGGCGGATCCTCTACGGCATGCGGCTCTTGCGGCTCGATCCGGGGGCGGCGTTCAAGAAATCGGCCAAGATCGTCGGCGACGTGATGGGTAATTTCCATCCGCATGGCGACCAGGCGATCTACGATGCCCTCGTGCGCCTCGCGCAGGATTTTGCATCGCGCTATCCGCTGATCGACGGGCAGGGCAATTTCGGAAATATCGACGGCGATAACGCGGCCGCCTATCGCTACACCGAAGCGCGCATGACCGAGGTCGCGCGCCTCCTGATCGAAGGCATCGACGAAAACGCGGTCGACTTCCGTCCGAATTACGATGGACTCTCGGAAGAGCCGGTCGTGCTGCCGGGCGCCTTTCCCAATCTCCTGGCGAATGGCTCACAAGGCATCGCGGTCGGCATGGCGACCTCGATTCCGCCGCACAATGCCGCCGAGCTTTGCGACGCCGCGCTCTATCTGATCACGCACAAGCGCACCAGCAGCCGGGCGCTGATGCAATTCGTGCCCGGTCCCGATTTTCCGACCGGCGGCATCGTCGTCGACGACAAGGCGGCGATCGCCGAAGCCTACGCGACCGGCCGTGGATCGTTCCGCGTACGCGCGCGCTGGCACAAGGAGGACCAGGGCCGCGGGGTCTATTCCATTGTCATCACGGAAATCCCGTGGCTGGTGCAGAAATCGCGGCTGATCGAGAAGATCGCGGATCTGCTCAACGACAAGAAGCTGCCGCTGGTCGCCGATGTGCGCGATGAATCGACGCAAGACGTCCGTCTCATCATCGAGCCGAAATCGCGGGCGGTCGACGCGACCTTGCTCATGGAATCGCTGTTCAAGCAGACCGAACTCGAGAGCCGCGTTCCGCTCAATATGAACGTGCTGGTGAAAGGCCGCGTGCCGACAGTTATCGGCCTCGCCGAAGCCCTGCGCGAATGGCTCGACCATCGCCGCGACGTGCTGGTGCGCCGCTCCAAGCACCGGCTCGCGGCGATCGATCACCGGCTGGAGGTTTTGGGCGGCTTGCTCGTCGCTTACCTGAACCTCGACAAGGTCATCAAGATCATCCGCACCCAGGACGAGCCGAAGCCCATCCTGATGAAGACGTTCAAGATCTCCGACGTGCAAGCCGACGCCATCCTGAACATGCGTCTGCGCAACCTGCGCAAGCTTGAGGAAATGGAGATCAGGACCGAGGACAAGGAGCTGCGTGACGAGCGCAAGAAGCTCAAGGTCTTGATCGGTTCGGAGTCCGACCAATGGAAGGCGATCAGCGCCGAGATCAAGGAAATCCGCAATCTGTTCGGACCCAAGACCGAACTCGGAAAGCGCCGGACGAGCTTCGGCGAGGCGCCCGAGCATGACGCGGCCGCGATCGAGGAGGCGCTGGTCGAGCGCGAGCCGGTCACGGTCGTCGTTTCCGAGAAAGGCTGGATTCGCACCTTGCGCGGGCATGTGAGCGATCTGTCCTCGGTCACCTTCAAGACCGACGATGCGCTGAAATTCGCGTTCCCGGCCGAGACCACGTCGCGTTGCCTGCTATTCGCAACCAATGGCCGCTTCTATACGCTCGACGCCGCCAAGCTTCCCGGCGGACGCGGGCATGGCGAACCGCTGCGGCTCTTTATCGACATGGAGCAGGATGCGGAGATCGTTTCGGTATTCCGCCATCAGGGCGGCCGCAAATTTCTGGTGGCGAGCGAACAGGGCCGCGGATTTGTCGTCTCGGAAGACGATTGCGTGGCCAACACCCGCAAGGGCAAGCAAATCCTCAATGTCAAAGCGAAGGATGGCGCGGCGGCCGTCACCAGCGTCGATGGCGAGCTAGTCGCAGCGATCGGCAAGAACAGAAAGATGCTGGTCTTTCCGATCGCCGACGTGCCGGAAATGAGCCGCGGGTCCGGTGTCCGGCTGCAGCGCTACAAGGACGGCGGCTTGTCGGACGTGACGACCTTCATCGGGAAAGAAGGGCTGATCTGGTTCGACACAGCGGGCAGGGCGTTCACGATGTCGCTGAAGGA
>CAMDXM010000078.1 GCA_945878025.1 Pseudorhodoplanes sinuspersici | reverse complement strand
AACAAAAGAAAACGGGCGGCCGGATGAGGCGGCCGCCCGCATGTGTCGTACCAGAGTCCGATCCAATCGGATCAGAATCCGGTTTCTCTCATTTCTTGCGGCGAACCGGTTCTCGATTCGCCGACATCGCGCCCCCGGCCTCAGCCCTTCGGCTTGACGCCGTGCAGATCGAGCATCCAGCCCGCAGCGGTAAGCGGGAATTTGTCGATCGTGTTGCGCACAGCGATCTGATAGACTGGCTGGAACAGCACGAAGTGATTGGCCTGGTCGACCATGACCTTCTGCCATTCCACCCACATCTCCGCCTGCTTCTTCTGATCGGGTTCGACATAGGCTTTGAAGCACATGTCGTAGATCTCCTTCGGCACCTCCCAGTGCACGCGCTTGGCGACGCGTTGCACCACGGCGGCGGCCCAAAGCAGATTGTCCACCGCGGGCGGATTCCAGAAAGTCAGCACTCCGCCGCGCGATTTGCCGGCGGGATATTCGTTCCGCAGGTTGACCTGATCCATCGGGCGCAGATTGGCCTTGATGCCGACCCGCCCAAGGTCCGATTGAATCTTCAGCGCGAGGTCCTGATAGGTCAGACCCTGAACGGCGGCGTTGCCATAGGCGATCTCGAACTCGAAGCCGTTAGGGTAGCCGCCTTTCGCCAGCAATTCCTTCGCCTTGGCGGGATCGTTGCGGAACCCGATCTTGCGCGCGACCTCCTCGGTGGAACCAATGACGCCGATCGGCAGATAATGCGCGGGCCGGAGCGCCGCCCCGCCCAGCATCGAATTCTTGATGCCGTCATAGTCGATGGCGTAACCGACCGCCTGCCGGCATTCCTTCACCGCCAGCGCCTTGTTGAATTCCGGCTCCTGCGTCAAAGCCATATAGACGAAGTCGAGACTCTTGAGCGGATCGAGACGCACGTCCTTGTCGCCCTTGAGCGATGTGATCTGTTCCGGGATCAGGTTGAATGCCGCGTCAATGTCGCCGCGGCGGACGGCGAGCAGTTGCGCCGCGCCATCGCTGATATGGCGAATGACGATGCGTTCGAACGGCAACTTGCCGCCCCAATAATACTCGTTGCGCACGAGCTGGATTTGCGCATTGCGCTCCCAGCCCGCGACCTGATAGGCGCCGGTGCCGGCGGATTTGGTGTTGAGCCACGGCGTGGCCTTGTCCTTTTCCTTGGCGTCTGCGTCGGCGGTGCCGCCATTCGCTTCCACCACCTTGCGCTCCATGGCGACGAATTCCGGCGCCGCGAGCACGTTGAGGATCGGCTGCGCCGGATCCTTCAGGATCACATCGACGGTGCTCTTGTCGACCGCGACGACCTTCTCGATGTTGCCGATATATTGCGAAGGCTGATCCTTCAGATTCATCACGCGCGTGATCGACCACACGATGTCGTCGGCGGTCATCGGGGTGCCGGAAGCGAATTTGACGCCGTCGCGCAAGGTGAAGCGCCAGCCCTTGCCATCCGGCGTGCGGGCCCATTTCGTGGCCAGCGACGGTTTGACGTCGATGTATTGTCCCGGCGCCAGCGTGACGAGCGAGTCATAGGCCGAAGCGACCGTCATCGGCGAGGTGTATTGCGCGAGCCGCGCCGGATCGAGCGTGATCGTGTCGGAGATGTCGATGCCGAGCACGAGCGTATTCTTGCGCGCCTGCGCGAACACGCGCGACGGCAGGAAATTGCTTGCTGCGAGCGCGGTGCCGGTCAGTCCAAGAATCTTGAGCGCCTCGCGGCGGCTCATCCACCAGGATTTTTCAGATGCCATAACGAATTCCTCCCTTGCCGTTCTTATTGTTCGCAGCGGACCCGCAGACGGACGGCAATGACGCCGGGGTCTTTTTGAATGCCGAAAGTCGGTCGCTGCCCTCCCGATCGAGCCGGGTGGGCTCGTTAGATCGATATAATCAGCGTGAAACTGCGAGCCGTCAACTTGTCATACCAAATAACCAAGGCGCGGCCATGCGCCCTAAATGCACAAAAAAAGCACGGATTCGCGCGATGCGTGCAGAACGAGCCGTTCAGATCGGACGGCGGACCGGCTGAAAGGCGCTTATTCCGCCGCCGCGCCGTGGAGTCATTCGATTGCCGTCATCGCACGCGCTCCACGGACGGGCTCGCCGCCCCAGTCCGGTGCGCAATGGCGCGCCTTCGGAACGCGGACAATTGCCCGTCGGCCGCGGGCTGATAAAAAACGCTGTAGCGGTGAATTGCGTCCTTGAACGCTTGCGCGTCCGCGGGCTTCACCACCTCGAATGAATCGAAGCCCGCGCGCACAAGAAAAAGAAACTGGTCGCGCAAGACCTGCCCGGTGGCGCGCAATTCGCCGCGGAATTGATATCGCTCTCGCAAGATGCGCGCCTGGCTATAAGCCCGGCCGTCGCGGAAATTCGGAAAAACGAGCGCGACCAGAGCGACCTTGTCGAGATAAGGCTCAAGTTCCGAAATTGTCTGGTCATTCGGCCACAACACGCCGATCGGCCCTGCACGCCTGGTCAGTTCGCCGGCATCGGCAAGGAGCCGCGCCGCCGGCACGATCGCTGCCGTGTCGTCCGGCGCCGGCGCATCGTCCAGCACGCGCAGATAAGGGTCGCTGACGATCTGTCCGTCCTTAACGAGCGGCATAGATGCGCTCCTTGAACGGCTCGATGCCAATGCGCTTCACGGTATCGACAAAGAGTTCGTCCGGCCGCTCGCGCAATTCCACGTAAGTTGCAACGACATCCTCGACGACGTCGGCGACGTCGTCATATTTGACCGCGGGTCCAAGCAGCGCGCCGAGCCTGGCGTCCTCGTCGGCCTTTCCGCCGAGCGTGATCTGGTAATATTCCTCGCCGTTCTTCTCCACGCCCAAGAGGCCGATATGGCCGACATGGTGATGGCCGCAGGCGTTGATGCAGCCGGAAATGTTGATGTGGAGGCGGCCGAGATTCTGAGCGAGCGCGAGATCGCCGAAGCGGCGCGTCAATTCCTGCGCCACCGGGATCGAGCGTGTATTGGCGAGACTGCAATAATCGAGGCCCGGACACGCGATGATATCGGAGACCAAGCCGACATTCGGCGTGGCCACGCCGATTTTGTACAGCGATTGCCAGAGTGCGTAGAGATCGCGCTGCGCGACATGCGGCAGAACGAGATTCTGTTCGTGCCCCACCCGGATCTCGCCAAAGCTGTGGCGGTCGGCCAAGTCGGCGATCGCATCCATCTGCTCGGCGGTGGCGTCGCCGGGCGGCGCGCCTTCGGGCTTGAGCGACAATGTCACGATCGCGTAGCCGTCGACCTTGTGCGACGACACGGAATTCTTGAACCAGCGCTCGAATTCCGTATCGTTCTTGCGAGCCTGCGTGAGTTCCGCCGGGCCGTCCGCAAGCTTCTCATAGTCCGGATAGACGAAGCGTGCCGCGACATCGGCGGCAAAGGCCGGATCAAGCGCCAGCGCGCCGTCCTTGATCTTTTGCCATTCGGCGTCGACTTCCGCGCCGAATTTCTCCGCGCCAAGCTCGTGAACGAGGATCTTGATGCGCGCTTTGTAGATATTGTCTCTGCGGCCGTATTGATTGTAGACGCGCAGGACCGCTTCGACGTAGCTCAAGAGATCGCGTTTGGGCAGGAACGGCTTGATGGTCTTGCCGACGAACGGAGTGCGTCCGAGCCCGCCGCCGACGATAACCTCGAAGCCGGTCTCGCCCGCGCCGTTGCGGTGCAAACGCAAACCAATGTCGTGAACGCGAATCGCGGCGCGATCATGCGTGGCCGCAGTCAGCGCGATCTTGAATTTGCGCGGCAGAAACGAGAACTCCGGATGCATCGTCGAATGCTGGCGCAGGATTTCCGCCCAGATGCGCGGATCCTCGATCTCGTCCGGCGCGACCCCGGCCCATTGGTCGGTCGTTATATTGCGCACGCAATTGCCGCTCGTCTGCATTCCGTGCAGGCCGCCGCGCGCCAGATCGGTCATCGCGTCCGGGAGTTCTTCGAGCTTGATCCAGTTGAACTGAATATTCTGCCGCGTGGTGAAATGCCCGTAATTGCGGTCATAGCGGCGCGCAACATGCGCGAGCGTGCGCATCTGCTCCGATGACAATGTGCCGTATGGAATGGCGATCCGCAGCATATAGGCATGCAGCTGCAGATAGACGCCGTTCATCAGCCGCAGCGGCTTGAACTCTTCTTCGGTCAGCGCGCCGGAGAGGCGGCGGGCGACCTGGTCGCGGAATTCGGAAACGCGCTCAGTGACCAGGGTGCGGTCGAAGTCATCGTAATGATACATGGCGTTAGATTCCGAATGACGCGGGCAGTTCGAAGGTCGGGCCTTGCAGCCGGATGCTCTCGCGCAGATTTCCGGGCTTGATCGTCGCGCCTTCGAGACGGACGGGCGCGATATAAGGGCCGACAGCGCCGACATCGTCGGCGATGGCGCTCTGCAGGAACTCGGTCGCGGCCGGCGTGGTTGAGACCACCGCGGCGTCTTCGATCCGGGTCGTCCATTTTTTTCCGGCGGTGAAATAAACGACAGCGCCATCGCCCAGCCGATTCGCCGTCACGACCACCGGTCCGGTAATTTTCAGTTTCTGCTGTTGCGGCGCGGTCATGCGGCAGCCTCGATGCGGATGGACTTATCCGCTTTCCAGACGGACGAATGCGCCACCGCCTCGCCGACGACAAGCAAGGCGGGACCTTCACCGACAGAGGCAGCCAAATCCCGCAACTCGTCGAGACGCCCGGTCGCGGCTGTGGAATCGGGCTGCGTGCCGCGCGCCAATACGGCGACAGGCGTCGCCCGGTCGCGGCCGGCGCCGATCAGTCCTTTTTGGACGACGGCGGCCGACGACAGGCCCATATAGACCACCAGGGTCGATTGCGGATCGGCGAGCGACGTCCAATCGATGCTCTCCGCGCCTTCCGCCACATTCGCCGTCACGAATGTCAGACGCGTCGCTTCCTTGCGGAAGGTCAGCGGAAGTCCGGCCTCCGCCGCGCAGCCGAGCGCCGCTGTGATGCCCGGAACGATTGTGACCGCAATGCCGGCCTGTTGCAGAAATTCAAGTTCCTCGCCGCCGCGTCCGAAAATGAAAGGGTCGCCGCCTTTAAGACGAACGACGTTCTGTCCGGCCTGCGCCGCTTCGACCAGAAGACGGTTGATAGCATCCTGCCCAATCCCGGGCTGGCCTTTGCGTTTACCGACAAAGACCTGCTTCGCGTCGCGGCGCGCACGGTCGAGAATATCGGGGCCGATCAACTCGTCATAGAAAATCACATCCGCTGCCTGCAGCGTCTGCAGCGCGCGCAGCGTCAGCAAATCCGCATCGCCGGGACCGGCGCCGACGAGATGCACGATGCCGTTGCCGTTCGACGCCGTAGCGCCTTCGAACTTCCGCAGCAACGATTTTTCGGCTTTCTCCTGCTGGCCGGACAGAAACGCCGCGCCGATTGGGCCATCGATAACCTGCTCCCAAAAGCCGCGGATTGAGACGCCGCGCTCGCGCAGTTCTCCCAAACGCTCGCGATAAGTCCGCATCCAGCCGGCAAATTCGCCGATACGCGCGGGGAGTATGGTTTCGATCTTTTCGCGCAGCCGGCGCGCCAGCACCGTCGACGCACCGCCAGTGGAGATCGCGACCACCACGTCGCCGCGGTCGACAACGGCTGGAAAGATAAAGTTCGAAAGATCGGGCCGGTCGACGATATTGACCGGAATGTTCAGCGTATGCGCATGCCTCGCGACACGTTCGTCAATATCTTTTCCGGCAAACGAGACAATGGCGAACGCTCCCGCGAGATCCTTCTCAACGGGCTCGCCCGCGAGGATCTCGATTGTTCCTGCGTAGTGACGCGCATGAATGAGTTCGCCGCCAGCGTCCGCGCTTTGCGAGAACCAGCGCACATTCGCGCCGGCCGCGCGCAGCAATCGCAGCTTCGCGATCACGGGCGCGCCCGAACCGATCAGGACCACGCTGCCGCGCGACAGGTCGAAGAAGACCGGCAAGAAACGCATCGAACAAAATCTCCGGTTGACGAGAATTGTTTTCCAGATAATACCGAAAAACCGGTTTTGGATAGAAAATTCTTCTACCACGACCATCAGAAACCTTGGAATGACTGGCGCGCGAAACAATCAAAAGAGAGACGGTTCTTCTTCACCAAAACATTCGCAACCAACGTCGTATTGCCGCCATGTCGCGATTTCTGTTCCTTCCCGCCCAGAAATATGAGAGCGGCAAACCGTTGAAGCCCTGCCCGATCCGCATCCCGCCAAGACAGACCGCATGAGCAATCTCAACCACGAACGCGTTCTCGATGTCCGGCATTGGACCGAAGATCTGTTCAGCTTCAAGGTCACGCGCGATTCCGCGTTCCGGTTCGTGAATGGCCAGTTCACCATGATCGGCATCGAAGTCGATGGCCGGCCGCTGATGCGGGCCTACAGCATGGCGAGCGCCAATCACGAAGAGCATCTGGAATTCTTCTCGATCAAGGTCGCCGACGGCGCGCTCACCTCGCGCATCCGGCATCTGTCCAAGGGCGATCCGGTCCTGGTCGGCCGCAAGCCCACCGGCACGCTCATTCAGGACAATCTGCTGCCGGGGACGACGCTCTATCTGCTCTCGACCGGCACCGGCCTCGCGCCCTTCATGAGCATCGTGAAGGGTCCAGAAATCTATGAGCGCTTCGAGAAGATCGTGCTTGTCCATGGCTGCCGGAAAATCTTCGAACTCAGCTATGGAGAGAAGGTGATCGCAAATTTACTCAAGCACAAATTGCTCGGCGATCTGGCGCGCGGCAAGCTCGTTTATTACCCGACCGTCACGCGAGAGCCGTTCCGCAATCGCGGGCGCATCACCGATCTGATCGAAAGCGGAAAATTGTTCGACGACCTTAACCAGCCGCCGCTCGATATCGAGAGCGACCGGCTGATGCTGTGCGGAAGCCCTTCGATGCTGGCGGACCTGCAAGCCTCGCTGCGCAGGAGCGGTTTCCTCGAGGGTAATCATTCCGCGTCGGGGCATTATGTGATCGAGAAAGCCTTCGTCGAGAAGTGAACGCGGTTCAATGTTGGGGGCGACGATCTCGTCGAAGGGCAGGCCGTCACAGATGGATGCGCAGCTAGAGCTTTTTCTGGCGAAAGCCTGCCCCGGACTTGATCCGGGATGGAAACCGGTTCGCCGAAGAAAATGCGACAAATAAAAGGAATCTAGACTGTGTTCCGATTCAATTGAATCGGAACACAGTCTAGTGGCGTCCCCCGCCGTCATCCGCGGCGCCTGACATGCGCTCCGGCTCCTGATACATCCGCATCCAGCGGCGGTCGATCCAGTCCTTCAGAATCCAGACCCATCGGCCTTCCGCCTTGAACCATCCGCGCGAAGCGATCGCGTAACGCTCGCCGGTCGAGATCAGCGCCAGATGGCGGCGCTGCGGACGCCAGTCCTTCAAGGACCGTCCGGCCGCTCGTCTGCGCAGATTGTCCGACAATGGCGGACCCGCGCGCACGGCGAAGACACCCGCTTTCTCGCGCGGGTTCCCGGTTATCGCCGCGCAGTCGCCGGCGGCGAAAACATCGGCGTCATTTTCCGATTGTAGCGTTGCCCGCACAGCGAGAAATCCGCCGGCATCGAGCGCGAGCCCGGTTTGCGCAAACCATGCAGGCGGCGCGGCGCTGGTCGTGACCAGAATGAGATCGGCATCAAGCGACGTTCCGTCGGCAAGTTCGATAGCGCCCTCGTGCACAGCCACGGCAGGCCTGTTTTCATGCAGCGCCACGCCCCTGCTTTCAAACACACGGCGAAAGGTGCGACGCACACAGGCATTATGCGTTCTCAAAATCTCGCCGTCTGTCACCAGCAAGAAAGAGAAATCGCCGGGGTTTTGCTTCGCCTTTCCGGCTTCCTGACGAATACGCGTACATAGTGAAAGTATGAGTTCGACACCGCCTGCTCCGCCGCCGATGACGGCAATCCGGCGCGGGCCGCTCGGATGCCTGCAATCGACAAGCAATCGATTGAATTTATCGAGGAACGACCCGATCGGCTTGACGGCTATGGCATGCGTGGCAGCGCCGCGGATCGAGTCCAAAGCGGGCGTGATCCCGACATCGATCGAAGTCAGGTCATAGCCGACCGGCGCCTGTCCTGCCAGCAGGATACGCTTCGCATTTCGATCGAGGCCCACAGCCTCCGCATGAATGAGCCGCGTGCCGGTCGCCGCCGCGAGGCGGACGAGATCGATATGCGCCTGTTCAACGCTGTAAAGACCGGCGACCACGCCGGGCAACATTCCCGAATACGGCGTCTGCAAATCGCGCGTGATCAGCGTCACACGCACACCCGGTTCCGGGCGCATTCCGAATGATCTCAATACGTGGACATGCGCGTGCCCGC
The DNA here is from genome assembly GCA_945878025.1 of Pseudorhodoplanes sinuspersici. GTDB lineage: Bacteria > Pseudomonadota > Alphaproteobacteria > Rhizobiales > Xanthobacteraceae > Pseudorhodoplanes > Pseudorhodoplanes sinuspersici_B. Next base: position 6,502 of record CAMDXM010000078.1, on the reverse strand, counting down.
CACCGATCAGGACGATGTCGGTGTGACCTGGCGCCTGCGGGCGCATCAATCGGATCGATCCTTATAGGCCTCGGATTGCAGCCATACCGAAAACGCCTGTTCGATCCCGGCGCCAGTGACCAGGCCGTCCTGCCAGTCCGGCCGCGATGGGCGAACGATCAGCATCCAGCCCTGGCCGAAGGCGTCGCTGTTGAGAAGTTCAGGCCGCCTGACCAATTGCTCATTGTGCGAAACCACGATGCCGTCGAACGCGGCCCGCGCCGATCCAATCCATTTTCCACATTCGATGGTCGCAAAGGACCGCGCCTTCTCGAAATCGCGGCCGATGCGCTTCGGCGTGAACACGAGCACATCGCCCGCAAGAGAAATGGCGAGCGGCGTGAAGCCGGCACGCGCCGTGCCGTCCGGCAGCGGCTCATACCAGATCTGGTTATCCACGTCGTAGAGCAGATTGTCGGGAAACTCGGTGTCCTGGATTTTGACCACGGTCATCGCTCAATAGGTCAGAACACGGCATTCACCGTCCATGATATCCTGCATCATCGCCGCCGCGCCCATCATGCCGCTGCATTCGGGGATCAGATCGTCTTCCGACATATCGTAAAGTTCAAGATTCGCCGGGCATGCCCATAATTTGGCGCCGTGGTCATGCGCTTCCTTGATCCAGTCATAGACCGTCTTGGGATGTCCGGGCTTGATCTGTATGGCCTCCGCCACGCCCTTCATCATGAGCTTGCCGGCGGCGGCCGTGCAGACCACGTCGACCTTGTAGTCCATCGCGGCGGCCACGGCCGCATGATAAAAGGGCGCGCCGAGTTCCTCGACATGGCGCGGGTCCGTATTCATCAACACGATGAGCAGACGCGCGCTCACGGTAAATTGGGCCTTTGGATTTGCGCTTCTGGCAGCACCCCGGCTTGCGTCCAGGCCGGCGCCTCCAAGACGTCACCGCGCACAAAATCGTCTTTGCCATACTCGGTATCATGCAGGTGGGACGCGCAGAGCATCTCCGCTTCTGACAGCGCCCCCTCTTCAAAGGGCGACGGTATCATTTGTGTCAGGCCCGCGATCAGCAGACGTTTGACCTCGCCGAGCGGCGGTGCATAGCCTAGACATGCCTTCAGACTCGATACGCGAGCCGCGAGTTGCGCGTCACCGGATTTTTCGCGCGTGTCCGGCGGCAGGACGAGCGCCCGCGCCATCTCCGCCATATCGAAATCGACCAGGATGGTGCCTTGAGCCAATAATGTCGGCCCCATGAAAATGCCGCTGCAGCCCGCGATCTTGCGGCCGGAAATCTCGATCTCGTTCAGCGGACGAAACCGCGCGGGCAGTCCAAGCCGGGACAATCCCGCCGCCAGCCCCGTGCAGATGACTTCCATCACGTCTGCCAATCGCGCCCCAAATCGCGCTCGCTCCACTACCATGTCCCAGGCCAGGATACCCGGATTCATATAAACGGCGCCGCCGCCGGTCACGCGGCGTGCGATGTCGATGCCGAAGCGCCTGCAATAATCGGCCTCAACGACGCGATCGAAATTCTGGTGATGCCCGATCAGCACCGATCGCGGATAAACATGAAAGCGAAACGTGTCGGCGATGCGGTCCGCGCAATGCATCTCGGCCAAAGCCGCCGTTATCGAAACGTTTCGCCGCGCAGGCAGCAACCCGGTATCGACCACCCTGACCGGGCGGGTCATTGCACGATCTCGTCGATCCGCATCCGCCGCCCCCATTTGTCGAAAAAATTCCCTTCGTTGAGAACCAGGCGGTCGTCGTCGAGACGCGCTTCGAGTTCGCGCAGTTTCAGCCGGGCGGTCGGATTGTCGAGCGGGCCGCCATGCGCGCTCAAAGTGGGGAAGAACGACGCGCCGCCCCAGTCGGCGCCGGCGCCGGCAAACATCAGCACGATGTCATTCCAGTCGACCTCGTCGCCGATCACATTGAAATAAGTCGTGCAGAGCGGCGTCACCTTGGTTTCGCTGATATCGACCAGCACGACAAGCGCGGTGAATTCGCCCGTCGTCTCGAATTCCTTCGTGATCCACTCTTCGAAATCGGTCATGCGTTCGCGATCGTCAGAAGTCGACAACGGGCGTCTCCCGGATGTAATTCTCGAACAGGATCCAGAACGGCGTCCCGTGCTTTTCCGCGTACCAGTTTTCGAACTGAGTGAGCGTGGCGATCACATCGGCTTCGGGCGCTTCGGCTTCCGGCGGCGCAAGGCTCAGGAACACGGCCTTCCCGACCGGAGCGAAATTCGACAAGACGGCCTGACGCGGTTCGCTATCGCTCGACCATCCAAGCTTGCTGCGAAGCACGCCGAGGCTGTTGGCAATCGCGATCTCTTCGCTTTCGGCCGCGACCACGCCTTCGGCGACGGCGCGCATGAGATTGAGCCGGCGATACGCGAACATACGATCCGACTCGATCGTTTTGAGGCGGGCCGCGATTTCCTTGCGTAACTCGGATTCGGCCGCATCGGCGCGGGTGACCGCGGATTGCAGCTTGTCGAGGAACGACGATGCCATGACGTTCATGAGACGCTCCTGGAACGTGGCGGAAGAGAGAGGGAGTCGAACCCACCAAGAACCGACTCGCGGTCCCTCCCGGATTTGAAGTCCGGACGCCCCACCGGGGACGATTCTCTTCCAGATTGCGACGATGCTTGGCTCGATTTTCCGATGTCGATTGAACGAAACAGATCGAGCCGGTGTTTGTTGATACGCCGTATATCGCCGCGCCGCAACGTCACCCCGTGGCGATCGAAGAAATCCAGAATCTGGATTGCGACCTTGCGTCCGTTGTCGAGCCGGTCACGAAGCTGCGCGGCGGTGAATTCGCCCTTATCCGATTGGCTCGCGACGTCGAAGGCAATCTCCACCATCTCGCTCACCGTGGGCCGGAGAAAGAAATGATCGTGCGCCACCTCATCGACTTTGCCCATGCGTCCAAGCAATTTGAGCAGACGGCGGATGTCCGTCTCGGGGATCGCAAGGATGCTGGCGATGTCTCGCACGCGCGGCGGCCGGAACCGTTCGCCGCCCGCGATCAGCGGCTGGAGCTTGACCCAGATTTTCTCATCCGCCGGCGTAAGCCGGACTTCGTGACCCGGCAGCCGCACCCAGGCGCCGTCGAGCCCTACTTCTGACTTTCTCGCAAGCCCCTGAAGAAATGCGGAAAATCCAGGCGCCGGCAGACGCGGATCGAGCTGCAGGCGCAACCGCTCGAGGCCGATGCCCGGCAGGTCCGGATTGGCCGCATGGAACGATTCAAGCGCCGCCAGGAGATTTCGTTTGAGCCGCATCCATGTCGCAGGCGACAGACCGAGATCGGCGGTGGCGGTTTGGACGCGAAGAATGCCGATGCGCTGCGTCATCGATTCCAGCTCGGACGCGCTGAGCGCGCGGTCGCGGGCGAAAGCGGACAGATCGGTGTAAAACGGCGCACGCTCGATCAACGCCGCGAGAATTCGCTCCGGATCGGACAGCGAAAAGGCTTCGAGCTGCGAAATCCGCTCCGGCGTCCGGCGTTTGCGAGCCGGCGCGCGCAGATCGAGAAATTGCCCGCCGCCGACCGTTCTCTGCGCCGTCGTGTCGCGCAGGACGAAGCGGTCTCCGGCCGCTGCCGCGATCGGCTGATCGAGCACCAGCTGGACAAATGCCTCAGCGCCCGGCGCCACGGGCTCGTCTGCAAGCAGGACAATACGCGCGGCGACGTCGGCCGCCGCATGATGCAAGCGAACCGGCATCCATTGCCCGACCGGCTTCGATTCAGAGGCCAGCAAACGAAATGTCGCGTCGATCCGTTCGGTCGGCGCGTACAATTCGGGATCGAGGACGACGTCGCCGCGTTTGATCGCATCCTTGGTGATGCCCTCGCCCGCGAGATTGAGGGCGCAACGCTCTCCGGCGTGACCCTGCTCACAAGGCCGGTTTTGCGCATGGATCGAGCGAACACGCGCGACAAGGCCGGACGGGCTGATGACGACGCGGTCTCCAACTGTCACCGTCCCGGACAGAACCGTTCCGGTCACGACGGTGCCCGCGCCTTGCAGAATGAAGGACCGGTCGACGGCCAGACGAAATCGCCCTTTGCCGGCCCGTTTCCCGAATGCACGCGACCGCTCGAACAGCCGGTCGCGCAATTCGTCGATGCCTTCGCCGGTCACCGTGGATACAGGGATGATCTCCGCGCCCGACAGGCCCGTTCCATTCAATGCCTGGCGGATATCGGTGGCGACCTTGTCGCGCCAGGGCGGCGCGGCAATATCGGTCTTGGTCAGCGCAACAATGCCGTGCTTGATTCCAAGCAAATCGACGATGGCAAGATGTTCACGGGTTTGCGGCATGACGCCGTCGTCAGCCGCGATCACAAGAAGGGCGAGATCGATCCCGGTCGCGCCCGCCAGCATGTTGTGGACGAAGCCCTCGTGGCCGGGCACATCGACAAAGCCCAGAATCGATCCATCGGGCGCCGGCAGATAGGCGAAGCCGAGATCGATCGAAATTCCACGCGCTTTTTCTTCTTTCAGGCGGTCGGTATCGACGCCGGTCAGCGCGCGCACCAGCGAGGTTTTACCATGATCGATATGGCCGGCAGTGCCGATAATCATGCGACCCGCTCCATGACGGGGCCGGTCGCGCGGCGTTGCGCTTCGGCCAGTTGATCATCCGACAAGGCTTTCTGAGCCGACGAAATGAACGGTTCCGCAAGGCCGCTACCGCTGGCGCGCGCCCGCAGCAACAGCGCGAGCGCCTCGACCGGATCGCGCGGCACGCCGGCGCCGAGATGATAGGCCGCGCCCAGCATGGCCTGGCCATCGGCGTCGCCGGCATCGGCGGCCTTCTTCCACCAAAGCGCCGCCTGCAGCGGATCGCGCTCGACGCCGAGTGCATTGTGAAAGATCATGCCGAGCCGCGTCATCGAAGCCGCATTTCCCTTTTCGGCCGCCGCGAGCGCCCAGCGATGCGCCTGCGCGACATCCAGCGGGATCGTCTCGCCTTCGAGCAGCATCCAGCTCAACATGTCCTGGGCGGTGGCGTCGCCGGCCTCCGCCGCCTGCCGATACAAATCCGCGGCGCGCGCGTGATCCTGTTCGAGGCCCTCGCCTTTGAACAAGAGCGCCGCGAGATTGCGCTGGCCGACCGGGTCTTTCGCCTCCGCGGACAGCGTGAGCCATTTCAGCGCCAGTTGCGGATCGCGATCGACGCCGAGACCTTCCGCAAAACACGCTCCGATATTGTTCTGCGCGCGCGGGACGCCGGCATGCGCCAGCGGGGCCCATAATTCGAGCGCAACCGCGTAGTCTCCGCGTCCGGATGCTTCGTAGGCCGCGGCCATTTGCGAGGCGACACTGACCGTCTCTTGGACGTCTTCTTGGGCATCCTCTTGAACGTTCTCTTGCACGCCGCCCTGCTCAGCCTTCGAGATCAGGCGCTCAATCCAGCGCATGGATCCGGCCTTTGAGATCGAGAGACGACAAATTCCTGATGAAGCCTGTTTCGTCCTCGAGACATCTCAGATCGAGGATCAAAGCCTGTTCCGCGATATGGCCGATCACCGGCATGGGCAATTGCCGCAAGGCCGTGGACAGCGCCGTGAGCGCTCTGCCCGCGCCGCGACTGTCCCTGGAGCGAATGGCGAGACCGGCGCTGGCGATGCCTTCAAGCGGCAACGCGCCGGATCCGATCTGGCTTGAGCAATCGGTCACCGCCACGCTGAAGTTTTCGCCGACAGCCTGCGCGACCGGCGGAATCATCCGCTCGGCCTGGCTCCTGATCTCTTTGGCCTTTCTCGACAACAGGCGAAGAGTCGGAAGCCGTTGTGCGAGACGGTCGGGATCGCGATAGAGCTTCAGCGTCGCTTCCAGCGCCGCCAGCCTGATCTTGTCCACGCGCAACGCGCGCTTCATCGGATTGCGATTGATCTGCGCCAGAAGATCCTTGCGTCCGACGATAAAGCCGGTCTGCGGGCCGCCCAGCAGCTTGTCACCGGAAAACGTGATGATATCCGCGCCGTCGGTCACCGCTTCCGCCACCGTCGGCTCGTGCTTTAGCCCGAAGCGCGCAAGATCGACCAGCGTGCCCGAGCCGAGATCGTGAACGAGGGTCACCTTCCTGTCATGCGCCAGTGCGGCGAGATCGCGAGGCGAGACTTCGGTGGTGAATCCCTCGACGCGATAATTGGATGTGTGAACCTTCAGAACGAGACCGGTCTTCGGCCCAATAGCGCTGATATAGTCCTTCTTGTGGGTCCGGTTGGTGGTGCCGACTTCGACCAGTTTCGCGCCCGCGCGCGCCATGATTTCCGGCATCCGGAAGGCGCCGCCGATCTCGATCAATTCGCCGCGCGAGACCAGCGCCTCGCGGCCTTTCGCCAAGGTGTTCAAGACCAGCAGGACGGCCGCGGCATTGTTGTTGACGACGGTCGCGTCCTGCGCACCGGTCAATTCGCATAAAAGGCCGCGGACATGATCGTCGCGCTCGCCACGTTTGCCCTC
>CAMDXM010000077.1 GCA_945878025.1 Pseudorhodoplanes sinuspersici | reverse complement strand
GTTCACATATTTGATCAGGGCGGCAGAAACCGTCTCGCCGTCCATATCGGACAATTCGACGATCACGCGCTCCGCGCGCCGGCACACGGTGCGCGCGAGATGCAGATAGGCCGCGGCCGGGGAACCGCCCGGCAGCACGAAGGAGCGCAGCGGCGCGATCCCTTCATTGAGCGCATCGATCTCGCCTTCCAGCCGCGCCACCTGCTTTTCGACGATCGACATGCGCTCGCCGCCCGGCCCCTTGGCCTTGTCGGGCGAGGCAAGGTCGGCCCCGAGATCGAACAGGTCGTTCTGGATGCGCGCCAGCATGGCGTCGAGCGCTGCGTCCGCTTTGGTATGCAGCCGCGCGACGCCGATCACCGAATTGAGTTCGTCGATCGTGCCATAGGCGCCGATGCGGGAATCGTATTTCTTGCGGCGCTGGTCGTTGCCGAGCGCGGTCGTGCCGTCGTCGCCGGTGCGGGTGTAGATGCGGTTGAGAACGACCATCAGCGCCCCAGCAGAGCAAGAGTGATCATGATAATGACAAGCGCGACAAATTGGAACAGCACGCGCAACCGCATGAGCTTTTGCGACGTATTGGCCGAGCCGCCGCGCATCATGTTGACGAGACCGAGCAGCAGCACGATGGCCACGGCGCCGAGCGCGACCGGCACCAGATAATAGAAGAATGTCGTCATGGTTCTTTCTTAGCATCGGTGCCGACGGATCGCCACCGGGCGGCCAGTCCGTTATGCGCCGCCCTCTATTGCTGGATTCCGGTCAGGTGCTGCTCGATCTCATGCACCGGCAATTTGACGAAATCCTTGTCAACCTCCCCGCGCAGCGCGCCACGCACGTGCGCGGAATAGGCCTGCCGGATGATCCCGAGCGCGCGTGGCGGCGCGACCATCACCAGCGAACTCATATCGCCTGCGCCAATGGCGGCGTCGAGCCGTCCGGCCAGATCCTGCAGAAAATCCTTTTCGGCCTTTTCGTGCCAATCGGTCTGCTCCATCGCGCTGCGCGCGGTGCCGGACGACTGGATCGAACGGCCCGGCGCGTCGCTGCCCTGTTCGTGGGTCGGCGGATTGGTCTGTTCGAAAACTTCGCGGGTCCGCAGGTTCGGAAACTTCCAGTCTCCCATATTCTCGAGGATCAGTGCTTTCTTGCCGTCGCAAACGACGACCCAGCCGCCCTGTTCGATCTTGATCTTGTGCATTTACACTCTCCTTGGGCGACACCAACGCGCCAGTGTCCCGAATCCGAAGTTCGCTTGAATCTGCAGCAGTCTCAGAAGCGAACTTCGGATTCCAAGGGACACTGGAAACTAACGATTCTAGTGTGGTTTTGGTTCAGAAGTCCCCTTTCGGACTCGCCGCGTGAAGCGAGGGGACTTCTGAACCACCACACCAGGGAGCGATCAGTTGCTTCCGTCGAGCAGCCGCCTTGCGATCACCTGGGCCTGGATTTCGGCCGCGCCCTCGAAGATGTTCAGGATTCGCGCGTCGCAAAGAATGCGCGAAATCGGGAATTCGAGCGCGAAGCCGTTGCCGCCATGGATCTGCACGGCGTTGTCGGCCGAACTCCAGGCGATGCGGGCCGCGAGCAATTTGGCCATGCCGGCTTCGAGATCGCAGCGCCGGCCGGAATCCTTCTGGCGCGCGGCAAAGTAGGTGAGCTGCCGCGCGATCATGATCTCGACCGCCATCAGGGCGATCTTGTCGGCGACGCGCGGGAAATTGATGATCGGCTCGCCGAATTGCTGGCGCTGGCCGGCGTAATTGAGCGCTTCTTCCATGGCCGATTGCGCGACGCCGATGGCGCGCGCGGCGGTCTGGATGCGCGCGGATTCGAAGGTCTGCATCAATTGCTTGAAGCCGAGACCCTCGACGCCGCCGAGCAGATTCTCCGCCTTCACCTCGAAGCCGTCGAATGCGATCTCGTATTCCTTCATGCCGCGATAGCCGAGCACTTCGATCTCGGTGCCGGTCATGCCCTTGGCAGGAAAAGGGTTCTCATCGGTGCCGCGCGGCTTTTCGGCGAGCAGCATCGAGAGCCCGCGATAGCCGGGCTCCTTCGGATTGGTGCGCACCAGCAAGGTCATCAGGTCGGCGCGCACCGGATGCGTGATCCAGGTCTTGTTGCCGTAGACCCGGTAGACGTCGCCGTCGCGCACGGCGCGGGTTTTCAGCGAAGCGAGATCCGAGCCGGTATTCGGCTCGGTAAACACCGCGGTCGGGAGAAGTTCGCCGGAGGCGAGTTTGGGGAGCCATTTGCGCTTTTGCTCTTCGGTGCCGCCGGCGAGAATGAGTTCGGCCGCGATTTCCGAACGCGTTCCGAGCGAGCCGACCCCGATATAGCCGCGCGACAATTCCTCGGACACGACGCACATTGATTCCTTGCCGAGCGCCATGCCGCCGAAATCTTCGGGAATCGTCAGGCCGAAGACGCCGAGTTCCGCCATGTGGGTGATGATGTCGATCGGGATATAGCTGTTGGTGCGATGCCAGCCCTGCGCATTGGGGATCACTTCGCTGGCGGCGAATTTGCGCATCTCCTCGCGGATCGATTCCAGCGTGTCGTCGAGCCCGCAATTGCCGATCAGGGGATCGTGCAATTCGCGGATCAGCTCCACGAGACGCGCGCGCCGCGCGGCCGTGTTGCCGTCCTGGACAAAAGCCTCGACCGAAGGCGTCATGCGGGCGGCGACGGCGGAAGCGGACAAACCCAGATCGGACAGCCGCACGATCTCGTTCTGGCTCATCGGGATGCCGCCGAGGATCTGCGCCAGATATTCCGCGCTGCCGATCCGCACGATCAGGTCTTCGATCTCTCCGAACAGCCCTTCGGCCTGCATCCGCTCGGCATAGGCCGCGAGTTGCCGCAGCGCCTCGACATAGGTCGCAAGCCAGGCGAGGCCGTGCGCCGCGCGTTGCTCCCGGTCCAGGAGCTTCGCCAGCGCCTTGCCGTCGGCCGAGACCCGTTCGCGCACGCGCAGCGTGGCGTCGGCGAGCAGGCCCTCCGCGACCGAGGTCGCCTCAAGGCACCGGGCAACCAGAGTATCGGCAACGTCGTGGCGCAGGGCGGCGGCAGGCATGATGGACCCCTTGATCCGTTCAGCTAAACGGCATTTCCAAACCAGACTAATGGTGCAGCGCACAAAAGCAAATAGCCTTCTCCGCCAAGGACTAACGGTATCTTGCTACATTTTTAACCATTTCACGGTCTTCTGGACCAGGCGCAGACCAGGCCGCGCCCGCCGAGACGCAACGATCCCCGATGAATATCACCATGAGCGCGATCGCCAGCTTTTTCAGTTTTCCGCTTTCCAAGCTGTCGCAGCTTGTCACGTCACTATCCGTGCGCACGCGCATTGTCGTGATCGCGCTCGTCCCGGTGATCGGGTTTCTCGCCAACGGTTTCGCCTTCACCACCGGCGAAGCCGATGTCGACAATGCCTTTGCCAGCGTCAAGGTGGCGGGCGAACTGGAAGACGCCAGCCGCGACTTCAAGGATGCGCTGAGCCGCATGCGCGTGGCCGCCACCGAATTTACCCGCACGCCGCGCACGATCTTCCTGCGCGATTTCAATGAGGCTCACGACATTGCGATCAAGAGCCTGCAGCGTATCGAAGTGAACGCCAACGCCGAAATCGCGGCCGCGGTTTCGGACGCATTCGGCGTCACGACCGAACTGAAATCGATCTTCGCGAAGATGCTGAAGGCGCAGGAGACGCTGGGCTTCGACGACACCCAGGGCATCCAGGGCACGTTGCGCGACTCGATCTATATCGCGGAGACATCGTCCTCCGATCTCAGCTGGCTCACCAAGAGCGACGCGCAAGCCCTCGCCGTCTCGCTTTCGACGATACGCCGGCACCAGGCCGAGTTCATGCTCCACCGCAGCGCGGACGCCAACAACGCGTTCAAGGCGGAGGTCGAGACCTTCAATTCGATCGTCGAGGGCGTCATCGCCGCCGACATCATGAAGGCCTCGGTGCGCGACGCGGTCAAATTCTATGCCAGCGCATTCGCGACCTGGATCAAGGAATCCGAGGGCGTCAGCAAAAATTTGAAGCTGATCTCGGATAACACGCAGGATCTCTCTCCCATAGCCGACAAGATCATCGAATCGGCGACCAAGCGCGAAGCGGTCGCGACACAAACGCTGTCCGCCTCGCAAGCGCGCACCAGGAACATCATCATCGGCGTCGGTTGCGCGGCCGTGCTGTTCGGGCTCTGCTTCAGCTGGCTGATCGGACGCAGCATCACGGGCCCCCTGAACGGACTCGCCGCGGTCATGAAGCGCCTCGCGGACGGCGACACCTCCGCGACCATCCCCGCCACGCGCCAGCGCGACGAAATCGGCGGCATGGCGCGCACGGTGATCGTGTTCCGCGACAACATGATCGAGCGCGAAAGACTGGCCGCGAGCCAGGGCGAGGAAGGCCGCGCACGCGAGATGCGCGCCCAGGCGATCGCGGCGACCATCGAACGATTCGAGAAATCGGGGGAGGAACTGCTCGCCAAGGTGCGCGGCGCCGCGCAGCGCCTCGAGACCACATCCGGCAAGCTCAACGACGCGGCCAATGTCATGTCGTCGGAAGCGCGCAACGCCGAAAGCCGCGTCGGAGCCGCCTCCGAGAACGTGACCACCGCCGCGAGCTCCGTCGAGGAGCTTGCCGCGTCGATCAGCGAGATCGCAGCCCAGGCCAACAAGTCGACCGACGTCGCGGGCCGCGCGGTCGAGGAATCGCGGCGCACCACGACCACGATGTCCGAACTTGGCGACGCCGCGACCCGGATCGGAGAAGTGGTGAGCCTCATTCAGGCCATCGCGGGACAGACCAATCTTCTCGCCCTCAACGCCACCATCGAGGCGGCGCGGGCGGGCGAAGCCGGGCGCGGTTTCGCGGTGGTCGCGCAGGAAGTCAAATCGCTCGCCGGCCAGACCGCGAAAGCCACCGAGGAGATCGCCGGACAGATCGGCGCCATCCAGTCGGCCGCGGCGGACGCGGCGCAGGCGCTGCATCAGGTCAACGACATCATCGAGAATATGTCGACCATCGCCGCGAGCGTCGCATCCACCGTCGAGGAACAGAATTCCGCCGTGAACCTGATTTCGGAGGGCGTCCACCAGGCCTCCAACGAATCCCGCAGCGGCGCGGAGGCCATGAGCCGCGTCGCGACCGCGACACAGGACACGCATGCGACCGCCGCCGACGTGAAAACGCTGGCCGATACGCTCGCCGTCGAAGCGGAAGGCCTCGAAGCGCAGGTGCGCAGCTTCCTTGCCGAGGTTCGCGCGGCTTAGGGTCGCGCTGACTGTCAACATCCTCCGTTGTCATCGCCCGCGAAAGCGGGCGATCCAGTCTTGAACATCCGGTCCGTATAGTGTGTATCGCTGGATGCGCCGCCTACGGGGGCATGACATTCTTATTGTCCAGCGTGCGCCCTGAGGACCCTTCGCCGTGCAGACCCTGAAGCGTTGGTGGAATATCGCGCTCGACGCGTTCTGGCAATTCAGCGCCGACGACGGCTGGGCGATCGCAAGCCATATCGCGCTGTCGGGTTTGATGTCGCTATTTCCTTTCTTTCTGGTCCTGACCGCGGTCGCCGGCATCATCGGATCGAGCGATCTCGCCAGCGAAGCCGCGCGCCTGGTGCTCGAGGCCTGGCCGGAACAGGTATCGGGGCCGATCGCGCTTGAAATCCAGCATGTGCTCGAAGGCGCGCAGCAGCAGGTGCTGACCGTGGGCGCCGCGCTTGCGCTCTTCTTTGCGTCGAGCGGCGTCGAAAGCGTGCGCATCGGCCTCAACCGCGCTTATTCGGTCATCGACACGCGCTCGATGTGGCTGTTGCGGCTGGAATCGATCGGCTACGTGATCCTCGGCCTGGTATCCGTGCTGGCGCTGTCGTTCCTGGTGCTGCTTGCGCCACTCATCATTCGCGCGGTGACGAAATATGTTCCGACGCGACTGCCCTCGCAATTGCCCAATTATGTTCCGAATTATTTCCAGACGCTGCTCTACGAATTGCCGGACTTCGACGACACCATGACGACGGTCTATCGCTTCACGCTCGCGGCGATGCTGATCGTCGTGCCGCTGATCGTGGTGCATAAATGGCTGCCGGCCGGAACGCGGCGCTTCCGCGAAATCATGCCGGGCATCCTCGCGACGCTGGTTCTGTGGCTCGTCGCGGGCGTTGTGTTCGGCCGCTATCTCGCGGACTTCGCCTTCACGTATTCGGTCTATTATGCCGGCCTCGCCTCGCCGATGATCGCGCTCGCGTTTCTTTATTTCACGGCGTCGATTTTCATTTACGGCGGCGAACTCAACGCGACGATCATAAAAGCGCGTGAGAGCGAGAAGCGGGAAGTCTAGAGCAAAGCGCGGGCTGTTCTTCTTCCTCCCTCCCCGCAAGCGGGGAGGGAAAGGAAGCGTACGGCTTGCGAATTCTAGCCCTGCACCGAAAATCCGCCGTCGATCGGGATCGCCGTGCCGGTGACGAAATCGGACGCCGCGCTGCACAGAAACACCGCGACGCCGGCGAGATCCGCGGGCTTGCCCCAGCGTTTCGCCGGCGTGCGCGCGAGCACGCGTTCGTTCAATCCCTCGACTTCCCGCTTGGCGGCGTCGGTGAGATCCGTTTCGATCCAGCCCGGCAACACCGCGTTGACCTGGATGTCGTCCTTGGCCCAGCCGGATGCGAGCGCCTTGGTCAGTTGCACGACACCGCCCTTGCTCGCCCCGTAAGGCGCGGCAAAGGATGTGCCGAAGATCGAGAGCATCGATCCGATATTGACGATCTTGCCGCGCTTGCTTTTCAGCATGGCCGGATAGACCGCCTGCGCGCACATGAACGCGCTGGTGAGGTTCGTATCCATCACGTAAGTCCATTCCGCGAGCGTCAATTGCTCGGCCGGCTTGCGCACATTGGTGCCGGCATTGTTGATCAGGATGTCGACGCGCCCGAAAGTCTCGACGGTCTTGCCGATCAGCGCGCGGCAGGCGGCTTCCTTGGTGACGTCGGCTTCGCAGAATTCCGCCTTGCTGCCGGTCTTGCGCAAGCTCGTGAGCGCGGATTCCGCCTTCCTGGCGTTGCGGCCCGCCAGCATGATCGTCGCGCCGGCCTCTGCCAGGCCTTGCGCCATCCCGAGGCCGATGCCCCCGTTGCCGCCGGTGACGATCGCCACCCGACCCTTCAGATCGAACAGATTCATGCTTCGCTCCCGAATGATTTTTCTTGTTTCGCGCGCAAACTTCTTTCGCGCGCAAGTCAGCGGCCGCTGAAGTTAGCGGAAGCGGCGGATGAAACAATACGGGAGCTATGCGTCCGGCGCGGCGCGTCACGCGCCGCCGGCGGCCTCGATCGCGTCTTCGAGGCTGCGAAGCCCGGTGCGCGGCGCGTTCACCAGCACCGCCATGTTGCCGGGCTTGTGCTGGTTTTTCCACATCATCTGATGCGCCGCGGGAATCTTCTCCCACGGGAAGACGTCGCTCATGCAGGGATCGACCCGCCGATCCAGCACGAACTGGTTCGCGGCGCTGGCTTGCTTGAGATGCGCGAAATGCGAACCCTGCACGCGCTTCTGGCGCATCCAGACATAGCGGGCGTCGAACGTGATGTTGAAGCCGGAGGTGCCGGCGCAGAACACGATCATGCCGCCGCGTTTTGCAACGAGACAGGAGACCGGGAACGTCGCCTCGCCCGGATGTTCGAACACGATTTCGACGTCGCGCTTGCCGGTGATGTCCCAGATCGCCTTGCCGAACTTGCGGGCTTCCTTCACCCACTCGTTATATTCCGGCGTGTTGACCGTCGGCATCTGGCCCCAGCAATTGAAATCCTTGCGGTTGATGACGCCCTTGGCGCCAAGACCGAGCACATAATCGCGTTTGGATTCATCCGAGATCACGCCGATGGCGTTCGCGCCTGACGCCGCCGCGAGCTGCACGCCGAACACGCCGAGGCCGCCCGACGCGCCCCAGACCAGCACGTAATCGCCGGGCTTGAGGATATGCGGCGCATGTCCGAACAGCATGCGATAGGCCGTCGCCAATGTGAGCGTGTAGCAGGCCGATTCTTCCCAGGTGAGATGCTTCGGCTTTTCCATCAATTGCCGCGACTGCACGCGGCAGAATTGCGCGAATGAACCGTCCGGCGTCTCGTAGCCCCAGATGCGTTGCGAGGGCGACAGCATCGGATCGCCGCCGTTGCAGTCCTCGTCGTCGCCGTCGTCCTGATTGCAATGGACGATGACCTCGTCGCCGACTTTCCAGCGCTTGACCTTGGAGCCGATCGCCCAGACCACGCCGGACGCGTCCGAACCCGCGATATGATACTCGCTCTTGTGCACGTTGAAGGGCGAGATCGGCTGGCCGAGGCCGGCCCAGACGCCGTTGTAATTCACGCCGCCGGCCATCACGAACACCAGCACTTCGTTGTCGGCGATCGGCCAGGTCGGCACGACCTCGATCTGCATCGAGCTTTCCGGAGGGCCGTGACGCTCCTTGCGGATGGCCCAGGCGTGCATCTTCGATGGGACATGGCCGAGCGGGGGAATTTCCCCCACGCCGTAAAGATCCTTCAGCGGACCCGGCTTCGACGGCTTGAATTCAACCACGGCAGACATGCCCATCTCCCTGAAGGGGCCTGCGAAATCCGCCCAAGCTTGCCGCAATCCATGCTGCACCGCAACGGCAACCGGACCCTGCGACCGTCCGTCTTAGTCTAAAGGCGTAGATCGTCCTGACATCATGGCTTCAACGAGTTATGGTGCTCTCGCTGTATTGGCAATTCGGTTACGGAGTCGCCGCCCAACGGACGGAACTCGTGGCCTTTAGGGGAAGGGATATCAAATGGATCCAACTAGCTTGATCTTGTGGCTGGTGGTAGGCGCGATCGCCGGCTGGCTCGCCGGCCTGATCGTTACGGGCTTCGGTTTCGGACTCATCGGCAACATCGTCATCGGCATCATTGGGGCGTTCATCGCGGGCTGGCTCTTTCCGCAAACTCCGTTCAAGGCGATCACCGGCAATGGATTGGTCGACAGCATCATCTTCGCGACCATCGGCGCGGTGATCCTGCTGGTGATTATCGGCTTGATCAGGAGATAGCTTCCCCGCCAATCCGATTATTGGAATCAAGATATCGAGGGGCGCCGCGTTGGCGCCCCTTTGTTATTTTCAACAGCTTTCATCAAAGCAGCGACTTTTACTTTATGTTGCGCTGCAACGCGGGATAGCCGACAATCGCGTCCGGCGAGCAGACGGTAGGATACCGGCTGGCGCAAGGTGATGCGATGCGCGACAAACCCTGGATTTTCCGGACCTATGCGGGCCATTCGACGGCCAAAGAGTCGAATGCGCTCTACCGCAGAAACCTGTCGAAGGGCCAGACCGGCCTCTCGATCGCCTTCGATCTGCCGACCCAGACCGGCTACGATTCCGACAATCCGCTCGCCGCCGGCGAAGTCGGCAAGGTCGGCGTGCCGGTCTCGCACATCGGCGACATGCGGGCATTGCTCGACGGAATTCCGCCCGGCGAGATGAACACCTCGATGACGATCAACGCGACCGCGGCGTGGCTGCTCGCGCTCTACATCGCCAATGCCGACGAGCAGAATGTCCCGCGCACGAGCCTGCAGGGCACCACCCAGAACGACATCATCAAGGAATATCTCTCGCGCGGCACTTACGTGTTTCCACCGGCGCCTTCGATGCGGCTGATCAAGGACACGATCCTGTTCACCACCAAGGAAATGCCGAAATGGAATCCGATGAATGTCTGCTCCTATCATCTGCAGGAAGCGGGCGCGACGCCGGTGCAGGAATTGAGCTATGCGCTGGCGACCGCGATCGCGGTGCTCGACACCGTGAAGGCCTCGGGCGAAGTGCCGCAGGAATCGTTTGGCGAAGTGGTCGGCCGCATCTCGTTCTTCGTGAATGCGGGCCTTCGCTTCATCACCGAACTTTGCAAGATGCGCGCCTTCGCTGAATTATGGGATGAAATCACCGCCGAGCGTTACGGCATCGCCGATCCCAAATACCGGATGTTCCGCTACGGCGTGCAGGTCAATTCGCTCGGCCTGACCGAACAGCAACCCGAAAACAACGTCTATCGAATCCTGCTCGAAATGCTGGCGGTGACCTTGTCGAAAAAAGCGCGCGCCCGCGCCGTGCAATTGCCGGCCTGGAACGAGGCGCTCGGCCTGCCGCGGCCGTTCGACCAGCAATGGTCGCTCCGCATGCAGCAGATCCTCGCTTACGAGACCGACCTGCTGCAATACGGCGACATTTTCGACGGTTCCACGGAAATCGCAAACAAGGTCGCCGAGCTCAAGCGCGAAGCCAAGGAAGAGCTGGCGCGCATCGACGAGATGGGCGGCGCGGTCGCGGCGGTCGATTCCGGCTACATGAAAGCGCAACTGGTCGAGAGCAACACAAAGCGGCTGGAAGCGATCGAGCGCGGCGAAGAGATCGTGGTCGGCGTCAACCGCTTCGTGGAAAGCGAGCCCTCGCCTCTCGTCGCCGCCGAAGGCTCGATCCTGACGATCGCCAAGGATGTCGAAGCCGAGCAGATCGCAAAACTCAAAGAGTGGCGCGCCGCACGCGACAAGAAAGCCGTTGCGGCGGCGCTGAAGGATCTCGACAGCGCCGCGAGAGAAGACCGCAACGTCATGCCGGCCTCGATCGCCTGCGCCAAGGCCGGCGTCACCACCGGCGAATGGGGCGCGGTGTTCCGTGAGGTGTTCGGCGAATATCGCGCGCCGACCGGCATCGCCCGCGCCGCGCGCCGCTCGGCCGAGGGCATGGACCCGCTGCGCGCCGACGTCGAGCGCATTTCGAAAAAGCTCGGACGCCGGATCAAGTTCCTGGTCGGCAAGCCCGGCCTCGACGGCCATTCCAATGGCGCCGAGCAGATCGCCGTGCGCGCCCGCGACGCCGGCATGGAAGTGGTCTATGGCGGCATCCGCTTCACCCCGGCCGAGATCGTCAAGACCGCGCTGGAAGAAGACGTGCATGTCATCGGGCTCTCGATCCTTTCGGGCAGCCATGTGTCGCTCGTGCGCGACGTCGTCGACCGCATGAAGCAGGCGGGCATGGACGATGTGCCGATCGTGGTCGGCGGCATCGTGCCGCCGGAGGACGAGCGTATCTTGAAAAAAGCCGGCGTCGCCGCCGTCTACACGCCGAAGGATTACGAGATCAACCGCATCATGTCGGATCTCGTGCGCATCGTGGAGCGCGCCAACGAGACGCAGGAAGTCGCGTAGTTTTCCATGTCTCGCATCAAACCGATCATGGCCGCGTTATTGCTCTGCGCCGCGACGGAAAGCGCGAACGCCGCCGAATATCACTGGCGCGTCAAAGCTTACCTCGATGACGCGGCCAAGCTTTGCAAGGAGCATGGCGGCACGCTGCGAACGCCGGACGACAGAACCGTTCGTCTTGTCGATGTGAATGACGACGGTCACGACGACTACGTGATCGATTACCGGCACCTTCGTTGTGAAGGCAACCCGAACGTCTTCTGCAGCAGCGATGGCTTCTGCGGCATCGATTTCCTGAGCTGGCGCTCGGAAAACGAATGGATGCTGTTCCTGCATGCGTCGGTCGCCGATTGGCGCGTGCGCAAGGGCGACAGGCCGGCGCTCCGGCTGTTGCAACGCCAGTTCTGTCAGCGCCGGAACGAGCCGCGATGTACGCTCGTCTACACGTTCCGCAACGGCAAGATGTCCGGCAAATATCAGGACGCAAAATATTTCAGGACCGCGAAATAGCGCGGCGCCGTCATTTTTTGACGCTCGCAATGGTGTCCGCGAGCATGGCGGGCGTCACCGGTTTGACCAGATAGGCGCTCATGCCGGCTGCCATCGCGCGCGTCCTGTCGTCGGGCGCGCCGAGCGCAGAGATGCCGATCACCGGGGTTTTTCCCGCGCGGCCGGGCAGCGACCGGATGCGCCGCGTGGCGTCCAATCCGTCGGCCCCCGACAGCGTGACATCCATCAGGATCAGGTCATAGCCACCGCGTGACGCCGCTTCCGCCGCCGCCTCGCCGGAGCTGACGAAATCCGCGCGGTGGCCGAATTCGGTCAGGATCGTGTTGAGGATCACGCGGCCGTAAGGATTGTCCTCCGCGCAAAGGACGCGGAGATTGCGCGGATTGTCCGTCGCCGCGGACGGCAATCCGCCATGTCCCTTCGCGGTCTTTCCCGTCACCGGCTCGACCGGAATGCTGAGCGTGAATGTGCTGCCGCGTCTGGGCTTGCTGGTGACGGCGAGTTCGCCGCCCATTGCCCGCGCCAGCCGTTTGACCGCGGCGAGGCCAAGACCGGTTCCGCCATACCGGCGCGAAACATGATCGCTCGCCTGCGCGAAGGGGCGGAACAGCCGTTTCATCTCCGCCGGCGAGATGCCGATGCCGCTGTCGGTGACGGCAAAGACGAGTTGTGTCTTTCCGCGCGCCGCGGGCCGCGCCGCGACCTCGAAGCGCAGGCCGCCGCGCGCGGTGAATTTCACCGCGTTGTCGACGAGATTCTCGATCATGGCCCGCAGCCGGACC
This sequence comes from Pseudorhodoplanes sinuspersici, assembly GCA_945878025.1. GTDB lineage: Bacteria > Pseudomonadota > Alphaproteobacteria > Rhizobiales > Xanthobacteraceae > Pseudorhodoplanes > Pseudorhodoplanes sinuspersici_B. Next base: position 2,427 of record CAMDXM010000077.1, on the reverse strand, counting down.
GGATCGCCGCTGACCCGATCCGGCAGATCGCGCGCGATGGAAATGTCGGACGTCAGCCCGTTGACGCCGGCGCGCGCGGCGAGCGACGCCGCGATGGTTTCGGCAAATTGCCGCGGGGAAAACGGCTCGTGGCGCAGCGCCAGTCCGGCGGCATCCGCCCGCACCGCGTCGCAGACAATGGTCGTCAATTGCGCCAGATGCTCGGCCGCGCTCTTCACGCCGTCCGCCCAGCGCCGCTCGCGCTCGCCGAGATCGGAGGCCGCGAGCAATTCCGCCAGCGCCAGGATGCCGGTCAGCGGCGTGCGGATATCGTGCGCCAATGAGGCAAGCGCGGCCTCGGCCGGGCCGGCGCGTCTGCTCGCGGCTTTAGGCTTTTTCGGACGCGCATTTCCTCGCGCTTTTCCTTGCGCCTTTTTGCGCGCGCGCTGTGACGCGGTCTTGCGTGATCCGGCTCGTGGCATGATTCCCGTGCGCGCGACCATGCCACGGCGAGCAGGCCGGTCCAAATCCAGTAGAGCCTATCGGTTCTGATCGAACCAGAACCGATAGGCTCTAGTTCCTTGTTTAAGCATGATCTTTTCCGAAAACCGGTTCCCGCTTTTCGGGATCATGCTTTAAGCGAGACCCGTCATTCGCCTGATATCGGAAGGCGTTGCGCCCGCCGCCCGCAATTCGCGGATCGCCGTCGAGCGGTTGGATTTGGAAAGCTTGCGCCCGTCCGAATCGAGAATCAGCCGATGGTGCCGGTAAAACGGAGCCGGGAGCCCGAGGATGTCCTGCAGCAGCCGGTGCACGCCCGTTGACGGATAAAGATCGCGCCCGCGCGCGACATGCGTGACGCCCTGCAACGCGTCATCGACGACGACGGAGAGATGATAGCTCGTCGGCGAATCCTTGCGCGCCAGCACGACGTCGCCCCAGGCGGCCGGATCGGCGAGGATCGAACCCTCCTCGCCTTCGCGCCAGCTCAACGGGCCGGCGCGCGCAAGCGCCGCCGCCATGTCGAGCCGCAATGCATAGGCTTCGCCCGCCGCGATGCGCCGCTTGCGTTCGGCCGAAGCGAGAGACTTTCCGGCGCCCGGATAAAGCGGCGCGCCATCCGGATCGCGCGGCCAGCCGCCATTCGCATCGCGCTCAGTCACAAGCTTTTCGATCTCCGCGCGGCTTTCGAAACTCGGATAAACAAGTCCGAGCGCATCGAGCTTGTCGAGCGCCGCTTTGTAGTCGCCGATGTGTTCGGATTGCCGCCGCACCGGCTGTTCCCATGCGAGCCCGAGCCAGGCGAGATCCTCGGCGATCGCCGTCTCGAATTCCGGACGGCAGCGCGCGGCATCGATGTCCTCGATCCGCAGCAGCATCCGCCCGCCGGTTTTCTGCGCGCTGTCGAAATTGATGAATGCCGACAGCGCATGGCCGAGATGCAGATAGCCGTTTGGGCTCGGCGCAAAACGGAAAACGGGTGGCGTTGGCATCGATCTCTCGCTGTCATCGCCCGCGCAGGCGGGCGATCCAGAAACTTGCCTAAACTGAAACGTTACGTTCTATCTAAGCAAGGACTGGATGCCCCGCCACACGCAAGTCGGCCTTGGCCGACTTGCGCAGTTAAAGTGCCAATCTCGGGTAAACCCGAGATTGGTGGGGCATGACAACAAAAAAAGCCACGCCATCGAAGAACGTCATCAGGACATGCCCCGCTACCTGCACACCGAAGCCGATCTCGACGCCGCACTCGCAAAGCTCGTGCTGGCCGATCCGCGCCTTGGGCCGGTGCTGGCGAAAGCGGGACGCCCCGCCTTGCGGCGGCGCGAGGCGGGTTTCGCCGGCCTCTGCGCCATCGTGATCGGGCAGCAATTGTCGACGTCGAGCGCGGCCGCGATCAGGAACCGCATGATGGCGGCGTTCGATCCATTCCATCATGACGCTGTCCGGCTCGCGCGCACGGCGAAGCTGCAACGCATCGGCCTCTCGATGCCGAAGATCCGCACGCTGCGCGCAATCAGCAAGGCGGTGGCGAAAGGCGAGATCAATCTCGAAGCGCTTGGCGCCATGGACGCGGACCTGGCGCATGAGGCGCTGACGAAGCTGCACGGCATCGGGCCGTGGAGCGCCGACATCTATCTTCTGTTCTGTCTCGGGCATGCCGATGCCTGGCCCGCGGGCGATCTCGCCTTGCAGGAAGCCGCGCGCGACGCGCTCGGGTTGCGGGCGCGTCCCGACGCGAAGAAGATGGCGAAACTCGCGGACGTCTGGCGGCCGTGGCGCGGAGTGGCGGCGCATCTGCTCTGGAAGTATTATGCCGCGATCAAGGGGCGCGATGGCGCGCCGGTACAGACCGCCAAGAACGACTCGACAAAGAAAACATCAGCAAAAAAGAACGGGGGCAAGAATGGCCGAACTCGACGGCCCGCGGCTCGAGCCGCGCGGCGG
>CAMDXM010000076.1 GCA_945878025.1 Pseudorhodoplanes sinuspersici | reverse complement strand
AGCAATTGCTCGATCTCGGCGTCGCGGATCACCGGGATGCCGGCGTTTTTCGGCAAGGCCTGCGCCTGCGCGGCGCCCGGCGCAAGCGCTAGCGCGGCCGCCATCAGCGCCGCCAAAGCGCGCGACGCTGGCCTCCATCGGTGCAGCCTGATAGGGGTGACGGACGCGTCCATGTCGGCGAAACTCATTGAATTCCGCGCAACCTATTTGCGCGGCCGCGACCGGTCAAATCACGCCCAAGTCATATTGTTTGGCATGAGGAAGCGCCGACAAAAGCCCTGTGAATACGGCAAGACCGGGGCGACCGGACCTTTGCGACAGACTGAGCCAGAGACATGCTCGATTTGAACCGGCAGGATTTAGCCAAAAGACTGATCACCCCCTCGTCGCGCAGCGATGTTCCGCCCTTCATGGTGATGGACGTGATGTCGGCGGCCGCCCGCATCGAGGCCGGCGGCGGCCATGTCATTCATATGGAAGTGGGGCAGCCTTTCGCTTCGGCGCCGAAAACCGCGATCGAGGCGGCGCGCCGCGCGCTTGGCGGGCGCATCGCCTATACCGAAGCGCTTGGCATTCCGTCCTTGCGGGCGCGCATCGCGAAATATTATGCGGACACGCACCGCCTCGATGTCGATCCCGAACGGGTCATCGTCACCACCGGCTCGTCGGCCGGATTCATCCTGGCGTTTCTGGCGATGTTCGAAGCGGGCGCGCGCGTCGGCATCGCCAATCCGGGTTATCCGCCTTACCGGCATATATTGACCGCGCTCGGCTGCGAGCCGGTGCTGATCGAGACCAATGCGTCGACGCGCTGGGCGGTGACGCCGGACACCTTGCGCGACGTGCATGCGAAAACGCCGCTCGACGGCATCCTGATCGCAAGCCCGGCCAATCCGACCGGCACCATGATGACGCCCGAGGCCTTGTCCGCGCTCATCCGCGCGGCGGAGGAGTGCGGCATCAAGTTCATCTCCGATGAGATCTATCACGGGCTCGATTACGCGTTCCCGGCCGAGACGGCCTTGCGCATCTCTGATCGTGCGCTGGTGATCAATTCCTTCTCGAAATATTTCTGCATGACCGGCTGGCGCATCGGCTGGATGGTGGCGCCGGAGGCGATGGTGCGGCCGATCGAGAGGCTGCAGCAGAACCTCGCGATCAGCGTGCCGCATCTGTCGCAGATCGCGGCGGAAGCCGCCTTCGACGGCCACGTCGAAATGGACGCGGTCAAGCACGGTTATGAGGAGAACCGCCGCATTCTGACGCAAGGCTTGCCGGGCGCGGGGCTCGACACATTCCTGCCCGTGGACGGCGCGTTCTATCTCTACGCCGATATCCGGAAATTCTCCGACGACAGTTTCGATTTCGCGCGAAGGCTTTTGCAGGAGGCGCATGTCGCGGCGACCCCGGGCGTCGATTTCGACCCGCGCGACGGCAAACATTTCATCCGCTTTTCTTATGCGGGCTCGCAGGATGAGGTGCGCGAGGCGGTGACGCGGATTGGAAAATGGCTGAAGCGATGATGTCATTCCGGGGCGTGCCGGAGGCATCCGGAAAAGCCGTCATTTCGGACGCCCAGTCTCGACCCGTCATCCTGAGGTGCGCGCGAAGTGCGCCTCGAAGGATGTACGGCCAAGGCTCGAGAAAACTTGGCCGTCGCCCGCCGATCTCGGGTTTACCCGAGATCAGATTCTTTAGGTGCGCAAGTCGGGAATACCCGACTTGCGATGGCTCTGCCGACTTCGTCGCCTCGCACCTCAGGATGACGGATCGGGCGGTCTGCCGTAACGCGTCATATGACAGCGAGGTTTCGGCGCATGGCTGAAACGCCATCGAGCGCGCGCCTCCGCCGCTGGCTGCTGGCGGCATGCGCCCTCATCACGCTTTATCTCTCGCTCGCATACCTGATCTTGCCGCTGGCGTGGTCGCATTACGAGCATCAGCCGAAACTCGCGACAGTCGCGATGGTGACGCGCACCGCGCAGGGCATTCCCGGCGATCCGCTCAATGTGGGCCTCGCCGGCAGCCGGGAGGATGTGGTGCGCGCGATGCATGCGGCGGGCTGGTTTTCGGCCGACCCTGTCACGCTTAAGACCAGCATCGAGATCATCGGCAGCGTGCTGCTCGACCGGCCGTATCTTTCGGCCCCTGTTAGCCCGCTTTATTATCAGGGCCGCAAGGAAGACCTCGCCTATGAGAAACCGTCGGGCACGAGCGCGGACCGGCGGCATCATGTGCGCCTTTGGCGCGTGCTCGACCAGGGCGAGGAGGGGCGGCCGGTGTGGCTCGGCGCCGTGACCTTCGACCGCGGCGTGGGGCTCAGCCATTATACCGGCGCGGTCACGCACCATATCGCGCCCGATGTCGATGCCGAGCGCGATGCGCTCATCGGCGATCTGGTGAACGCGAAAATGGCCGAGGCGCTCTATCAGGTGACGGGAATCGGCGCGACGCTCAACGGCCGCAACGGCGAGGGCGATTTCTATTTCACCGACGGCGAGATTCACTTCGCGCGCCTCGTCGCCGGCGGACAGGCGGCGCCGGCGCCGCCGGTCATTCTGGATTCGCCCGCCTTGGTGCAATTGAAGGACCAGCTCTTTACGGCGGCGAAAAATGCCTTGCCGGATTAGTGTCTGATCCGACCGAGATGGATCAACTCCGACCTCATCCTGAGGAGGCCGCGTAGCGGCCGTCTCGAAGGATGGGGTCGGCCATTTCGATCTCGGGTTTACCCGAGATCGATCATCTTTAACTCACAAGTCGGGTATACCCGACTTGTGTCCTTCGAGACGCATTGCTTCGCAATGCTCCTCAGGGTGAGGCCGAATTGAGAATCCACGCGTTGCATGCGGATAAATCAGTCTCTAAGCCAACAACACGGACCGGCCCGATGCAATTCTTCCAGGACCTCCTCCCGCTGATCGAGAAATACGTCGCCGCCTATGGCGTGCTGGTCATTTTCATCGTGGTCTATTTCGAATCCTTCGGCGCGCCGCTGCCGGGCGAGACCGGCGTGATCGCCGCGGGCCTGCTCGCCGCGCGCGGCGACCTGTCCATCGCCGCGGTGTTTCTCGCCGTGTTCAGCGGCGCGGTGCTCGGCGATTCGACCGGCTATCTGATCGGCCGCTTCGGCGGACGCCGGCTGCTGGAGCGCTTCGGGCCTTATGTGAAGCTCACGCCTGATCGGCTCGAAGCCCTGGAAGCGCGTTTCGCGGACAAGGGCTTTTATCTTGTGATGATCGCGCGCTTTCTCATTCTGCTGCGGCAATTGAACGGCCTGATCGCGGGCTCGATGGAAATGCCGTGGCATCGCTTCATCGTGGCGCAGATGATCGGCGCGGCGCTGTGGACGAGCGTCTATGCGCTCGGGCCGTATTTCTTCGCGGATCTGTTTCGCGCGGCGCGCTGACCGATCGGATCAGCTCTCAATTCGGCCTCACCCTGAGGAGCATTGCCAACGGGTCCGCGCGAAGCGCGGCCCGATGATAAACTCCGCAATGCGTCTCGAAGGGCGGGGCCGACCCCATCCTTCGAGACGCGCACTGATCTCGGGTTTACCCGAGATCAGCTCGTTAAATGCGCAAGTCGGGTGAACCCGACTTGCGTGCGCTCCTCAGGATGAGGTCGGAGAGAGTCAGTCCAAGTGTTCAAGAAGCCGAACACGCCGATCTAAACCCGCGCGCGGCGATCTGCTTTCACGAGCGCCATCAATCCGAGGAAGGTGGCATCGGGACGCACGATCACGCTTGTCGGGATGGCTTTGAGATAATTCCGGTAGCGCCCCTTGGCCTCGAAGCGCGCGCGAAAGTTCGAGCGGGCCAGATGCCGGACAATGCGCGGCGCGATGCCGCCGGCGACAAAGACGCCGCCGCGCGCGCCATAGGTGAGGGCGACATTGCCGGCGACAGTGCCGAGCATGGCGCAAAACTGGTCGAGCGCCGCGAGACTCACAGCACATGTGCCATCGAGCGCGCATGCGGTGATGCCGGCGGCATCGCGCTGCGGGACATTCACGCCGTCGATGGCCGCAATCGCCCGATAGAGATTTTCCAATCCGCCGCCCGACACCGCGCGCTCCGCCGACACGTGTTCGAAATGCCGGCGCAGATGACCGATGATCGCCTCTTCGCGGTCGGAGGTGGCGGGCAATGTGACGTGGCCGCCTTCGCTCGCGATCACAACCGGACCCTGCGGCCCGGGAACGAAGCATGCGACGCCGAGGCCCGTTCCCGGGCCGAGCACGGCCATGGGCGCGTCTGCGATCGGCGTGCCGCCGCCGAGCGGATGCAGATCGTCCTTGGTCAGATGCGGCAGCGCGTAAGCGGAGGCCTCGAAGTCGTTGAGCAGGCGCAATGTCGCAAAGCCGAATGTGTGGCGCAGTTCGGCTCCGTCGATCTGCCACGCGCAATTGGTGAAGGCGCAACGCTCGCCATCGACCGGCGCCGCGACCGCGAGCATGGCGCCGGCAACGGGCGGTTGACCCCGCTGGCTGAGAAAAGCTTGCAGCGCGCCGGAGAAATGCGGATGATTGGCCACCGGAATCGACGCGACCGAGCCGAGCGCGCCGTCCGCCAGCAGGGCAAATCTGGCGTTGGTCGCACCAATGTCGCCCAACACAATATGCTCACGCGACGCGGCCATGGGATCCTGCGGGAGCAAGCTTTCTATCGATAGTGGTAGCACGTTTTCGTTTGGGGATATTATTGGAGAGGCCACGGCATCGTGCTGGCATGGACCTCGGTTTACATGCTCGGGCCATATATTTTCGCGGATTTGTTTCACGCGGGGAGGTGGGAGCTCTTCGAACTGCGACGAGTTTTGCGAAGAACCGGAGGGTCACGAGACGCGTTCAATCCCTTTCGTCGTGCTTCGGGTGGGTTTGATAAGTTGAATGGAGGTCCTTTGTACTACCCAGCCCACCTGAAATGTATGCTAAAAATACCTAACGCTGGAGCTTGCCCCCAAATGTCGAGACGACCAACCGTGGAATTGGACTTCTCAGAGATCATCAAGGCTTTGACAAGGGCTGGCACGAAGGGCCTTACGACAGCCGATCTCACAAAGAGACTTCCGAAGCGCCTCCGGAAGAACATTTCGTCAGTTCTTACGGAATTGAAGGCAAATGGATCGATCCGCGGTCCGTTCAAGATAGGACGATCCGCTTCTTATTTTGAGGCAAAAAGTGCACCGACGTCCATGCAACTGGAGGTCCGCATCCAGGAACTTCTTCTCGACGCAGGGATCAGCCTAACAAGCCGGTCTTTACTGGAAAAGAAGATGAAGGGCTTTCCCGAAGCGCTCTTCAAGGATGCGCTTAGTTCGCTGAAGGCTGAAGGCAAGATTGTTGAATTTAAGGGACCGAAGAAAACTACACTCTATGTTCACCGCGATCCCATCCTTGAACAGCTACGACTGGAGGGCGGTGGAGTTGAGTTGAAAAATAAACATAGCACGCCAACGATGGCAACATCGAAGCCATCCATTTCCTTGGATGATATACGACCTGCATATCAGACTTTGAAGTCTCAGCAAGGCGGCATCAGCGCGGTTAAGATCTACGATATCTTGAAAGCAGTTGGGGGTTCGAAAGAAGACTTGCACCGGCTTCTGCTCGCTGAGGCGCAGCGGGGGCGGGTTACACTGCATCCTGCAAATACAGTAAATTTCTCGCGAGAGATTATGGAAGCTGGCATAGCTGTACCAGGTCAGCCTAATCCATTCGTGACCGTCGTCCTGAAGGATTAGGCATGAGCAACGCCTACTCCTCCCTCAAAATTAATCCGTTTACCGACGATGTCGTTACCGAGCCGAGGGCCGTATCGTTTTCTGTCGCGGGGCTGAACGAAAAGCCAATCGAGCTGATTTCCGCCGTCTTCGAAAAATTGGATAAGGAAAAACTGCCTCGTGCACAGATCAAGGCGGAAAAGGCGCAGCTGGTCGTCTCGCCCGACCGCGGCTACGGCAAATCTCATTTACTTGGAAGGCTGTTTCAATTTTTGGGAGAGCGGGCGACTCAAATCTACCTGCGACCATTTCAAGACTCTCAGAAAGCGTGGAACTCAATACTTTTGACGACGATTCAGGAATTGGAGCGTCCAAACCAACATGGGATTCACGACGAATCGCAATTGGAAGCATTTGCAATGGGTGTTGTGGCGCACCTCGCTGCGGACTTTCTGACCGATGCCGGAAATGCGAATGACGCCGGGCTCCAATTGGCAGTGGACTATCTAAGAGATCATCCACTTAAAGCACTTGGGCGTTCACGACCCAACGAGGTCCTAATCGATTGGATTAAGTCTTGTCTCGAAAGTGAAGTTGCCTTGAGCAAGCTTGCGGGTCTCCTTCGTAGGCGCGGGGTTGTTGTCCATGGAAAGGAAAAGGCTTGGTTAAAAGTTCTCGCGGGCTACGCTTTCGCAGAAAGCGATAGTGTTGAGCGCGACGCAGCGCTGAAGTGGCTTCGCGCGGAGCCATTGGAAACCGAAGAGGTGGAAGCTCTCAAGTTGACGACTGCCGACAATGATGCGCCGAGTGATTCTTCAGCTCAGGAAATAAACGATTTGAGCTTGCGTCGACTTACTGGGCTATGCGTATTGTCCTCATATTATCGACCATTTCTGTTTTGCTTCGACCAGACGGAATTTTACGGCAGTGACAAGACACTCGTCGGCGCCCTAGGTCGTTGCGTTGAGACCCTACATGCAGCCATCCCCAATCAACTCACTGTTGTCACAACCAATGCCAACAATTGGCTTGTGGAGATTCGCCCCTTCCTGGAATCGGGTCACCAGAATCGATTTTCAGAACCGATCAATATCGAAGGCATCAATTCGGATCAGGCGCGCGAACTCATCGTTAGGCGGCTGACAGATTTTCAAATTAGCTCCGCTGCCGTTTCTGAATTTGTCGATGCGGATTGGCTCGCCGGTCATTTCGAAGTGCAACCGCAACTCGGCGTTCGCGATCTGCTCATGAAGGCTGCTGAACGTTTTCGGGTGCTGGCGAAATCGACAACGGCATCGCGAGCGAAAGCGTCTATTGCCGAACTCTTTGCGGTGGAAACGAACAATGTGAGCGCCAAGCGAGCACTCCATCAATACAATCAAGACTGCCTAATGTGGTTCGTGCAAGTGTTGGCCCAAGGTTACGATGGCGTAAGTGTGGAAAGACCGAAAGAGAGATATTTCTCTGTTCAGTGGGATTGGACCGATCGGTCGGTTTACTTTGCCTTTGAGGGAGGAGACCACCACGCGAGGTGGGGGGCAATCGCCAGAGAGGCGATGACGATGCGCAATAGGTCCAGTAAAAAAATTAAATCAATCGTATTTAGATCACCTGATCTCAAACCGATACCGCGTCAGACCTGGGGCCGCGCAAAGCAGGAGATTGCGAACGCTATCGGTAACGGATTCAATATTGTCTCGCTCGATCTCCTCGAAGTTTGCGAGCTCCACGCCGGCCGCGAACTGTATTCAAACGCGCTCCAGGGCAACTTGGATCACGCTGCTCCGGAGGTGCTGAAGTGGTTAAAGACGAAGTTTGCGCCGTGGTTGAAGAAGTACTCGTGTGTGGAAGCCGAAAGCAATTTCTCTTCTACCAGTCCGCCCTCCAGCAAACGTGATGCGTCCGCCTCCGATGATCCTCCGACTAAGCGCGCTTTAACTGAACTCACGCAGGGTGAACTCAATCAGGTTGTTACCTTTGTGAGAGTTAAGAAATTGGTGGACATAAAGGAGGTTCTTCAGGAACTGGGGCGAGAGTCGCTAAGGGAGGCGCTTTTGCTGGCGGTAGAGAGAAATCCCAATCTTAAGGCGCATTCAGGTCCTCAAACGATTTATCTTCAATGGCGCATCAGCGTATAACGGTCACCGAACTTAAATGCGCGGTTCTCGATCCAGAGTGGCGAAAGAGCTGGCTCGCGGGTGAGGCACCAAGCACATTCTTCTTCAGCAAAAGCGGAAACGGAAACGGAAACGTTTTTGGCACGAAGTTTCACCAAGAAACGGAGCGCCTTACGAAATGGCTGACGAGCCCTGCGCATCTCAGTAGAGCGGCGGCCATTGATTCTGCCGATGAGCTTCTCGACATCGTTTGGGGCTCGTCATTGCAGAATTTCACAGACGAACTGCTGGCAAAGGGTAGGTCGGTTGAGGCAGTTGCATTCACAGAGCGAATGCGCAGTTTTTGCAAAAGGTTGATCGACCTAAAGAAGCGAACGAAATCATTCGAAAATTGGCAAGACATATTCATCGTCACCGAGGAAAGCATTAAGGGTATTCGTGTGCCTGTGGGTGCCGCATCTGTCGAAATAGCTGGCAGGGTGGATGTTATTCGGTTCCATCCGGTGCATCATTTGGAGGTCGTCGATTACAAACTCAGCCAAGGTACGCAGCAAAAATCAGACCTAATACAGCTCGCAATATATGCGCATCTACTACCGCTCTGGCGCGCGGGATGTGAGTTTTGCGGGCCGTTAGAGTATTACTTGCCGGAATTCATGGAAGTGAATATTTCCACACAGGAATTGGCGGACATTTATGCCAGCCTTGTTGTCCCCGTCTTGCAGGAAATGTTTGCTCCAAAATCAAAGAAGTCTGAAACTAAAACCCACGTGTCGAGCCATTCCGATTTGGCGACAAAAATTGTTGCTGCCTTTGAAGCATTCGGCCTTGGTGTCGAAACGGTTGGGGTAGTGGAAGGGCCCCAAGTTACGCGTATCAAGCTGAAACCGTCGCCCGGCGTCAAAGTTGCGTCCTTAGCTAATCGAGCGGCAGATTTGCAAATAGCACTTGCCTTGGATGAACCACCGCTAATCAAACCAGGGAAAGGATTTGTCATTCTCGATCTGCCGCGCACGGATCGGCAGACGATGCCGCTATTAAAATATCTGAATGATCAGTCTGCGCGAGACAGCAAAAGCCCCATGGCTTTCCCGGTGGGCGTCGGAATTGAGGGCGAAGCAATTTTATCCGACTTCTGCGATTCGAATACTTGCCACATTCTGGTGGCTGGCACCTCAGGAAGCGGGAAAAGCGAATGGTTGAGATCGCTGATCGTCAGTCTCGCTTTTCGAAATTCGCCCGATAAAATACGTTTGGCGTTGGTGGATCCAAAAATCCTCACCTTCAGCAGCGCAGATGCAAGTCCCTATTTGTGGCGGCCGATTGCGACGAACATTGAGACGGCACTCGCAGTACTTAGTGACGCGGTGTCGGAAATGGAAAATCGTTATAAGGCGCTAGCGAAGCAAGGATTTCTTAGTATCGTTGACCGTTTTCAAGCCGGGCTTTTTGATATTCCGTTCCTTGTCGTTGTCTTCGACGAGTTCGCCGACTTAATATTGACAGGCGGCGACGAGAAGAAGGAATTCGAGGAAATGGTCGCGAGGCTGGCTGGGAAGGGCCGTGCAGCCGGTATTCATCTTGTGCTCGCGACCCAGCGGCCGGATCGAACAGTTGTAACTGGGCTAATCAAGTCGAATCTCCCGATGAAGGTTTGTTTGCGAGTAGCGAGTGCAACTAACTCGCAGATCGTTCTGGGAGATTCGGGAGCCGAGAGCCTTCTAGGTAAGGGTGATCTGCTCTGTGACATGGGTCGAGGCATCATTAGAGCCCAGAGTTATTACGTACCACAATCAGATTTTGCCAAGGCTCTCAAGGTTGCAGGGTCGTCCAAGTAGTTCATTCATTCTTATAAGGCGGGCCCCGTTGAGCGTGCTTACGCGCGGATGTTCTTTCAAAACGCCACATCCAGCTCTTCCAGTTCACCCGGCTCGGTCTTCGCGCCTTCGATCCATGTCTGCATGAACGGCATGGTCATGCCCCGGCGCATGCACGAGCCGTTCCTGTTACCGAACGGCAGCCCGCCGCTCATTTGACGCCAAGTAATTCGACCTCGAAGATCAGTGTGGCATTGGGCGGGATGACCCCGCCGGCGCCGCGTTCGCCGTAGCCCAGAGCGGGCGGGATGATCAATTCGCGTTTGCCGCCGACCTTCATCGTCGCGACGCCTTCATCCCAACCGGAAATCACGCGCCTTTGACCGATCGGAAACTCGAACGGCTCGCCGCGATCGACGGAGCTGTCGAACTTCTTGTCCTTCTTTCCGGCGACATACAGCCAGCCGGTGTAGTGCATGACGCAGGTTTGGCCGGGTTTTGGGGAGGCGCCGGCGCCGACCTTGATGTCCTTGATCTGCAAGCCTGACGCGGTTGTCACCGGAGCTCCGCCACTTTGCGCTGACGCAGTCGATGGCAAATTAAAGCAAGAGGCGATCAGCGCCGCTGTCATCAGCGCAAGCTTTGCAGACTTGATAATTTTCATTTGGTTATCCGCTCCAGGCCAGAATCCGATAGGTGAAAACGAGATTGCACCAGAATGGCCGATATTGGAGACGGAAGTCCACGGTGCCGGTATTGATTTAGACGGTAAGCGTCACGCGTTGGGCCATCTACAACGGCAAGGACGGAAAACCAGCGGCCCCGCGCTTAAGCCACCTTCAAAACTCCACATCCAGCTCTTCGAGCTCGTCCGGCTCGGTCTTCGCGCCGGCGATCCATGTCTGCATGAACGGCATGGTCATGATCGTCGAGCAATAGGCGGCGCATCCGGAATCGAGCTTCACGTCGTAAGTCAGAAACCGCGTGCAGACCGGCGCATACATCGCGTCGGCGACGCAGGGCTTGTCGCCAAAGAGATAAGAGCCGCGATATTTCGACAGGCATTCGCGCCACACCGCGAGCACGCGGTCGATATCGGCCTGCGCGCCGAGCCACACCTTGAAGCCGGGATAATGCGCCTTCAGGTTCATCGGCAAGGCCGAACGCAAATTGGAGAAGCCGGAATGCATTTCGCCCGAGATGGCGCGGCAATGCGCGCGCGCCGCGCGATCCGCCGGCAGCAGCGCGGCTTCGGGTTTGATCTCGTTGAGATATTCCGCGATCGCCAGCGTGTCCCACACCTTCACGCCGTCATGCGTGAGCATCGGCACAAGGAACGAGGGCGAGAGCAGCAGGAGCTCCGCGCGAGTCGAGGCGTCGTCGCTCGAGAGCACCACCTCGTCGAAATCGAGCCCCGCCATCTTGCACAGAAGCCATCCGCGCAACGACCAGGAGCCGTAATTGCGGCTGGTGATGGTGAGTGTTGCTTTGGCCAATTTCGTGGACATTGGACGCATTCCCCCGAAGACAGGCCCCTTGGGAGGAGCCCGGTTTTTCCCCCGGCGGCCGTTTATTATCTCGCAGTGCAAAAGAAAATGCACTACCCTTTTCTTCAGGGGTTGGGGCTTTCCGTCGCCGGGCGGCCGCCTGACCGCAAGAAACGGGAATGCTTTACCAAGCTTATCAAGCCCATAGCGACATCATGGCGCCGGTTCGCATGTTCGCGAACATGGCGTCGGCTGGCATTGGCGGGATGCTCAATGGCTCCGCCGGGCAGCCGCATGTGCAGCATTTGTCGAGCCTCACCGCGGCCTATGAGCTGATCGCGCGCGCGGGGCTCACCCATACGCGGCCGCCCTTTTTCATCGACAGCGTGATGGTCGGGAACCGCGAGGTCGGCGTGCGCGAGGAAGCCGCGCATGTCACACCGTTCGGCACGCTCCTGCATTTCAAGAAGGATATCGAAACCGCGCAGCCGCGCGTGCTGGTGGTGGCGCCCTTGTCCGGGCATTTCGCGACCTTGCTGCGCAACACCGTGCGCACCATGCTGCCGGAGAATGACGTCTTTATTACCGACTGGCACAATGCGCGCGATGTTTCACTCGCGGATGGCCGCTTCGGTTTCGACGATTATGTCGAGCATCTGATCCGGTTTCTGGAAGTGATGGGGAAGGGCAGCCATATCGTCGCGGTCTGCCAGCCTTGCGTCGCGGCTCTGGTCGCGACCGCGGTGATGGCGCAAGGCGGCAATCCGGCCGTGCCGCGCTCCATGACACTGATGGCGGGACCGATCGACACCCGCGTCAACCCGACAAAAGTGAACGAGCTTGCCAATTCCAAGCCGATCGAATGGTTCGAGAAGAACCTGATCGCGACCGTGCCCTTTCGCTACAAGGGCGGCATGCGCAAGGTCTATCCCGGATTCGTGCAGCTCGCGGCCTTCATGAGCATGAATATCGACCGTCATGTGAAGGCGCACAAGGAGCTCTACGAGAACATCGCCAAGGGCGAAAAGGAAAAGGCCGACGCGACCAAGAGTTTCTACGACGAATATTTCGCGGTGCTCGATCTCACGGCGGAATTCTATCTCGAGACCGTGCGGATCGCGTTCCAGGAGCATCTCCTGCCCAAGGGCGAACTCGATTATCGCGGCGGGCGCGTAGAGCCCTCCGCCATCCGCAAGACCACATTGCTCACGGTCGAAGGCGAGAAGGACGACATCTGCGCGGTCGGCCAGACCGTCGCCGCGCATGACCTGTGCTCGAAGCTGCGGCCCTATCGCAAGAAGCATCACATGCAGGCGGGCGTGGGGCATTATGGAGTCTTCTCCGGCTCGCGCTGGAACAACCAGATCTATCCGCTGCTGCGGAATGTGATTCTCGCGAGCGATTGAACTTGTCCCGGACGCGCCTGCGAGAGGGCGTGCCGAAAATCTTTCAGCCGTCATGGCCGGATTTATTCCGGCCATCCACGACTTGCTTTTGGCAGATTGAGAAGAAAGACGTGGATGGCCGGGACAAGCCCGGCCATGACAGCAAATTTGCTGCGCCGCTCAACGCCTACTGACACATCCCGTTGCGCCCGACGGCGCCGGCCGGACATTTCTTCACGCAGGATATGCCGTCATAGAACTCGCCGGTCGCCGCGCAATTGACGCCGCCGTGATCCTGCCCGGCGGCGACACAGCGCCCGGCATCGAATGTCTGTCCGCGCGGACAGACGCAGGTGTTGCCGCGCCACGATCCGCCCTGGCAGCCGGATGTATTTACGCCTTGCGGCGCTGACGGCGCCTGTGCGCCCTCGACGCAGACGCCGCTATTGTTGATGGAGCCGGTGAGGCAAGAGCGCGTGACATCGACAATCACCGGCTTCGGCCTTGCGACGAAAACGGTCTGGCAGCGATCGTCCTCGCGGGCAGCGATCCAGGGATGACCGACAAAGGTCGGTTGCGTATAGGACGCGTGCGGACCGAGTTCCTTGTAGAATTTGCGCTTGCCGTTCCGGTCGATCCAGAAAATCCGCCGCGATTCTTGCCCCGCATTGACGAAGGTGACTTCGGTTGCCGGCGTCGCTCCGGGCGGAGAACGCAGCGTGTCCTGGTTCGTGCAATTCTGCGCGGATGCAGGAACTGTCGCGCCAGAAATTGTGAATGCCGCGAACAATGCGCCGATAACAATTGATTTCATGATTTCAATCCCCCGGTTCGACACGATGGTAGTGCATCGCCCGCAACACTGCCAGCGGACGGGACGCGAACGTTAAAAAAGTTGTCATGGCCGGGCTTGTCCCGGCCATCCACGTCGTCCTTCCCAAAAGCAAATCGTGGATGGCCGGAATAAATCCGGCCATGACGGGCGCGGATCAAGCCCGCGCATGACAGCTCAGCGTGCGGCCACCGCCGCCCACTTCCATTCCCGCTTTCGCTCCCTACATGAGGCGACCGAGGAACACCTCATGCTCGACATCACAACAGAATTCCCATCCGAAAACGCGAGCCCGTCCGAAAACGACGCGGCTTTACTCGACGCCTATTCGCATGCCGTTACCTCCGTTGCAGACGCTGTCGGCCCCGCGGTGGTGCGTGTGGAAATCCGAACGAGCAAGCAGGGGCGCGGCAGCGTCGGATCGGGCGTCATCATCGCACCCGATGGCCTCGTTCTGACCAACAGCCATGTGGTCGAAGGCGCGAAAGAAATCCGCCTGACCGACGCGGAAGGCCGCGTCATGGACGCGCGCGTGCTCGGCGAAGATCCCGACACCGATCTGGCGTTACTCCGCGCCGGCGCGGTGCGTGATTTGCCGGCCGCGAAGCTCGGCAATTCCAAAACGCTCAAGCGCGGACAATTGGTGGTCGCGATCGGCAATCCGCTCGGCTTTGAATCCACGGTGACGGCGGGCGTGATCTCTGCATTGGGGCGTTCGCTGCGCGCGAAATCCGGCCGTCTGATCGAGGACGTGATCCAGACCGATGCCGCGCTCAATCCCGGCAATTCGGGCGGCCCGCTCGTGTCCTCGCGCGGGGAGGTGATCGGCATTAACACCGCGATCATCATAGGCGCGCAGGGCATCTGTTTCGCGGTCGCGAGCAACACTGCCGAATATGTGCTGAGCGAGATCATCCAGCATGGCCGCGTGCGGCGCGGTTATATCGCCATCGCGGCGCAGACCACATCCATTCCGCGCCGGCATGCGCGTTACGCGGACATTGCGAACGAAACCGGCGCCACCATTTCCGCAATCGAGCCCGACGGCCCGGCCGATGCCGCTGGCTTGATGTCGCTCGACACGATTGTACGCGCGGACGGAGAGCCGATCACCGGCGTCGACGATCTCATCCGCCTGCTCAACGGCGAGCGGATCGGACGCGAAATCGCGGTCGATGTCTTGCGGCGCGGACAATTGCGCACGTTCAAGGTGACTCCGCTGGAGCGGCGGGCAGGGTCCGCGAAGAGGTAAATTCGGTATTCCGCAGCGCGTTCCGGACCTTTCCGCCGCGCGCGGAATCTGTGACCATGGCGGCCCAACGCATGGGAGGCGACCATGGCGGCAGGCGAACATCCCCCGATTGTCGAATTGACGATACAAGGCTGGCGCTATGCCTTCGTGGCGTTGTCCAGGATGCCCGCGGTTCTCGGCCTCGCGATGCTGATCATGTTCGCACTCAACGTTGCGACGCTCCCGCTGTTTCCGGGCCCGCAAGCCGAACCCGGTTTCGCCGCGCAGGCGATCGGAACCTTGAGCGGCATCGTGACCGGTTTTCTTTTGACGCCGGTCGCCATCGCCATGCACCGCTTCGTGTTGCTCGGCGAAGTCGCGCAGCGCTATGCGCTCGCGCCGTCGGAGCCGCGCTTCATGCGGTTCTTTGTTTTTACCGTCGTGTACCAGCTTCTGATCGGCGTG
>CAMDXM010000075.1 GCA_945878025.1 Pseudorhodoplanes sinuspersici | reverse complement strand
GGCTCGGTGATGATCAAATACTTCCGCAATATCGCGAGCGCCGATCTCAACGCACTGTTTCCGAATGTGCGCGTGGTGATGAGCAACATGGACAAGCTTGTGCTCACGGTTCCCGCCGTCGCGGGCGGCGTTCCCATCGTGATGAATCTGCTGTCGACGCTGAGCGTGCTGTTCCTGGTGGCCGGATTTTATCTCGGTATTTCCGGCGCGGTGCAGGAAAGCGAGGTGAAGAAGGCGCTCGCCGCACTCAGCGGGCTGGTCGCGCTTGGCGGATTTCTGGCGCAGCAATGGGTCAAGTATCAGCGCCAGTCGCTGAAATATCACAAGCTGCTCAACGACAATATCTACTTCCGCAACATCAACAACAATGCCGGGATATTCGACTATCTGATCGGCGCCGCGGAAGAGCAGGAATGCAAGGAGGCGTTCCTCGCCTATCATTTCCTGCTGCACGCGAAAACGCCGCTGGCGCAAGGCGAACTCGACGCCGCGATCGAGACCTGGCTCAACGCGCATTTCGGCATCGATGTCGATTTCGAGGTCGGCGACGCGCTGGCGAAGCTCGAACGCGTCGGCGTGCTGCGGCGCGACGGCGAGAAGCTGTCGGTGATTCCGCTCAAGGACGCGCTGGTGCAGCTTGACCGCGTCTGGGACGGTTTTTTCCGCGCCGAGATGAAGACTCTCGATCCGTCATCCTGAGGTGCGAGCGAGTGTTTGCGAGCGAGCCTCGAAGGATGAGCGGCCAAATAACAGGCCGTCGCGCACCTCAGGGTGACGGCGATAGAGCGACCTACTGCGCGGTCCAGCCGCCGTCGATCGACAGGATCGCGCCGGTCACGGACGCCGCCTGCTCGGACGCGAGATACATCGCAAGTCCCGCCACCTGCTCGATGGTGACGAATTTCTTGGTCGGCTGCGCGGCCAGCAGCACATCCGTCATCACCTGCTGTTCGGTGATTCCGCGCGCCTTGGCGGTGTCGGGAATCTGCTTCTCCACCAGCGGCGTCAGGACATAAGCCGGGCAGATGGCATTGACCGTAATGCCCTGCTGCGCGACTTCGAGCGCCACGGTCTTGGTCAGACCGGCGACGCCGTGCTTGGCGGCGACATAAGCCGATTTGAACGGCGAGGCCACGAGCGCATGCGCCGAGGCGATATTGATGATGCGGCCCCAGCCTTTTTTCTTCATGCCGGGCAGCGCATGACGGATGGTGTGGAAATTCGAAACCAGATTGATCGCGATGATCGCGTCCCATTTGTCCGGCGGGAATTCGTCGACCGGCGCGACATGCTGGATGCCGGCATTGTTGACCAGGATGTCGACCGCGCCGAATTCGGATACGGCTTTCTTGATCATCGCCTCGATGGCGGCGGGCTTGCTCATATCGGCGCCGTCATAGCGCGCCTTGACGCCGTGCGTTTTCTCGAGCCGGCCCCGCAAGGCCTCGATCTCGGCTGCGTCGCCGAAGCCGTTGATCACGATATTGCAGCGGGCCTCGGCAAGGGCCTCGGCGACGCCGAGACCGATGCCGCTGGTCGAGCCGGTGACGAGCGCTGTTTTTCCCTTGAGCATGGAGATGTTCTATCCGCGATGAGGTGAGAAGGGATATTCGCCGTTTGGCCGTGCCGGCTTTCCGTGCGTTAAGCCGGATACTTACAACGAAGAACCATGGCCGTGCTATACCGAAATTCTCAAGGCCATTTGACAATGTCATTCTTTAGGGGGATTGCGATGCGAGTTTTGTCGTTCCTGCTCATGATCGGCGGCCTCACGCTGGCTGCGATCGCGCCCAGCCAGGCGCAGCAATTGATCGAAAGCTATCAAGCGCTCCTGAGCGAACGCGATCATTTCAATTCCAGCGGACAGCGCCTGACCACGGCGGCGGCCGTCATCCGGCAGGACCGGGCGAATTTTCATCGCTTCGGCAAAGGAGACCCGGAAGACGAAGTTGACCGCTATTTTGGCGACATGGACAATCGAGCCGCTCTTGAAGCGCTGATCGAAAGAGGCGCGTCTGAGCGGCGTGCGATCTCGAGGATCGTGAATGGCACTGTGTTGGTGCGGGTTGAGGTCTACCGCGGTCCGCGAGGGCCTTTTGTCAACGTGCTGATATTGGACTAGCCGAGACCTGGCGTGTTTGAGAGATTGACGTCGGTTTTGGCGGCAAGGCCGACGCGCAGATCTGGACTTGCCCCGGATTATGCCACATCGCGCAGGGATAAAAGCCGAACTGATAAAGCCCGGTCTTTGGAACGGTGACTTCGAGCGTTCCGGAATCCTGGCCGAAATCGCCTTCGGCATGGAAATCCTGCGGGCCGTCGACGCTTGGCGTCCTCGCAGCCCATTTCGTCTCGATGGCTTTTGTTCTTTCATTGTATTCGAGCAATTCGCCGGACATCTTGACCGTCAATTTCTGGCCGGCGGAAAAACGGCCCTTGAAATGCGTGGCCGTGCCGGAATAATTCCAGCACACCGCGCCTTTCTCGAAAGCGATCTTCTGAGTGACCGGCCTGACGCAGGAACTCGCGTCAACGGCATGCGGCGCGAGTGAAAACACAAACCCGGCGAGCCAAAGCCCGCGACGATATCGCATATTGCCCCCGGGCAATTCATCGAACCTGAAAGACTATCGCTTTCCAGAGCCGATGGTAGGGGCATTGCCGACGGTCTGAAAGGACTCGTATATCAGACCTTCGCAGCGTTCGCGGCGCGCAGCGAAAGACCGGTTCCGCCTTACTGTCGCATGGACTCCAAACCGGCCTCGAAATTCAATACGCAGACCCGGTCCGGCAAAGGCCCGTCGCCGGTGTCCAGTTCCGTGAATTTAACGTCGCATGCCTTGCAAGCGTAAGTGTGCCGCTCGGGCATTCCGGCCGGACGAGATAAGGCGGCCACCAGCACCATCGGGCGGCCGCATGTCGGACATGCAGGTGTCTTGCTCATTTTGAATAAGTAGCATGGCTCTCGGTTGAGGGGCATTGATTTGGGTCAATTGGAATATTCAGGCTCATTGTTCCCGTGCGGCGTGCGTAGGAAAACTGGCGATCCCGGGAAGACTGGAACTTCCGACCTGCGGTTTAGGAAACCGTATGGTCGGTAGTCAATACCGGACAGCGACAGGTATGTCCGCTCATGCCCAATGAGCGGACGTTGATATGCGGGACTGGAATGTCTGTTTCGTGCCCATTCCACCTCTTTCGCTTCCGCCAATTTCGGGTCGAGCGGAAAGCTTATGTGGTCCCGCAATTGGGGATACACTCGCCGACGGGCGCACGAGGGCATATTCAAATGGCGGCACTGGCGGTTCGGCGCGCCGATTTTCTGATGACGCTCGCCTATGCGACGGACCTGGCTACCGGTCATACGCGGGATTTTGCGTTGCGATCCTGCGTGCTGGCGATGCGGCTGGCCGAGACCGCTGGCCTCGACGAACAGATGCGCCGCAGTGTCTATCACCAAGCCCTGCTCCGCCACGTCGGGTGTAACGCCGACACCCATTTGCTGGCTGCGGCATTCGGCAACGAAATCGCCCTTCACCAGGATTATGCGCTCATCGACAGAGGCAACATTGCGGAAATCCGCGCGATGTTTGCCCGCGCCCTGACACGCACCTTCCCGACCATGTCGCCCGCGGAAGTCGACAATGCCGTTGCCGAGGCGAGAACCGTAACCGTTCCAGTGCTCGCCGGCTGCTGCGAGGTTGCCCAGATGATCGCAGGGCGAATCGGGCTCTCACTCGAGGCTTGCGAGAATCTGGGCCAGCCTTACGAGCGGTGGGACGGACTCGGATTGCCGCTCGGGCTCAAGGGCGATGCC
Organism: Pseudorhodoplanes sinuspersici; assembly: GCA_945878025.1. Classification (GTDB taxonomy): domain Bacteria; phylum Pseudomonadota; class Alphaproteobacteria; order Rhizobiales; family Xanthobacteraceae; genus Pseudorhodoplanes; species Pseudorhodoplanes sinuspersici_B. The sequence continues at coordinate 11,306 of CAMDXM010000075.1, read as the reverse complement.
GTCAGGCTTCCGGTGCGAATTGTGGCATTGGCCCAGGACGCGGTCGTCCTGACCGAGCACCATGGATTCGAGGAGATGATCGCGATCATCACCAAACGCAGTGGCAGCGCCTATGATCCAGAGTTGGCCAATTTCTTTCTCGCTCATGCCGAACGACTGATGGTGGGCATCGACGGGCCCGTCGACCGCGAGACGATCCTGGCGCTGGAACCTCTTCCCCATGCGGTGCTCGGCGAGGACGCTTGCGAGGAAGCCTATCTCGCCATCGCCGACATGATCGACATGCGCATGCCCTTCACGTTCGGTCATTCGCGCGCAGTGGCGGAGCTTGCCCATGCAGCGGGCAAGCACATGGGATTGCCCGCGTCCGACATGCGCGATGTCCGCTGGGCGGGTTACACGCATGATATCGGCGAGTTGGCGGTTCCGGTCGCGACCTGGATGCGGGCCGGCGCGCTCACCCAACGCGAGACCGACGAGGCACGGCTGCATCCCTATCATGGCGAGCGCGCGCTGGCGTCAATGGGCGGCGAAGGCAAGGAGGTTGCCGCTTTGGTGCTGCGTCATCACGAGCACCTCGACGGCAGCGGCTACCACCGCTACGCCCGCGGCAATGACCTCTCGCCCGCCGCCCGCGTTCTTGCCGCCGCCGAAGCATTCCAGACCGCACGGGAAGCGCGGCCCCACCGCGCCGGCTTGAGCGATGCGGCAGCGGCCGCAAAACTTCGCGGTGCGGTCAAGGAAGGAAAGCTCTGTGCTGAAGCCGTGGAGGCGGTCCTGACCTGCGCCGGTCAGCCCGCCCGCCGCGCCACGGCCGAGCGCCTGGCGGGCCTAACGCCGCGCGAGATCGAAGTATTGAGGTTGATCGCAGCCGGGCACACCGCCAAGGAAGCGGCCCGCCTGCTCGAAATCGCGCCCAAAACCGCCGACAATCACATCCAGAATCTCTATTCCAAGATCGGCGTGACAACCCGCGCCGGCGCTGCCCTTTACGCCCTTGAGCGTGGATTGGTGCAGCAGGGAATACACGCGGCCTAGGGAATCCACCCCATGTGAGGCTTTAGCCTCGCGGGCATCCTGCTGACGTGAGCCGGGCACTTCGCCACCGGACACGACAGGAGGATAAAATGATGCTCGCAACCACGAAGGTCGACGATTTCGACCGATTCCTGAAAATCTTCTCCACCAAAGGCGCCGAGAAGCGAAAGCAACACGGCTCCAAGGGCTGCACCGTCTTCCGCGATCCCGCCGAAGCGGACCGCGTCTGGGTGATCTTCGATTGGGACGACAAGGGCTGGCAGAGCTTCGTCTCTGATCCCGAGGTGCCGGCGATCATGAAAGAAGCCGGACACCAGGGCAAACCGCAGGCGGCCAAGCTCGCCGGCCGCTACAGCGCCTAAAACTTTTCAGCCCAATTGGAGAATGCAATGAAATACGTCGTCACCTGGAACGAACGATCGCAAGGTTCGCCGATCGAATACGAGAACGCCCAGAAGCGCATTCTGGAAGTCTTCACGCAATGGAAGACGCCGGACAACTTCAAGATCGAGATGTTCGTCATCCGCGTCGGTGACTGGGGCGGATACATGCTGCTCGACTGCGACGAACCGCTGGCGGTTCACAAGTTCTGCTCGATGCTGCCGGCTTTCACATTCGAGGCGCGCCCCGTGGTTCCGGTCATGGACGCGGTGCGGGTCGAACTCGAAGCGATCGCGTTCCGCGATGGACTGAAGGCCAAATAGGCCGCGAGCATCTCATCGCGGGATCGAGGAAGCGGCACTCACGTTGAGTGCCGCTTTTTCGTTTGATTTTTCATGGTGCTTTCCCGATGGGTAGCTGGCGCGGCCGAGACGGATCCAACTTGGAAGGGTTTGGAACTGGCATCAAAAAATTACTGCAGCGCACATGCAATATCGCTGTTGGGTCATTATCGGCTGTAGCAAACAGTCCGCGCAACGTCCGTTCATTCCCAATAAGCGGACATTGATATCCGAAGCTGACGTGTCTGGTCGGCGTCACAAACCGAAGACCATCCCTATTCTGCGCATAGAAAAATTTCCTCTCGTCAGAAGATTCGACGCGACTGATGCGGAGTTAAATCGAAGTTAAAAATGTTCGGCCTGCTAAAAAGCATTGATAAATGGCGATCCCGGGAAGACTCGAACTTCCGACCTGCGGTTTAAATACCAATGCAAAGACCAAACCGGCATTCCCCGAGCCTGCCGATGCTCAAATACCGTACATATCCTAAATTTGTACGCTGCTCGGGACGTATTGGCCTAGGACAAACAACCCAAATTTCGGTACAAAGCTCGTAGTTGGATCGTAGCCACAACCAAGCGAAGTGCTGCTGGGCGTTGAAGGGCATTTGTGGAACGCTTATGATGGCGAGCTTATTGACGGCAACTTTGCTAATCCTTTTTTATAAGTATTGTTGGTCGGCTCTCGAAAACGAGCATTTGAATTAAGCAACTGCAATTATGAAAGACACGAAAACTCTGCCAGCTTTCTAGGGGCATGCGTAATGTCGACCGCCGCAAAGACGCGTACATCTCAACGATCGTGTACGGTTCAACAGATAATCGCAAGCTATCGCGTATCTAATACTACTTTGGCGGCGACTGATCTCTTAGCTGCCTGTACGTTTTACCTGTCGGCGCTAGCCTTGGTAAATTTGTGTCTTGCCGCCGAGGGCGGTGCGATATTGTGGCTACCTACCCTGATTGTTGGCTATGTCGCCTGCGGCCTAGCTATCGCCAAACTGTTCGCCATCCAGCATGACTGCGGCCATGATAGTTATTTTGCACGTCCGTACTTAAATCGAGTATTGGGACGCGCGTGCTCAATTGTAACACTTGTGCCATTTACTGCATGGAGAGAAGAGCACCTTGACCATCATGGTTGTTTTGCACGTCTTGATAAGCACACGTTCGGCGATATTCTATTACTGACCATTGAACAGTACAGAAGCGCGCCGGCTTTGCACCGCCTTGCGTATCGGATATTTCGCAGCCCCGCTTATCTCCTAGGATTGGCGCCGCTTGGTTATCTCCTTTTGCGACAACGAGTGCCGAGGGAACTGCGCGGTAAGCGCCTTAGAAGCTGCGCGTCTCATACTGCAACAATCATATTATTCTATGGGATTATTTTTTACTTTTTCGGTTCAATTATGTTGCTAGTTTTTTTGCCGCCATTGTATGTGGCAGGAGTTGTTGGGATTGTTATTTTTGTAGTGGAACATCAATTCGAACAAGCAGAATGGTTTGACCAACCAACCTGGCAGTTCGATGATGCAGCATTGCAGTCATCCTCATATTTGTCGATGCCGATCGCTCTCGAATGGATCACCGGCTATATTGGGTATCATCATCTCCATCATTTTAGCCCCAGGATTCCATCATATCATCTGAAGGGATGCTTTCTGTCTTTAGGTGACAGTCTGCCGTGCAAGGAAATTTCGCTTCTCAGCATTCCAAGAAACCTCACACTTGCACTTTGGTCGCGCGAGTTGAACAAGCTCGTGACGTTTCGAGAGGCCAATGCGCTTACTGAGTGATGAACCCCTTGTCGCGCAAATCCCGCCTGCTGAATTGGTCGCAATCGTCACGCGTAGCTCGATCGAAACATCGGGCACTTCTGGGTCATGGACCTCGTAATAGGTCCGCTATACGCGCAGCGCATCACCACCTCGGGTTTCGGAGATTCCTTTCTCCAATTTCCCGTGCCTCTAGGTCGCGCACGTCGTCTTCGCCAAGCGGAGGGTCTTGTTTTGAGTGGCCGCCTTATTGGAACTTTGTGATTGTTGAGTTTCTGGAATTACTCTAGATTGTTGTATCATTTCCAACGAACTATTGGTTGTTTCGGAGATCATGCATGTCGCAATTAACAACTGACGGCACAGATCCACAGATACTTCCCCGCCATCAAAGACCTTTGCGGTATCACGTCTATCTGGTCGGGACGATGATCTTTGCTACGATCATGCTTATGTTTGTGCCTTACGTTTATGACCAATATAATTACGATATTTATGACCAAGCGGCAAAATCCAACAACTTGATAATTCAAGATTTTCAATCCGCGTACGTGAGCGCTAAATTTGAGAAGTGCAAAAGCACTCAGTGCACGAGCGATACTCTTACGAAGGATTTTAAGACCAAAAAATTGATTGCTTTGGACTATATCGAACAAATGGAAAAAGTTGGTCGGCTCGGATTGACGCAGTTCGTCGGGCTAACTTTTTTTTCAATTCTTGCTGTCGGTCTTTTTGTAACGCTCACGACGAAGCTTGTAGATTCACCGCGGTGGCGTATTACATGTATACTTGTTGCCGTTATCGGTGCCATTGGGAGCATTCAAATCTTGTATATTGTGGGATCATTTTCACACATAAATATCAAATTTTATTATTTGTTCGGTGTGCTCATCGCCCTGGTTCTTTCAATAAGTGATTATCTGCATCATGTTAAAATTGTTGCCGACGCTGACGGCGATAAGAACAGCAAGTATGTCGCCATTTCGTTGCAGGAAACGCACAGAAAATGGACGACAATTCTCGGATATGCAATGACAATCATGTTTCTTATAGTCGGGACGATATCATTCAACTCTGTTGCCTACATTAAAGCCACTTTTGGCGACAGCTTTTTGCTGGCACCGACTGTCGGGATGATTGTAGGATTCTCTTTTTTGCTTGTGCTCTTTGCTGTCGGTGTAGTGGGAAACATTAGGAAGATACTGGTCGAAATTGAAGGCAAGATTTCGTCTCTGAAGTGAGCGATCAACCGTGCTTCTTTGCTGCTTTACCCTAAAGAGCGTGAGTGAGCGGCGGCGGCTAATTTCGGAGACAAAAAGAGACAAAGCTTTTGACCAGCTTTGGAAATTCTAGAAAAATGGCGATCCCGGGAAGACTCGAACTTCCGACCTGCGGTTTAGGAAACCGCCGCTCTATCCGGCTGAGCTACGGGATCGTGCCGCGCGGGATTTAGCATAACAATCCGTAACGCGCAGTCCCAGACTTGATCCGGGATGGGAACCGGTCTTGACCTTCGCAGAGCGCCCTTGAGCGCGAAGGAAGGGCCGGAAAAGATCATGCCCAAACAGGAATCTAACCGGCCGGTTCGACGGTGAGATTGGCCCCTTCGGCGTGGGCCACCCTGACCCGGTTGCCGGCCGGGGCATCCGCGGCGCTCGTCACCCGCCAGATCGTGTCGTCGATCCGCACCGTGCCGACCCCGTTCACGATCGGCTTCTCCAGAGTGAAGACGCGGCCGACCAGCGCCTCGGTCCGGCGGTTGAGCAGCGGCGATTGGGTTTCCGGCTCGACCTTGCGCGCGAAGCGCCGCCACAGCGGCACCGAAGCGGCGGCGAACACAGCAAATGCAACGCCCTGCGCTTGCCACGGCCATGCGACAAAAAGCGAGATCGCGCCCACCAGCAGCGCGGCGATCCCGAGCCACATCATGAACGCGCCCGGCACGGCGAGTTCAAGCGCCAGCAGGACCACGCCAGCGATGATCCAGCTCCAGGCGCCAAATGTCAGGATCGTTTCGATCATGGCATCACGTGGTGCCAGGGCCGGTCGGCCGCCGCGGCGGCACCACAGGCGTCGCCGTGGTGCGGACGGCAGGCGTTGTCTGGGTGTTGCGGATCGCGGCCTCGCCAAACGTCCCCTTGGCGATCTCGGCGATGCCGGCGAGGGTGCCGAGCACACCCGTCACCTCGACCGGAAGGATCAGAACCTTCTGATTGGGTGAGTCGGCGAGCTCGGTCAGCACCTTCATGTATTTTTCCGCGACGAAATAGTTCAGCGCCGCGATGTCGCCGTTGGCGACTGCCGCACTCACCACCTCGGTCGCCTTGGCCTCGGCCTGCGCCAGCCGCTCGCGCCCTTCAGCGTCGCGGAACGCCGCCTCGCGCCGGCCTTCGGCCTCCAGGATCTGGGATTGTTTCTGGCCCTCCGCTTTGAGGATCGCCGATTGCCGCAGGCCTTCGGCCTGCAATATTTCGGCGCGCTTCTCGCGCTCGGCCTTCATCTGCCGGCCCATCGACTGAACGAGATCGGCCGGCGGCACGATGTCCTTGATCTCGATGCGATTGACCTTGATGCCCCAGGGCGAGACCGCGGCATCCACCACGCGCAACAGCCGCTCGTTGATGTCATCACGGTGCGACAGCATCTGATCGAGATCCATCCCGCCCATGACCGAACGAATGTTGGTCATCGCCAACTTGGTGATCGCCTGGTCGAGGAAGGCGACCTCATAGCTCGCCTTGGCCGCGTCGAACACCTGGAAGAACGCGAGACCGTCCACTGTCACGCTGGCGTTGTCCTTGGAGATGACATCCTGCTGCGGGATGTCGATCACCTGCTCCATCATGTTGATCTTATGGCCAATGCGGTCGAAGAAGGGCACGATCAGATTGAGACCAGGATGGAGCGTGCGCGTGTAGCGGCCAAATCGCTCGACGGTCCAGTGATAGCCCTGCGACACCGTCTTGACGCCCGACATGATCGTGAGAATGACCAGCCCGACGAGGAAGATGACGAAAACATTGACACCAAGATCCATTGCGCTCTCTCCGACAATCAGGCCGATCATAATACAATTTGGCGCACGCGTTGGCGGTAGCCCATAAACTCCAAAACCGCCGCTCTATCCGGTTGAGCTACGGGACCTCCGGAGCGCAATAAGACGGTCTGGGTGCGGAAATTCAAGCCCAAAGGACGCGCCTTTCGTGCAATGCCCGGAAATGATAGCCCTTGCGGCCTTGCTCACCGGGAAATGACCTCATGCAATATGTCCGTCTGGGCGCGACCGGGGTAAAGGTCTCGCGGCTGTCGCTTGGCACGCTCGGTTATGGCGATCCTGCCTGGCACGAATGGACGCTGGGCGATGAGGCCGCGCGGCCGTTTTTCAAGGCCGCGCTGGAGAAAGGCATCAACTTCATCGATACGGCAGACGCCTATTCCGCCGGCGTCAGCGAAGAGGTCACCGGCCGCGCATTGAAGGCACTCGCGCGCCGCGCGGACATCGTGCTGGCGACCAAGGTCTGCCGGCCGATGGGTCCCGGTCCCAACCAGAAGGGGCTCTCGCGCAAGCACATCATGGAATCGATCGACGCGTCGCTGAAGCGGCTGCAGACCGATTATGTCGACCTCTACATCATCCATCGCTTCGATGCGGAAACCCCCATTGAAGAGACGCTCGATGCGCTCAACGACGTGGTGCGTGCAGGCAAGGCGCTTTACCTCGGCGCGTCGTCGATGTGGGCCTGGCAGTTTGCGAAAATGCTTACGATCCAGCGCGAGCGCGGCCTCGCCCCGTTCGTCACGATGCAAAACCTCTACAACCTCATCTATCGCGAAGAGGAGCGCGAGATGCATCCGCTCTGCATCGCGGAAGGCGTCGCGCTCACGCCTTATTCCCCCAATGCGCGCGGATTCCTCGCCGGCAACAGCAAGGGAAGCGAAGTCTCCGTACGCGGCCGCACCGACAAGATGACCGCGAAGATGCGGCTCGGCATCGACAACGAGGATAATGTGATCGCCGATCGCGTCGGCGTCGTCGCCGGAAAGCTCGGCGTCTCGCGCGCGGCGGTTGCCTTGGCCTGGGTGCTGGCGAAGCCCGGAATGACTTCGCCGACCATCGGCGTCTCCAAACCGCATCATCTCGACGACGCCATCAAGGCGCTCGACATCAAGCTCGACGCGGAGACGATGACATTCCTGGAAGAGCCCTACCGGCCCAAACCCGTGGTCGCGATGGACTGACGCACTCCCATGAAAATCGACCGCCTTCGCAGTTTCATGTCGCGCGACAAGGACCGGCCGCGCGTGATCGTCGCCATCGACACCGACGATGGCCTCACCGGCTGGGGCGAATGCTACAATCACGGGCCGGACAAGGCGCTGCCGCCGATCCTCGATTACCTGTTCGAATTCGTCCGCGGGGCGGACCCGCGCCGCATCGAGCATCTGATCCTGATGCTGATGCAGCAATCGCGCTTTCCGCCCGGGGCGCTCGGGCTCGCCGCGATCTCGGCGATCGATCACTGCCTGTGGGATATTTCGGCCAAGGCGCTTAACGTCCCGGTCTATCGCCTGCTCGGCGGCAATACGCGCGAACGCGTGAAAGTCTATGCCGGAATCTATACCGCGCCGGACGCGGCCGCCGCGCGCGACGAATTCGACCGGCTCAACGGCGAATGGGGCATCTCGGCCTTCAAGCTCTCGCCGTTCCGCATCGACATGCACCGGCATCGCTGGGGCGAGGTCGTGCGCACCTCGGCGGATTATTTCCGCAGCTTGCGCGAAACCGTGAAATCCGAATACGAGATCGCGTTCGACGCGCATGCCAAGATATTCGAGACCGCGCAGGCGATCCAGCTCGGCAACGCGCTGGCGCCCTACGATCCGATGTTCTTCGAGGAGCCGATGCGCCCGGAGAATATCGAGGTCTGGGGCGAGTTGAAGCGCGGCCTCGCCTGCACACTCGCGACCGGGGAATCGCTTTTCAGCCGTTTTGAATTCCTGCGTCTGCTGCAGGTGCGCGGCTGCGACATCATCCAGCCGGACGTGTGCGTGGTCGGGGGTCTGCTCGAAATGCGCAAGATCGCGGCGCTCGCGGAAGCGCATTATGTCAGCGTCGCGCCGCATAATCCGATGGGGCCGCTGGCGACCGCGGTCAACGTTCACTTCTGCGCGGCGCAGCCGAATTTTCGCATCCTCGAATATCGCCTGCCGCACGGTCCGGGCTACGCCTATGGCACCGGCAAGGGCGAGACAGCGGCGAAAGTCACCGATGGCGCGCGCTATGTGAAAGATCCTTACTTGCCGAAGGATGGCTATCTCGAGTTGCGGCCGGACCGTCCCGGCTGGGGCGTCGAGATGGATATGGATGTGCTCGGCACCGAGGATTATGTGAACTGGACGCGCAAGGTGCCGATCAAGCCGGACGGATCGAGCGGATATGTGTGACGCTCCTGCATTAAGAGTGTCGTCGCCCGCGAAGGCGGGCGATCCAGCGCCAGGATTCTGATCTCGTGCAGTTCAGCTTCCCTGACGGCTGGATGCCCCGCCTCCGCGGGGCATGACACTCGATTTTGTGACGGATTTGTTTCTGCACCCTTCAATTTTCGCTGATCGGCGAAACGCCCCCTTCCCGCCGCATTCCCGTCATCGGATAATGACGGATGACCTTCCCGACACCCGAATTTCGCCAACGGTCTGCTTCCGCCGCGATGATGACGGCGTGCCTGCTGTTCGCGCAGGCCGCCGCGGCTGAAACAGCTCCCGGCTGCCGCTTCGAGGCGCTCGGCAACGGCCGGGCGGTCGCGGTTACGGATGGGCGCAGCTTTCGCCTCGCCGATGGCCGCGACATCAGGCTCGCTGGGATCGACGTACCGCAAGACGCCGGCGGCAATGCCGCGGCGCTCGCGTCCAGAGCCGCGCTCGAAAATCTGCTGCTCGGAAAGGACGTGGTCCTGACCGCGGATTCGGACACCCCCGACCGCTACGGCCGGATTTCGGCCTTCGCCTTCGTCAACGGCTCGGAAACCCCGGTCCAGTACAACCTCCTGGCAGGGGGGCAGGCCCGGGTCTCGGCGCAGATGCAGGACAATGCACGTTCTTTGGCACGCTCTTTGGCCTGTTCGCTGGCGCTGTTTGGCGAGGAGAAAAAGGCGCGGGAGACGAGGATTGGCCTGTGGGGCGATCCGGGTTATGCCGTCCGCGCCGCCAATGATGGCCCAGCCATCAGGCCGCAACGCGGCCGTTTTTCGGTGGTGGAAGGCCGGGTTGTGTCCGTTCGGGACAGCGGGGCCACGATTTATGTCAATTTCGGAAGGCGCTGGTCGGAGGCCCTGACGGTCACTATCCTGAAGCGGAATCAGCCGTCCTTTGTGGCCGCCGGGATCGAACCCCGGATGCTTGAAGGCCGCACCATCAGAATTCGCGGATATGTGGATGTCAGGAACGGGCCCGTGATCGAAGCCACCCGTCCGCAACAGATTGAGATCGCCGCGCGTTGAAATCGGATCAGAGATCATTGTGACCGCGCCATCGCCGAACACAAGCAGCCACCGCCGCCCCTTGGGCTGCGCGGCGCTTTTGCTGTCGCTGGTGCTGGCCGGCTGTTCGGGCACGGCCTTTCTCGAGCGGCAGGTCGTATTGCCGGATGCGCCAAAGCCGCAGGCCGAGGCGCAGACGCCGGCGCAACGCGAGCACCAGCGCATCCTCTCGGCCTATGGCGGCGCCTACGAAAATCCGAAGCTGCAGCCGCTGATCAATATTGTCGTCGAGAAACTCGTCGCCTCGTCGGAGCGGCCGGACCTCAAATACAAGGTCACGATCCTCAATTCCCCGGCCATCAATGCGTTCGCGCTGCCGACGGGGCAGCTTTACATCACGCGCGGCCTGATCGCGCTCGCCAACGACACCTCCGAGCTTGCGTCGGTGCTCTCGCACGAGATGGCGCATGTGATCGCGAGCCATGCCGCGATCCGCGAGGATCAGGTGCGCCAGGCCGCCTTGGTCAGCCGTGTCGCGAGCGACGTGCTTGCCGATCCGCAGATGGGCGCGCTCGCGCTCGCCAAATCCAAGATCGCGATCGCAAGCTTCTCGCGCGCGCAGGAATTCGAGGCCGACGGCATCGGCGTCGGCATTTCCTCGCGCGCCGGATACGATCCGTATGGCGCCACGCGTTTTCTCACCTCGATGGGACGCAACGCCGAACTGAAAGCGATCACGGCCAAGATCGATCCGCATTCGCTCGATTTCCTGTCGTCGCATCCCGCGACCCCGGAGCGCGTGCGGAACGCGCAGCTCAATGCCCGGCAATATGTCGCGCCCGGCCCCGGCACCCGCGACAAGGAAGCCTATCTCGCGGGGCTCGACGGGCTGATCTTCGGCGAGGATCCGAGCGAAGGCTTCGTGCGCGGACGCAGGTTCCTGCATCCGAAGCTCGGCTTCACCTTCACCGCGCCGGAGGGCTATGCGCTCGACAATACCGCGCAGGCGGTGTTCGGCGTGAAGGACGGCGGCGAACAGGCCTTGCGCCTCGATGTGGTGAAGGTTCCCGCCGACCAGAAATTGCCGGAATATCTTCTGTCCGGCTGGATCGAGAATATCGACGCGCAAAGCGTCGACGAGATCGCCGTCAACGGTTTCAAGGCCGCGACCGCGACCGCGAAGGGCGATCAATGGTGGTTCCGGCTTTATGCCGTGCGTTTCGGCAGCGAAGTCTACCGCTTCATTTTCGCCGCCAAGGCGCAGACCGCGGAATTCGACCGCGCCTCGCGCGATA
>CAMDXM010000074.1 GCA_945878025.1 Pseudorhodoplanes sinuspersici | reverse complement strand
AAGGACATTGACCCTAGGCCTCATAATGGGCCCGGAGGCTGCCCTCCAAGGTCGCCCGGGAGTGTGATTGCGAGTCACACGCGCGGGCGCCGCTCCCCATTCACGTTCAGATCGCCTCGAGAACGCCCCTCGGCGAACGGGGATGATTCAGAATATATAGCTAAAACAAAATTCAATCAAGAGATAAAATACAAGGTTGTCATGCCCCGCGAAAGCGGGGCATCCAGTCGAGGCAGCATTGGTTTTCACGCTGGATCGCCCACCTCCCAAGTCGGCTTTAGCCGACTTGGGCAGTTTAAGCTGCCGATCTCGGGTAAACCCGAGATCGGTGCGGGCGATGACAACGTTGTGCGGGCTTAGTGACGCAAGCAAGACGTGGATGGCCGCAATGAATGCGGCCATGACGGCGAGAGAGATGCGGGCGTCTCTGACAACGTCATGGCCGGGCGAAAGCGCGTCTTCGCGCTGAAGGCCCGGCCATCCACGTCTTGCTTTCTGGATCGCCCGCCTCACGCAAGTCGGCCTTGGCCGACTTGCGCCATTAAAATTGCGAATCTCGGGTGAACCCGGGATTCGCGGGCGATGACAGGAAAATCGCGCTCTAACCCGCTTTTTTCCCGAAACGGTCGTCGATCGAATAGCCGGAGCCGCGCACGGTGCGGATCGGATCGTTGTCGTTGCCGCGATTGAGCGCCTTGCGTAGCCGCCCGACATGCACGTCGACCGTGCGCTCGTCGATATAGACTTCGCTGCCCCAGACGCCGTCGAGCAATTGCTCGCGCGTGAACACGCGGCCGGGGCGCTCCATCAGGAATTCAAGCAGCCGGTATTCGGTCGGGCCAAGCTCGATATCGCGCCCGCTGCGCAGCACGCGCTTCTTGACCCGGTCGAGCTCGATCTCGCCGAGCGTCAGCACATCCGCCATGCGCTCGGGCCGCGCGCGCCGCAACAGCGCGCGCACGCGCGCGAGCAATTCCGGCACCGAGAACGGCTTGACGATGTAATCGTCCGCTCCAGTCGCAAGGCCGCGCACGCGCTCGCTTTCCTCGCCGCGCGCGGTCAGCATGATGATCGGCAACGATTTCGTTTCCGGCCGCGACCGCAGCCGCCGGCATAATTCTATCCCTGAAAGTCCCGGCAGCATCCAGTCGAGCACGATCAGATCGGGCACGCTTTCCTTGAGCCTGGTGTCGGCATCGTCGCCGCGCGCGACCGAATCCACCTGGTAGCCTTCGGATTCAAGGTTGTAGCGCAGGAGCAGGGTCAACGGCTCCTCGTCTTCGACGATCAGGATTTTCGCCGCCTGCCCGTTCATTCCGCGATCCGGTCCCGCGTCCATCACTGCGCGGGCATCATGGCGAAGGTCGTGGTGTCGCCCTTCGGCCGCTGTTCGGCGATCGGATAGCCCTCGATCATGTAATGCACCGTCTCGGCGATGTTCGTCGCATGGTCTCCCATGCGCTCGATATTCTTGGCGCAGAACATCAGATGGATGCAGAAGCTGATATTGCGCGGATCTTCCATCATGTAGGTCAGCAATTCGCGGAACAGCGACGTGCACATGGCGTCGATTTCCTCGTCGCCCTTCCACACGATGAGAGCGTTGGTGACGTCGCGCGCGGCATAGCTGTCGAGCACCTGCTTGATCTGCGCCAGCACGAGGCTCGTCATGTGCTCGACGCCGCGGATGAGTTTCTGCGAGGGAAACTCGCCGGACAAGGCCAGCACGCGCTTGCCGATATTCTTGGCGAGATCGCCGATGCGCTCGAGATCGTTGGCGACGCGCAGCGCGCCCACGACTTCGCGCAAATCCACCGCCATCGGCTGACGCCGCGCGATGGTGAGGATGGCCTTTTCCTCGATTTCGAGCTGCAAGGCGTCGATCTGGCTGTCCGTCGCGATCACCTTTTTCGCGAGATCGTGATCGCGGCGAGCCAGCGCATCGACCGAATCGGCGATCTCTTTTTCGGCCAGGCCGCCCATTTCCGCCACTTTGCGGGTGAGCTCCTGCAGGTCGACGTCGAAGGCCTTGGCGATATGTTCAGGCATGACTTTTTCCTTGCCGTTCGGCGATTTGGCGCGCATCAGCCGAAGCGGCCTGTGATGTAGTCCTGGGTGCGCTTGTCGCTCGGCGTCGTGAACATCGTTTCGGTCGTGCCTTCTTCGACGAGAATGCCGAGATGGAAAAAGGCCGTCCGCTGCGACACGCGGGCCGCCTGCTGCATCGAGTGGGTGACGATGACGAGGGTGAAGTTCTCGCGCAATTCATCCATCAATTCTTCAATTCTGGCGGTGGCGATCGGGTCGAGCGCCGAGCAGGGCTCGTCCATCAGAATGACTTCGGGTCCCACCGCGATGGCGCGGGCGATGCAAAGCCGCTGCTGCTGGCCGCCGGACAGGCCGGTTCCGGAATCGGAGAGCCGGTCCTTGACCTCTTCCCACAATCCCGCGCGCTTAAGGCTCGTGGTCACGATTTCATCGAGTTCCGCCTTGTTGCGGGCGAGACCGTGAATGCGCGGGCCATAGGCGACATTCTCGTAAACCGATTTAGGAAACGGGTTCGGCTTCTGGAACACCATTCCCACGCGCGCGCGCAACTGCACGACGTCGAGCGACTTGTCGTAAATGTCCTGGTTGTCGATCGCGATGGCGCCGGTGACCCTGGCGGTGGGGATCGTGTCGTTCATCCGGTTGATGCAGCGCAGGAACGTGGACTTTCCGCATCCCGACGGACCGATAAAGGCCATCACGGAATTTTTCGGAATATCGATCGACACGTTTTTCAGCGCGTGTTTCTCGCCGTAATAGACATTGACGTCGCGCGCGGTGATTTTCGGCCGAGCATCCGCGTGGCTCACCGGAGCCGGGCGGGATTGAACAAGGGCGTCCATCGCTAACATCTCCAGTATCTTTCACTCACCACCGGCGCTCGAAACGCTTGCGGAGAAATATGGCCAATCCGTTCATGACGAAGAGAAACATGAGCAACACGATGATGGCGGCCGCCGTCTTGGCCTGGAAAGCGATCTCGGGCAGATCCGACCAGAGATAAATCTGCGCCGGCAGCACGGTGGCGGCGGCGGTTATCCCGTTTGGGACTTCGACGATGAAGGCGAGCATTCCGATCATCAGGAGCGGCGCCGTCTCGCCGAGCGCATGCGCCATCCCGATGATGGTTCCGGTCATGATCCCGGGCATCGCCAGCGGCAGCACGTGATGGAATATGGCCTGTTGATGCGAGGCGCCGACGCCGAGGGCCGCTTCCTTGATCGACGGCGGAACGGCTTTGAGTGCGGCGCGCGAAGCAATGATGATGGTCGGCAACACGAGCAGCGCCAGAACCAGTCCGCCGACAAGAGGGGCGGAACGCGGCAACCCGAAGAAATTGAGAAACACGGCAAGCCCGAGAAGCCCGAACACGATCGAAGGCACCGCGGCAAGGTTGTTGATGTTGACCTCGATCAGTTCGGTCAGGCGGTTTTTGGGCGCGAATTCCTCCAGATAGACCGCGCCGGCGACGCCGAATGGCACACAAAGCCCGAGGGTGACGAGCAACGTCAGGGCCGAGCCGATCAACGCGCCGCGAATACCCGCCAGTTCCGGCTCCCGGCTGTCGCCGGACGTGAAAAATGCCCAGTTGAATTTGCTCTCGACGATGCCCGCCTCGCGCAGGCGTTCCAGCCATGCGACCTCTTTATCGGCGACGCGGCGATCGCTTTCCGGCGTCGAATACACGACGATCTGCCAGCTGCCGGGCTTGGCTTCGGCATCCGACTTGAGCGGCAGAATGACGTCGCCCTTGATGCCGCTGGAATCGATCTCGGTCGCCTTCACAAGACCGCCGTTGATGGCGACGAGCAGGCTCGGCAATTCCGGGGTCAAAGCCTCGCTTCCCGAATGGTTGTCGAAACGCGCCTGAAGGGACGCGGCGCTTTCTTCAAGCTGCTTGACGCGCTGCGACAAAGCGTCCGCCTCGTCTCCCGTCGCCTTGATGCGTTCTTCCAGGCCTCCGATGCGGCCGGTATTGCGGGCTTCCGCAAGCGAGGCCTCCAGCGCCGTCTTCCTCGCATTGACCGCCGCGATCACGCGCGAGAGCCGCGCCGCCTCGGTGCGTTCGGCGCGGGCGCGCACGGACAGCAGCCGTTTCACTTCGATTGTGCGCTCCGCGAAATCCTTTCCCGAGGTGCGGATCGTAATCTCACCCGCCATGCCGCTGAGCGTCGCCGACCCCTGGCCGGGACTGCGCAATATCGGCGTGCCGCGGCCCTTGTAATAGAGATCGGCGTCGTCCGACAAAAGCACGGGAACCGCGATGGTCTGGCCGATCAGGACCGGATTGGCAACGGCGCGGTCGCGAAGAACATCGGACGCGCCTGAAGACAGCAGCCCGTCCAGCAGCCGGCGGCCCGGGCGGTCGGTGACTTCGGGAAATTGCGCGCGCAGCGCGTCGCGAACCAGCAGCTGAAAATCGCCCGCGCGGATCGTTTCCGGATTGCGCGTACCCTGCGGGTCGATCTCGGCCGCGTCGATTTTCACCTGCATGTTTAGTTCGTGCTGGGTGAAGGCCGGAATTCCCTTCGTCAGAATGTCGGCAAGCACCACGACAAGGAATATCGCGGTGACGGCGATGGCGGCGACCCCGTAGAACTTGAACCGGGCTTCCGCGCGATAACGCGCGCGGACTCGCGCCTTCGCCGCTTCAGTCGACACATCGATCGTTCTTACAACCGGGATTGTCACGTCAGTCATATTGTTCGCGATACCGTTTGACGATTTGCATTGCGATCACGTTGAGCGTCAAGGTGAAGAAAAACAGCACGAAGCCCAAAGCGAATGCCGCCAGCGTCTTTGCGCTATCGAATTCCTGGTCGCCGACCAGAATAGTCTTGATCTGGACCGTGAAGGTAGTGACCGCTTCGAGCGGATTGAAGGTCAGATTGGCGGCGAGGCCGGCGGCCATGACGACAATCATGGTTTCGCCGACGGCCCGGCTGATCGCCAGCATGAAGGCCGACACGATGCCGGCGAAGGCCGCCGGCAAAATCACCTTCTTGACGGTTTCCGACCTGGTCGAGCCCATCGCATAGGAGCCGTCGCGCAAGGATTGCGGAACCGCGTTGATCACGTCGTCGGACAGCGACGAAATAAAGGGAATGATCATCATTCCCATCACGATGCCCGCGGCCAGCGCGCTCTCGGACGCGACGTTAAGGCCGAAAGTCTCGCCCCATCCGCGCACCTGGGGCGCCAGCGTGAGCGCGGCGAAAAATCCCAGCACCACGGTCGGAATTCCCGCGAGAATTTCCAGCAAGGGCTTTGCGAAAGCGCGAAAGCGCGGCGACGCATATTCCGCCATATAGATGGCCGCGAACAGGCCGATCGGCCCCGCGATCAATATGGCGATGAAGGTAATGAGGAAGGTTCCGGTGACGAGCGGTATGATTCCGAAAGCGCCCGACGAGCCGCCCTGATCCGCGCGCATCGCGATTTGCGGCGACCATTGCAGACCGAACAGGAATTCGAACGGCGAAACCTTTTCGAAGAAACGGATCGTCTCGAAAAGGACCGAGAACAGGATGCCGACGGTCGTCAGCACCGCGACGCAGGCGGCGGCAAAGAGAACGATCTTGACGGCCCGCTCGACCTGGTTGCGGGCGCGAAAATTCGGCGACAGAGCCCGCAGACCGAACGACACGCCGAGCAATCCGAAAATCCAGCCCGCGGCGACGATCAAGGTGCTGGCGAAGGAATTCCAGGATGAATAGACGTCGGCGGCCGATCTCAGCGAGAGCGCCGGGGCGCCGGAATATTGTCCATTCGCCACCGAGATGATGTCGCGCAATACGGAGGCGCGCCGGAGATCGTCGGCAAGAATGGCGGGGTCATAAGCGGTGAGCGCCTGCGTGTTCACGATGTAATCGGCCAAAGGCCGGCCGATCACGAAGATGGCGAGCATCGGGACGAGCGCGGCGATGGCGACAAAGGCCCCGTGATAAACAGGGCGGGAATGCAGCGCCGCCCTCTGACTCGCCGCGGCTGCGTTTGCCCGCGACCGGCCGAACAGATAGCCGGCCGCCACCAGCAGGACAAGACCGAGAAAATAAACGAGGCTCATGGCCTCACCCCCACTCAGCGACACGATCGCTACTCTGCAAGGAAGAACCGTGGCTGCACCGATCCGGCGCAGCCACGGGGAACGATCCGATTACGACAGGGGCGCGGGGGACATCGGCGTCATGCCGGTCACACCCTTGCGAACCTCTTCGATCTCCTTCTTGGGGAGCGTCACGAGGCCCTTCTTGGCGAGATATCCGTCCTCGCCGATCGCCTTCTGAGACACATACTCGATCGCGAACTTGTCGATGCCCGGCACGATGCCGAGATGCTGCTTCTTGAAGTACACATACATCCGGCGGGCGCCTTTGTACTTGCCCGAGGTGATGTTGTCGAATTCGGGCGCGACGCCGTCGAGCGCAACGCCCTTCAGCTTGGCTGAATTCTCTTCCAGGAACGAATAGCCGAAGATGCCGAAGGCATTCTTGTTGGCTTCCAGCTTCTGGACGATCACGTTGTCGTTCTCGCCGGCTTCGACATAGGCGCCGTCTTCACGCAGCGTCTTCCAGGCCTTGTCGAAGGCTTTGACGTCCGACTTCTTGAGGTCCGCGAGCGCAGAAATCTGCTCGGCGCCCTTTTCCATGAACAATTCATGCAGGGAGTCGCGCGTACCGGAGGTCGGCGGAGGGCCGAGCACTTCGATCTTGATGTTCGGCAGCGCCTTGTCGATATCCGACCAGCTCTTGTACGGATTGGCGACGAGCTTGCCGTCGGCGCCTGGAACTTCCTTGGCGAGCGCCAGGAAAAGCTGGCCGAGCGTCACTTTGAGGGTGGGGCCCTGCTTGGATTGCGCCACGGTCAGGCCGTCGAAGCCGATATTGAGCTCGACGATATCGGTCACGCCATTCTTCTGGCAGGACTCGAACTCGCCCTTCTTCATGCGGCGCGAGGCATTGGTGATGTCCGGATGCGACTCACCGACGCCGGCGCAGAACAGCTTCATGCCGCCGCCGGTGCCGGTGGATTCGACGACCGGCGTCTTCATGCCGGAGGACTTGCCGAACTGCTCGGCAACGGTCGTGGTGAACGGATAGACGGTGGACGAACCGACGATCCGAATCTGATCGCGAGCTTCGGCGTTACCGGCGATGATCATGCCGGCCGCCGCGAGCGCGAATGCGCCTGCGAGTGTCTTGGTTTTCAAGAGATCTCTCCTTCGTTTTTTGGGGAGCGGCAATTGTTCCTGTCGGTCTTTTCGGACCGCCCGCCTACCCGTGTCGCGTTAAGGCGACTTCGTCTCTGAGCTATGACATTCCGATGACAGTTCGATGACGCCGCAAGCCGCTGACAAATCAAGACTTTATAGCTGCTGGCAAAGCATCCGCGTTGGATAACGGCAATCGGACGGTAAAGGTTGCACCTTCCCCGGCCCGGCTCGCGACCGAAAGCCGCCCGCGATGGCGGTTGAGCACATGCTTGACGAGGGCGAGCCCAAGCCCGGTTCCCCCGAGCGCCCGGCTGCCAGCGACGTCGACGCGATAAAAACGCTCGGTCAGGCGCGGCAGATGCTCGGCGGCGATGCCCGGGCCGTAATCGCGCACGGCGACAACGGCTTCCCGCTGCCCGCCGGTTTCGGAACTCGACAAGGTGATCTCGACGCGCTTGCCGGACGCCCCGTATTTGAGCGCGTTCTCGATCAGGTTCTCGAACACGCGGATGAGCTCGTCGCGGTCGCCCGGCACGATCAGCGGCGCGGGCGGCGCCGTGATCGAGACTTCGACGCCGCGATCCTTGGCCAGCGTCTGCAGCGCGTCGCCGACCTGGCGGATGACGGACAGCAGATCGACCGGCTTGTCGGGGCGCAGATGCGCATTGAGTTCGATTCTGGAAAGCGACAACAGGTCGTCGATCAGCCGCGCCATGCGCGTCGCCTGCGATTCCATGATGTTGAGGAAACGCTCGCGCGCGGCGACATCCTCGCGCGCGGGGCCTTTCAGCGTCTCGATGAATCCGAGCAGGGCCGCGAGCGGCGTGCGCAATTCGTGGCTCGCATTGGCGACGAAGTCGGCGCGCATTTCCTCGACCCGGCGCAAAGGCGAGAGATCGCGCAAGGTGAGCAGGAAATGACCGTCGCCAAACGGCCGGGCCTCGCCCGCGGCGGCAACCGGCGCGATCGCGGCCTCCCACCATCGCTCGGTCGGGATGCGTTCGGAAAATTCCACGCGCTCGGCGGATGTGCCTTTCACCGCGCGGGCGATGGCGTCGACCAGTTCCGGAATGCGAAGCCCGATCGAGGCCGGCTCGCCCCGCCGCAGGCCGGGCGCGACGGCGCGGGCGGCGGGATTGAATGCGACAACCCAGCCATCGCGATCGAGAACGACGGCCGGATCGGATAACGCGTCGAGAAACGAGGTGAGCAGATCCTGCGAGACGTCTCCTGCCGCGTCGTCGCCGGCAGCGCTGTTCGACACGTCGGGTTTTGTGAGAAAAAACCCGGCCGCGGCCAGCGCCAGGAGGATCAGCGCGAGGCCGAGGAAAACCGGCGCGGCCGCCTCGCCCCATTGCACCGCAGCGATTACGAGAGCGAGAACGGCGGCGGCGGCGAGCCAGCGGACAGCCGGACCCGCGCGCCGCGATCCCGCATCATCCGCGGCCATCGCGTTCGCCTGTGGATTTTTCCGGCGGCGCCGGATCGGCGTCCTCACTCAGGACGTCGCTTGCGAGATCGCCGACATGCGGCACGTCCGGCGCCGTCATGCCGAGGATGATCTCGCGGATGCCGAGAATGGCGAGCGAAAGCGCGAACGGCACGATGTAATAAAGCAGGCGGAACAGCAGCAGGCCTGCCAGCAATTCCTCCTTGTCGAATTGCCAGAGCGCGACCAGCATCGCGGCGTCGAAAACGCCGATGCCGCCGGGCGAATGGCTGGCGAAACCGAGCAAAGTCGCCGCGACGAAAATCACCGCCAGCGTGATGAAGCCGATATGCGGATCGTTCGGCACCAGCACATACATCGCGAGCGCGCAAAAACAAAGATCGACGATGCCGATGACGATCTGCAGCAGCGTCAGCGGACCGCCCGGCAGCGTCACCTTCCAGTTCTTGTGGCCGATCGCGCGCGGTGCAATCCAGACCCAGGCGACATAGGCCGCGAGAACGCCGAGCGCGATCAGCGCCAGCGCGCGGTTGAGCCATGCCGGCAGCTGGTTGATGGCGCTCGCGGCCTCCGGTTCATAGGCGATGCCGAGGCCCAGCACGGTGGCGTTGCCGAGCCAGAAGGTGAGACCGGCGACGAAGCAGATTTTCGCGACTTCAACCGCGGATAAGCCGCTCGCGGAATAGATGCGGTAGCGCACCGCCCCGCCGGTGAAGACGCTGGCGCCGAGATTGTGCCCGATCGAATAGCTGGTGAACCCGGCCAAAGCCGCGGTCCAGTACGACACGTCGCTGCGGCCGATCGTGCGCAAGGCGAACAGGTCGTAGAATGTCAGGGTGACGTAACCCGCGGCGACGAACAGAGCCGCCAGTGCGATCCGGTGTCCCGGCGTGGCGCGCAAAGCGACCACCACCTCGTCGAGGTCGATATTGTGCAGCATCCGGTAGAGCACCACCAAAGCCGCGACGATGATGGTGACGCTGAGCGCGAACCCGATGCGATTCCAGCCGATCTTTTCGTCGATCAGCCGCGCGGCGGTGCGCAATTTTCCGAGCGGTCCCCGCCCCGATCCGGATGACATTCCGTGCACGATTGTTCTCTCGCTGTGGCGGCGGCCCTCCCAGCAGACCGGGAGGGCGCGACGCAAAGTGCGTCAATTCAGGCCCCGAAAGCAACATCAATGACGTGGCAATTCTAAGGGCGGCCGGCCGTCCCACGGCCCGCCTCGACAAAGATCGCGGGCGCGAATGCCCGCGATCCGTAATAATACCGATCGATCTTGCGATTAACGTGGCGGAATCTGGATCAATTCCGACAGTTGATCCTTGGTCAGTTGCGCCGCGGTGAATTTCAGTTCGACGGCCTCCTTCACGATGGTATCGAGGCCGATCACCTTGTCCGGATCGATGGAGGGCTTCGGAAAGAAATCGTCACGCGTGCGCTTCGCCTTGGCCTCGCTGATGTTGAGCCATTGCGAATAGACCTTGAGCGCCTCCGGGTTCGAATACAGCCAGTCGATCGTCTCGCGATAGGCTTTCATATAGCGGTCGATCACCGGCTTGCGCGATTTCAGAACATCGGCCGTGGTGATAAGCAGACGCACGGTCTGGCCCTTGAAGGCGGCGGCGTCGTTGCCGCTCGCGATGATGCGGATCTGCTTCTGATCGAGCTGATCGAGGCCAAAAGGCGGCGCCGACCAGCCGACATCGATCTGTCCCGACATCACCTGCGTCAGCGTTCCGGGAGGGCCGCCGGTCGAAGTCGGCTTCGCCTTCAGATCGTATTGCTTCATGAAGGCGGTCACGATGCCATGCGTCGAGGACCCGTTGGTCGAATAGGACAGCGTCTTGCCTTCGGTATCCTTGAGCGTCTTGATCGGCGAATCCGCCTTGACGTACCAGTAGAGATCGCCGGCGCCGGTCGTTTCCGCCCCGATCACGCGCACCGGCGCCCCCTTCGAATAGGCGCTGAATACACCCATCACGCCCACCGCCACGCCGATATCCACGCTGCCGGAAATCACGGCCTGCTGCGTTTCACCCGCGCCTTGCGTGTAGACGATTTCAAGTTCGAGCCCGTGTTTCTTGAAGATGCCGGCGCGCTGGCCCAATTCGGAAACCGAGGTATCCCAGTTGCCGCGCTGGCCGACCGCGAGTTTGAGCTTGTCCTGCGCCATTGCCGTGCCGGCAAAGGCGAGCAAGGCCGCGCTCGCGAGCGCCGCCCGAAATGCGTTCTTCCCGATCATCTGCTGCTTCCTCCCACTTTTGTTATTGTATTCGAATTATGCGACGCGATCCTTCGGCACGCCACCGTCGCGTGCGGTTTCGCCCTGCGCCTTGTTCGCGGCATCGAGCGTCCGCCAGTCCGCCGATTTCGGCACCACGCCCTCGAACGAGCGGATATCGGCATGCGGCGCGCGCGGTTTCGTCGTGCCGATGGCCGGCCCGCCATGTTGCATCGTGCGCGCGGCCTCGATCATGATGCGGCGGAATTCGACCACGGCGAGATCGCTGGCGCCGAGTTTTTCGCGCGTGCGGTCGGCGATCGGGCCCATCGTCTCCCACATCGCAATGTCCTGATTGGGAATGCCGCGAATGCCGGTGAAGTCGCCGTCCTTCATCGCCGCGCGATCCTGCTGGTAATCGTTCGCGCGGGTGCGGAGATTATTGTAACCCGCGTCGAGATCGATTCCGGGCTCCGCGACATTGAATTTCCGCCACGCCTGCTGATCGATGCCGCCGGTCTCGCTCCAGGCGATGAAGTGAAACGCCGTGTGGGTGTCGTCGGTCGGGCTCAAGACAGTCGCCACATTATATTCGTTGTTCGGCGGGATCAGCGCCGTGAACGGCGCAATATAGACGGTCTTGCGGATATAATCGTGCGTCTGCGCATTCATGATCGGGCGGCGGATCGCCGCATAGTGGAAACCGTAAGAGGTCCGTTCCACCTGCAGGCGCGGGGCCTTGTCGGTCGAGGGCCGCAGCCAATGCGTCTCGGTCGCCTTCGCCGAATCGACCTTGGCCGGCTTCATGTCGGTCGAATGCAGGCTCGAGGAATGCGCGGAATCGATCTGCCCTTCCAGGATCTGCGCCCAGTTGCAGGCGACATGAATCTTCACGATCGACACCTTCGTTTGTGGCGTCGGCGCAAACGCAGGCGGCTCGAATTCCGGCATCTCGTTCGCGGGCCCCATATAGGTCCACACGAAGCCGCCGGCCTCGCGCGCGGGATAGGCCCTGGTTTTCACCTTTTCGACAAAGCCGCTTTGCGGCGGCTCCGACGCCATCTCGGTGACGTTGCCCTCAACGTCCATCTTCCAGCCGTGATAAAGACAACGAAGCCCGCATTCCTCATTGCGTCCGAACGCGAGCGAGACGCGCCGATGCGGGCAATATTCATCGAGCACGCCGAGCCGGCCCTCGCTGTCGCGGAACACGACGAGATCCTCCCCAAGGAGGCGGACCCTGATTGGCGCGCCGTCGCGTTCGGCGACCTCCTCGGACAGGCAGGCGGGAATCCAGTGACGCCGCATGAGCTGCCCCATCGGCGCATCGCCTTCGACACGGCACAGGAGATCGTTTTCTTGCGCGGTCAGCATGGTTCCGCTCCATTCCCGGGCGCGGCGTCTTGCAAAGCGCCGCGCAAACATCTTAGCTCTCTAAGAATTTAGTCTATAGGAATGACAAGCTGGCTGTCGAGGCGGCAACGCCCGCGCATTGTGTAACGCACGCACGATTGCGTATGTAACGATCGATCCTGGACACGGATCTGGAACACACGCCTTGGATACGAGAATGACCGACCAATTGTCCGCACCCGGCACGATGACATTGCAGGTGACGCGCAAGGACGAGATCGCGCGCGGCATCGATCTGTTCGAATTGCGCCGTCCCGATGGCGGCGAATTGCCGCCATTCACCGCCGGCGCGCATGTCGCGATCAAGGCGCCGAACGGGCTCATCCGAAAATACTCCCTGTGCAACGATCCGGCCGAGCGCGGCCGCTACCAGATCGCGGTCAAGCGCGAGGAAGCCGGCCGCGGCGGATCGATCAGCCTGATCGAACAGGTAAAACCCGGGGACGCCCTGATCGTTTCACCGCCGGTCAACGATTTTGAGCTGGCGCGCAACGCGCAGGCCTTCCTGTTCATCGCGGGCGGCATCGGCATCACGCCGATCATGGCGATGATGCGCACGCTCAACGCGACCCCGGCCAAGCAATACAAGCTTTATTATTGCACGCGCTCGCCGGAATTCACCGCCTTCCGCGAGGAACTCGCCGGTCGGGATTTCGAAGGCAAGGTGATCATCCATCACGACGGCGGCGATCCCGCGCGCGCGCTCGACATCTGGCCGATCGTCGAAGAGCGCAAGAACCGCGCGCATCTTTATTGCTGCGGTCCGCGCCCGCTGATGCAGGCGGTGCGCGACATGACCGGACATTGGTCATCGGCCGCGATCCATATGGAGGCGTTCAGCGAAGCCGAAAGACAGAAGCCCGACGACAAGCCCTTCACCGTGACGCTCGCCAAATCCGGCGAGAGTTTCGAGGTGCCGGTCGGCGTCACGATCCTAGAAACGATGCGGGCGCGGGGACACGAAGTGCCGAGCTCATGCGAAAGCGGCACCTGCGGCACCTGCCGCACAAAGCTGCTCGCCGGCGAGGCCGATCACCGCGATCTTGTACTGGCCGAGCAGGAACGCGCCGACCAGATCATGATCTGCGTGTCGCGCGCCCGCTCTTCCGACATCGTCATCGACCGATGAACAGATGACCGCGCGCCAGCTTAAGATGGGCGTCGCGGGACTGGGCCGCGCCTTCACCATCATGGCGCCGACGCTGGCGAATGACCCACGCATCCGTCTCGCCGCCGGCGCCGATCCGCTGCCGGAAGGCCGCGAACTTTTCGCTTCGCAATTCGGCGCAAAAACTTATTCGACCGTCGAGGAATTATGCGCCGATCCGGATGTCGAGGTCGTGTATATCGCAACGCCGCACCAGCATCATGCCGAGCATGTGCGCATCGCCACCGCGCATGGCAAGCATGTGCTGGTCGAAAAGCCGATGGCGATCTCGGTCGCGCAATGCCGCGCGATGATCGATGCGGCGGAAGCCGCCCATGTCGTGCTGGTCGTCGGGCACAGCCACAGCTTCAACGCGCCCGTTCTGCGCACGCGCGAAATCATCGAAAGCGGCGTTTACGGCAAGCCGCGCATGATCAGCGCGCTTAATTTCACCGACTTTCTCTACCGGCCGCGCCGCCCGGAGGAACTCGACACCGCGCAGGGCGGCGGCGTGATCTTCAGCCAGGCGGCGCATCAGATCGACATCGTGCGGCTCATTGGCGGCGGGCGTGTAAAGAGTGTGCGCGCCATGACCGGAGCGTGGGACGCCGCGCGCCCGACCGAGGGCGCCTATGCGGCCTTGCTCACGTTCGAAGACGACAGCTTCGCCTCCGTCACTTACAGCGGCTACGCACATTTTGATTCCGACGAGTTGACCGGCTGGATCGGCGAAATGGGCGCGCCGAAGGACCGCTCGCGCTATGGTGCAATGCGCAAGGCGTTGCACGCCGCGTCACCCGGACAGGAAACAGTGCTGAAAGCAGCGCGCAATTTCGGCGGCAGGGATTATGCGCCCGCTCCCATCGCTCCTGCCGGAGCGCGGCTGCATCAGCATTTCGGATTCATGATCGTCTCCTGCGAGCGCGCGGATCTGCGCCCGCAGCCGGATGGCGTCATGATCTATGACGATACGGCGGCGCGGCTCGATCCGGTTCCGGTCCCCGAAATTCCGCGCAGCGAAGTGATCGATGAGCTCTATGCTGCGATCGTCGATGCAACGCCGCCGCTGCATAACGGAGAATGGTCGCTCGCCACACTGGAAGTGTGTCTGGCGATGCTCCAATCCGCGCGCGAGAAAAAGGACATCCATCTGCGGCATCAGATCGGCGTTCCGCGGGAGCAGCGAAAATGAGCCGCGCCAAAAGCCCGCTGGCGGACAATACGCAGGCAATCCTGCGGCACTGGCGCGAGGCGGTGCCGAACGACCGTCTCGCTCATCTCGTCAAGGACGCGACGCGCGCGCTCCTTCGCGCCTTGCAGATGCGGCTTTCGGCGCATTCGGTCTCGCTCGGCCACTGGACGTTCCTTCGCGTCCTCTGGGAGAAGGACGGCCTGACCCAGAAGGAGCTGAGCGAGCGGGCCGGCGTCATGGAGCCGACGACCTTCTCCGCGCTCAAGGCGATGGAGCGGTTCGGCGCCGTCACGCGGAGTCGGATGCCGGGCAACCGGAAAAAGATCTTCATTTATCTCACGCCGAAAGGCCGCCTGCTCAAAGCCAAGCTGGTCCCGCTGGCCGAGGAGGTCAACGAGATCGCAATCCGTAGCGTCAAGGCGGCGGATATCGCGATCACAAGGCAGACGCTTCTCTCCATCATAGAGAATCTGGCGCGCGACGAGATCGAAACCACCGTCAAGGAACACCGCATTCCCTCGACGCGCGAATGGGCCGAGCGCGGCGTCGCAATCGCGAAGGGGAAGCGCGGGCGGGCGAAGAAGCGGGCGTGATGGATCGTTCGACACCGCGACTGTCGCCGCTGCGCCGAAAATTCCGCGTTGTGTCTAGCGATGTTCTTGCTTTGTTCCGAAAGAGTCAATAGCCTCATTCGCGAGCAATT
>CAMDXM010000073.1 GCA_945878025.1 Pseudorhodoplanes sinuspersici | reverse complement strand
GAGCCGGTGACGGTGAGACGGCCTTCCGGGAAAATGACGAGTGTATTGCCCTCCTGCACGGCATGAATCAGCGTGCGCGTCGCCATCGGCTTGAGCGGATCGATCGGCAAGGCGCGCATGAAGCGCAGCCAGGGACGCACCCACCATTTTTTGGCCATGGCCGTATCGATGGCGAAGACCGGATCGATGCCGAGCAGCGCGAGCGCGACGCCGGCATCGAGAAAACTCACATGGTTCAGGGCGATGATGCTGTTCGGAGGGATATGGCTGAGATTGTCCAGGCCCCTGACTTCAGCGCGGAACACCGCGCGATAGAGGATCAGCAGGAAATCGTTGAACGGACGCGTCGGCATGGTGAAGCCGATGGCGGCGGCGACCGCGAGGTTGAGCAGGCCGAGCAGCAGAAACAGCGAGGGTGTGCTAACGCCGAGCGTTTGCAGGACGGCAACGACGACGGTTGCCGACACCATGAACAAAGCGTTGAGGACGTTGACGGCGGCGACCACGCGCGCACGGCGGTCCGCCCCGGCCCAGGCCTGCACCGCAGCGAATGCCGGAACGATGAACAGGCCGCCCCCGACGGCTATGCCCACCATGCCGATCGCGACATTCACGCCGCGCGCGGTCGCGAACACCGTCTCCGGCCCGGACAAGACCGATGGCGGCGTCACGCCATAAGTGACAAAGCCGAGAAAAAGCGAAAAGAAACCGAGCAGCACGCCGCCGACCAAGGTCGGCAACAGCACAATGCGTCCGCTGGCAAGCCAGGCGGCAAGGCCGGAGCCTAGGGCGACCGCGATGGAAAAAATCGCAAGATAATACGTGCCGACCAATTCATCGCCGCCGAGCAGTTCCTTCACCATCGTCGGCAGCAGCGACAATACGACCACGCCGACCAGCCAGAACCAGCTGGTGACGAGCGCGCCCCACCACAATCGCGAATCGGCGCGCAGATGCTGGATCAGCGACCAGGTCGACGACGCGATATTTTTCGACACCACGAGATGCGGCGCGCCCTCGCCGGTGCGCGGAATAAGCAGGCTCGAGAGCCAGCACAGAATCGCGAAGGCCATCACGAGGCCGGAGAAAATAGCCGGATCGCCGCCGCCTTTCGCCGCGATGCCGCCGGCAATGGTGCCGAGCAGGATCGCGACAAAGGTCGCGCCCTCGACCAGCGCATTGCCTTTCGGCAACTCGCTGCGCTTGAGGTGATCCGGCAGGATTCCGTATTTGATCGGTCCGAACAGCGCGCCGATCACGCCAAAGCCGAACAGCGCGATAAACAGGACGACGAGCGAATGCAGCGCGAACCCGGCAATCGCTATGCCCGCGACCGCGATCTCGACGAATTTCAGGCGCTGCGCGATCAAGGCCTTGTCGTAGCGGTCGGCGACTTCGCCGCCGAGCGCGGACAGGAAGAAATATGGCGCGATGAAAATCGCGCCGGCAAGCGTGATCAGCGCCGCGCCATGCGAACCGCCGATCCGGTACAGGATGAGGAAAGCCAGCGAGTTCTTGAGGAAATTATCGTTGAACGCGGAAAAGAATTGCGTCCAGAACAGCGGCGCGAAGCGCCGGGACAACATCAGAAGTCCGGGTTTCGGGTCCATGATCGATCACCGCCGCCGTCCTCGCCGGATTTAAGAGATCACGATTAGCAGAATGATGACAAGCGCGCGACCCGGCTAAAGCGCGCGCGTCAGCGCCGTCGGCCTCTTCATGCAGTCGTCGTCGGCGCCGTTGAAGGCGCGATATTGGCTGAAACCGACCCAAGAGACCGGCGAGCCGGAAACCACGAGCTGGTAGCAGAATTCGGTGCGATGCCGCTTGGCGTCGCCGAACACTTCCTCATATTCCGACCAGCCCCAGATCAGAACCCGGCCCTGCAGATCGCGCACCTGTTTCAGAACGCCCGGCTCGATATCGATCAGGGGCGCCAGCGCGGTCGAGCGCGGGCCGACGACCAGGGGTTTGTAGGCGTCATAGGACAGGATGCGGTTGCTGGTCTCGTCGAAATCCGGGAAATCGAATTCGGGCGGAACCGCGCGCTCGAAGAATTTCCAGTTGATGTGGCTGCGGCCGTTGCGCGTCGGGGTCGCTCCGGTATTCTCCCAGATCGGCTGGATGGAGCAGGTCTGAATTTCCTCGTTGAGAGGATTTCTCGCCAGATTGATGCGGAATTCGCGCAGGAAAACGAACGCGCGCTGCACCGACACGATCGCCTCGTCGACCATGATGGCCGAGCGTTCGCTTGCGACCAGCATGCGGCGCATCCAGACCCCCTGAAACAGACTCTGGAATACGATCGCAAGAACGAGGAACAGGGCAAAGCCCGCGATCGCGATGTCGGTTGCCTTGATTTCGCACAGGAAGTGGCGCGACCAGGTGAACGGCGCCGGGGCCGGCCTGGCGCCGCCCGGAGGATCGGTGAATTGCGCGCGCAGAAATACCGCCGGTTCGAAGCGCGGCCCTTGTCCATCCTCGAATCGGATCGGCACCGGCCTGACCGAGGAGGGCACGAGACCTTGCGACGAACAGGTCTGCGCCAGCACCAGAACCGCGCCGACCATCAAAAGAAGCGAGACAACAGCCGAAACGATCAATCCCGTGATGAATTTCATTCCAACCCCGAAAACGAATGGTCCCGCCGGTCCATCTTGGCTTTATCTCATCAACGCAGCCGTTTCGCCACTTCTTCCAGCATGACTTCGGTGGCCCCGCCCCCGATGGCCTGGACGCGCGCATCCCGCGACATCCGCTCGATCGGGGTCTCGCGCATGAAGCCCATACCGCCGTGGAACTGCACGCAGGCATACATGACCTCGTTGACCAGTTCCCCGCAATAGGCCTTCGCCATCGAGACCTCGCGCGTGGCGTCGATGCCTTGCGTGTCCAGGAAGGCGGCATGATAGACGAGCTGCCGTCCCGCCTCCACTTTCGAGGCCAGCATCGCCAGCCGCTGACGGACCGCCTGCTTCTCGAACAATGTGGTGCCGAACGTCCTGCGCTGGGTGATCCAGTCGAGCGTCAATTCGATCGCGGCCTGCGCCTCGCCCATCGCCATCGCGCCGAGAACGATCCGCTCGTTCTGGAAATTCTTCATGATGGAATAGAAGCCGCGGCCTTCCTTGCCGAGAATATTCTCCGCCGGGACGCGGCAATCCTCGAATACGAGTTCGGCGGTGTCCGACGAGCGCCAGCCATGCTTGTCGAGCGCGCGCGCGACTTTAAATCCCGGCGTGCCCTTCTCGACCAGCACCATCGAAATGCTCTGCGAAGGCTTGGCCGCCGAATCGCTCTTGGCGGCAATGCAATAGAGATCGCCATAGACGCCATTGGTGATGAAGGTCTTGGCGCCATTGAGCACAAGGTGATTGCCGTCGCGCCGCGCGGTCGTGCGGATGGCTTTCACGTCGGAGCCGGCGCTCGGCTCGGTGACGCCGACCGCGACGATCTTCCTGCCGGCAACGATGTCCGGCATGTATTTGTCCTTCTGCGCGCGCGATCCGCCGTTGAAAATGTGGACCGACGCCATGTCGGTATGCACCAGCACCGTGATCGCAAAGCCGGAAAAGGTGGAGCGGCCGAGTTCTTCCGAAAGAACCACGGTCGCGAGCGTGTCCATGTCCGAGCCGCCATATTCGGCGGGATAGCGGATGCCGAGAAAGCCGAGATCGCCCATCCGACGCAGGATTTCGCGCGGCACGAAACCTTGTTCCTCCCAGGCCGAAGCCTTCGGCTTCACCTCCTGTTCGACGAAGCGGCGTACCTGATCGCGCAGCATCTCGTGTTCTTCGCGAAAATATGCGGAACGGCGGGCGTTGGCTTCGGAGGAGGAGCGCGGAGCGGCCACGGGCGATCCCGTCATGACAGGAGAAGCTGGAACGTTAGAGACGGCCCGCCGGGGCGTCAAATGAGCGACAACGCCCGCCGATCGCCGGCATCACAACAAGTCATTCGACGCCGCATGGCTGACGCTCTATTGCAGCGCTGGTCATGAGCCGCGCCGCGGATTATCCGATCCGCGCGATCCTTAAAAAATCCGGAGGCTGGTTTGGCCGCAGGCACGAGCCGCACATTGTCCCCCGTCGTGATCGGCATCGCGAGCGGGATCGCGGCCGCGTTCTGCTGGGCGTTGGCCTTTGCCGTCGCCAAGCATGGCATCACGAGCGGCATGGCGCCGGCAGATCTCGCGCTGCACCGTTTCGTGTGGACGGGAGCGCTGATGCTGCCTTTCCTGGCGCGGCAAGGATTGTCCGATCTCGGCGGCGTCGGATGGGGACGCGGCATCGTGCTCATGCTGCTCGCCGGCCCGCTGCAGGCCTTTCTCGCCTATTACGGTTTCACGATCGTACCGCTCGGCCACGGCACCGTGATCCAGCCTGCGACCGCGGTCATTATGGGCGCCTTGCTGTCGGCGTGGATCTTGCGCGAGCATTTGAGCGTCACGCGCGTCGCGGGCATCGTGATCATTCTTGCCGGGCTGTCGCTGTTCGGCGCGGAAGCGCTCGCGACCATCGGCGCGCATGGCGCGGGCGGCGACCTCCTGTTCGTCGGCGCCGGAACGCTATGGGCGCTGTTCAGCGTGGCATTGCGGCGATGGTCGGTGAGCGGCATTCACGCGATGATGGTGGTCAGCATTCTCGCGCTCCTGATCGTCGCCCCGCTTCATGGCCTCGCTTTCGGCTATCAATCGATGATCGCCGCCGGCCTGGCGCAAAATATCCTGCAAGCCTTCGTGCAAGGTTTTCTCGGCGGAGCCGTGCCGATTTATCTTTATGCGCGTTCGGTTTCGCTGCTTGGCGCAAGCCGCGCCTCGATGTTCCCCGCGCTGGTTCCGGTCTTCGCCGTCGTACTCGGCTTCGCGGTGATCGGGGAAATTCCGACGGCGATGCGGCTCGTCGGACTTGCAATCGTCGTGGTCGGATTCAGATTCGCGGTCAAGCCATGACCGCGTCCGGACCGATCATCCGGTCTTGCATTGCGTCCATTTGCGCTCCGGGCGCTTGAGCTGCGCCTCGTTGCCCTTGATCCAGAATGTCACGCCGCTTTTCTTGTAGCGCGCGCCGGAAGCGGACAGCCGCTGCGGCAGGATCATCGCCTTGCCGTCGAGCTGCACGTAAGCGCGTCTGTCTTTCTCGAAAAAGGCGGCGGACAATTGCGCACCGTCCTCGCAGCGATATTGCAGATAGGTTTGCGCGGACGATGGCGAAACAAGAAAGAAACAGAGCGGCGCGAAAAATGTTACTGCGATCGAAATGCGCATGCGTCCTCGCATCAGGGACAGCGGTTATACGCGAATGAAAATACCTTGCCGTCCGCCGTTTTCGTGACTTTGAGCTTGCCGCCTTGCACCAGTTCGACCGTCTCGCGCTCTATCGACGTTTCGCCTTCGGCTTTGCACTTCAGCTGCAGCTCGATGCGTTTGTCTCGCGGCGTGGCGCGCATGATGTCGCAACGCGATTCATAACCGAACACTTTTTTGTCGGTGTAGGTGATGAGGCCTTCCGTCTCGTCGAACTGGCCTTTGCAGACTTTTGGGCTTTGCACATACCATTTGCCGACGAAAAATTTCGCCGCGTTCGTTTGAGCGAACGCAGCGTTTGCGATGAAGCAAAGCAGGACGCCGAGTGCGATTGTCGGGATCCGCATCGCTCACGCCGCTTTGCGGCTCGCCAGAAACTCGCCCATGCGGTCGAGCGCTTTGAGGATATTCTCGGTCGAGTTCGCGTAGGAGACGCGCACATAGCCCTCGCCTAGGATTCCGAAATCCGGCCCCCCGATGATGGCGACGCCGGAATCCTCCAGCAATGACGAGGCCAGCGCCTTCGCCTTCCAGCCGGTCTGTTTCACGTTCGGGAAGGCATAGAACGCGCCTTTCGGCGTCGCGCAGGAGACGCCCGGCAATTTGTTCAGGCCCGCGACCACGACCTTGCGCCTTTTGTCGAATTCCGCGCACATTTTTGCGACCGCGTCCTGCGGGCCGGTGAGCGCGGCGATGCCTGCATATTGCGTCGGCGCATTCACGCAGGAATGCAGATTGACCGCGAGCTTGCGCGCATAGTCGTAAAGTTTGCCCGGCCACACCGCATAGCCGAGCCGCCAGCCGGTCATGGCATAGGTCTTCGACCAGCCATTGAGCAGGATCAGCCGGTCCCTGATCGACGGATAGGTGAGCAGGCAGACATGCTTCTCGCCGTCATAGGTCATGTGATCGTAGATCTCGTCCGACATGATGGCGACGTCAGGAAATTTTTCGAGGCCCGCGACCAGCTTGTCGATTTCGGATTTCGGGGTGACGCCGCCGGTCGGATTGGCCGGAGAATTCAGAATAAGCAGCCGCGTCCTCGGCGTGATCAGCTTCAACGTCTCCTCCGCGGAAAAAGCGAAGCCGTTTTCCTCGCGCACCGGCACCGGCACCGGATTGGCGCCGGTGAATTCGATCATCGAACGGTAAATCGGAAAGCCCGGATCGGGATAGAGAATGTCCACGCCGGGCTCGCCGAACATCACGATCGACATGAACATGGTCGGCTTGCCGCCGGGCATGATCATCACGCTGTCGGGCGAGACCTCGACGGAAAAGCGCTTGTGCAGGTCGGCGGCGACCGCCTCGCGCAAGGCCGGAATGCCGGTCGCCGGCGTATAGCCATGATGGCCGTCGCGCAACGCCTTGATCGCGGCTTCCACGATATGCTCGGGCGTGCGGAAATCCGGCTGGCCGATGCCGAGATTGATGATGTCGCGGCCGGACGCCGCCAGCGCATTGGCGCGCGCCAGCACGGCGAAGGCATTCTCCTCGCCGAGGCGTTCGAACGCGGAAATCGTTTTCAGCATGGCCGGGTCCTTGTCGTTTCCTCGATTTTCGGGCGTTACGCCCTTGTTCATACGGCTATTTGCGCGGGAGGCGGCGCTCCCGTCAACGGCCTTGCGGGCGACCATGATGACAATTGCGATGACGCGCCTCGGCGTGCCAGAACACGCTCATCATGAACGTCTGGCTTGAACTGGCGATTGTCGTCGGCCTTATTTTGCTGAACGGCTTTTTCGCGCTGGCCGAAATGGCGGTGGTGTCGTCGCGCCGCCTGCGTCTGCAGCAATTGGCCGAGGCCGGCTCGCGCGGCGCAGCCCGCGCGCTCGCGCTTGCGGAAAATCCGAGCCGGTTTCTGTCCGGCGTGCAGGTCGGAATAACCCTGATCGGAATCCTGTCGGGCGCGATCGGCGGCGCGACGCTGGGCGCGCGGCTCGGCGGCGTTCTCGATGCGATCCCGATGTTGCAGGGGCGCGGACACGAGATCGCGGTCGCCGTCGTGGTTGTCGGCATTACAATGTTATCCTTGATCGCGGGCGAGCTCGTTCCCAAGCGCATCGCGCTCACCAATCCGGAAGGCATCGCGTCGAGCGTCGCGGCGCCGCTGCATTATGTCGTGTTGATCGCGCGGCCTTTGGTCTGGCTCCTTGAGAAGACGACCGCGCTGACGCTGATGATCTTGCGCATCAGCGACGAACGGCCGGACAATGTCACCGAAGAAGAAGTCAAACTCGCCATCGCCGAGGGCACCGAAGCAGGCGCCATCGACCCGATCGAGAAGGATATGCTGCACGGCGTGCTCGCGCTTGCGGACAATCCGGTGACCTCGGTGATGACCCCGCGTCCCGACGTCTACTGGATCGACCTCAACGACGAGCCGAAGACGATCGCTACGGAAGTCTCCGATTGTCCCTATTCGCGTCTTGTCGTCGTACGCGGCGGCGATATCGGGCGGCCGCTCGGCGTCGTGCAGAAACGCGATCTGGTGTCGGGCCTCGTCGCCAACGGCAAGATCGACATCGAAGCCAATCTGCGCGAGCCGACTTACGTTCCCGAAAACATTTCCGTGCTGCGCGTGCTGGAAATTTTCCGGAAGACGCCGATCCATATTGCTTTTGTGGTTGACGAATATGGCGACTTCCTGGGTCTGGTCTCGCTGACCGACGTGCTCGGCGCTATCGCCGGCCAGATTCCGGAAGAGCACGATTCCGGCGGCCAGCACATGAAGCGCCGCGCCGACGGTTCCTGGCTGGTCGACGGCCGCACGCCGGTGGAAGAGGTCGCCAACCGTTTCGGGCTCTCGATCGAGAACGGCGATTTCCATACCGCCGCCGGCCTCGCGCTCGACCGGCTGGCGCGCATTCCTTCCGAAGGCGAAGCCTTCATGATGGATGGATGGCGGATCGAGGTGCTCGACATGGACGGCAAGCGCGTCGACAAACTCCTGTTCGTGCCGCCGGGACAACCCGAGGCGGCATAGCTCATCCGCGGCCCTTGCAGTCCGTGCGATTGATTTTTGCGGCGCGTTGACGGCATTCTGCATCTGGCCATACAAAAACCAGCCAAAACCTGAGGAAACGTCATGTCGAAGAGTTCGAAAACCCCGCATCCGCGCGGAAAATCGCTGCGCTCGCAGCTCTGGTTCGACAACCCGGAAAATCCGGGCATGACGGCGCTTTATCTCGAGCGTTATCTCAACTTCGGACTGACCAGCGCGGAGCTTCGCTCCGGCAAGCCGATCATCGGCATCGCGCAGACCGGCTCGGACCTTTCTCCCTGCAATCGCCATCATCTCGATCTCGCGGATCGCGTGCGCGAGGGCATCCGCATGGCGGGCGGCATCGCCTTCGAATTTCCCGTGCATCCGATCCAGGAAACCGGCAAGCGTCCGACCGCGGCGCTCGACCGCAATCTCGCCTATCTCGGCCTTGTCGAAATTCTCTACGGCTATCCGCTCGACGGCGTCGTGCTGTTGACGGGCTGCGACAAGACGACGCCCGCCTGCATCATGGCGGCGGCGACGGTGAATATTCCAGCCATCGTTCT
The DNA here is from genome assembly GCA_945878025.1 of Pseudorhodoplanes sinuspersici. GTDB lineage: Bacteria > Pseudomonadota > Alphaproteobacteria > Rhizobiales > Xanthobacteraceae > Pseudorhodoplanes > Pseudorhodoplanes sinuspersici_B. The sequence continues at coordinate 6,533 of CAMDXM010000073.1, read as the reverse complement.
CTCCGGCGGGCCGATGCTCAATGGCTGGTGGAAGGGCGAACGCTCCGGCTCCGGCATGGCGGTGTGGAACGCGCGCCAGGAACTCGCCGCCGGACGCATCGACGAGAACGAATTCATCGAGATCGTGGCTTCGAGCGCGCCCTCGATCGGCCATTGCAACACGATGGGCACGGCCTCGACCATGAATGCGCTCGCGGAAGCGCTCGGCATGTCGCTGCCGGGCTGCGCCGCGATCCCCGCCCCTTATAAAGAGCGCCGGCAAATCGCTTACGAAACCGGCCTGCGCGCGGTCGAGATCGTGCATGAAGACCTGAAGCCTTCCGACATTCTCACCCGCGAAGCGTTCGAGAACACCATCGTCGCCAATTCCGCGATCGGCGGCTCGACCAACGCTCCGATCCACATCAACGCCATCGCGCGTCATATCGGCGTGAAACTCACGGTCGAGGACTGGGAGAAGGTCGGCTACGACGTACCGCTGCTCGTGAACATGCAGCCGGCCGGCTATTATCTCGGCGAGGAATATTACCGCGCCGGTGGATTGCCGGCGGTGATGAACGAACTGATGCAAGCCGGCCGCCTGCACAAGGACGCGCTCACCATCAACGGCAAGACGATGGGCGAAAACGTCAAGCGCGCCGCGGTGCAGGATGCCGACGTGATCAAGCCCTACAAGAAGCCGATGAAGGAACAGGCCGGCTTCAAGGTCTTGCACGGCAACTTGTTCGATTCCGCCATCATGAAGACGAGCGTGATCTCCGAGGAATTCCGCAACCGTTATCTGATCAATCCGAAGGATCTGAATGCCTTCGAGGGCAAAGCCGTGGTATTCGAGGGACCTGAGGATTATCACCATCGCATCGACGATCCCGCGCTCAAGATCGACGAGAACACGATGCTGTTCATCCGCGGCACCGGACCGATCGGCTATCCGGGCGGCGCCGAGGTCGTGAACATGCAGCCGCCGGCGGCGCTCATCAAACGCGGCATCACCTCGCTGCCCTGCATCGGCGACGGACGGCAATCGGGCACCTCGGGATCGCCGTCGATCCTCAATGCCTCACCGGAAGCCGCTGCCGGCGGCGGACTCGCGCTTCTGAAAACCGGCGACCCGGTGCGCATCGATCTCAACAAAGGCACGGCGAATATCCTGATCCCGGACAGCGAACTCGCCGAACGCCGCGCCGCCTTGCAGAAACGCGGCGGCTTTGAGTTCCCGCCGAGCCAGACGCCCTGGCAGGAAATCCAGCGCGGCATGGTCGATCAGCTGTCCGACGGCATGGTGCTGAAGCCCGCGGTGAAGTATCAGCGCGTGGCGCAAACGTCCGGCATCCCGCGGGACAACCATTGACCGTTCGCCGCGACACCCGATGACCGGTTTACCTGTCGACACCACGCCGGCCAAAAAGCCGGGCGACGTGAGGCTTGAGGGCCGCTTTGGCGCGGTCGAGAAGCTCGACGCCTTGCGCCACGGCGCGGATCTCTGGCATGCGGTGAAAGACGCGGATCAGATCTGGACCTATCTCGTCAACGGGCCTTTCGCGGATCCAAAATCGTTCAGCGCATGGCTGGATGAGCGCGCGGCACTCGAGGATCCTTACGCCTACGCCATCCTGGACAAGAACAACAAGGCTGTCGGCATTGCGACACTGCTGGAAATCCGGCCCGCCATGCGCGTGATCGAGGTCGGGCACATTCTTTATTCGCCCGCCCTGCAGCGCACGCCGCTTGCGACCGAGGCGCAATATCTGCTCGCGCGCTACGTGTTCGAGACGCTCGGCTATCGCCGTTACGAATGGAAATGCGATTCGCAAAACGCGCCGTCGCGCCGCGCGGCGGCGCGCTTCGGATTCACCTTCGAGGGAATCTTCCGGCAGCACATGATCCGCAAGGGCGTGAACCGCGATACTGCGTGGTTCTCCATGCTCGACAGCGAATGGCCGCAACGCAAGGCCGCGTTTGAAGCATGGCTCGCGCCTTCCAATTTCGATAACGATGGACGCCAGAAAAAGAGTCTGGCAGCGTTCAGACAATAAAACGGGAGAGAAACGACAATGGCCGCAAGACTGAAAGGCAAGGTCGCGTTCGTCACCGCGGCCGGCCAGGGCATCGGGCGCGCGATCGCGGAAACCTTCGCCGCGCAAGGCGCCAAGGTGATCGCGACCGATCTCGACGACAAGAAATTATCCGGCCTCGATGTCGCCAAGAAAGCTTCGCTCGACGTTCGCTCGACGCCGGCCGTCGACGCGATGGCAAAGCAGGTCGAAAAGGAATTCGGGTCGCTCGATATTCTCGTCAATTGCGCGGGCTTCGTGCATCACGGCACCGTGCTGGAATGTTCCGAGCAGGATTGGGATTTTTCGTTCGATCTCAACGTGAAGTCGATGCATCGCACGATCCATGCCTTCGTTCCCGGCATGCTGAATAAAGGGCATGGCTCGATCGTCAATATCGCGTCCGGCGCGTCGTCGATACGCGGCATCCCGAACCGCTATGTCTACGGCGCCAGCAAGGCCGCCGTGGTCGGCCTGACCAAGGCTGTGGCCGCGGATTTCATCAAAAAGGGATTGCGCTGCAATGCCATCGCACCGGGCACGATCGAATCGCCCTCGCTCGACGACCGCATCGCGACCCTCGCGAGGAATACCGGCCAGTCGCAGGAGGTCGTGCGCCAAGCCTTCATCGACCGCCAGGCGATGGGGCGGCTCGGCACCGCGCAGGAAGTCGCCAACCTCGCCTTGTTCCTTGCCTCAGACGAAGCGAGCTATGTCACCGGACAGGTTCACCTCGTCGACGGCGGTTTCGCGCTTTAGGAGTAAACGCTTATGCATATTCTCATCACCGGCGCGGCCGGCATGATCGGCCGCAAGCTTTCCGAGCGGCTGGCGAAAGACCGCGCGCTCAACGGCAAGCCGATCGACAAGATGACGCTGACTGACGTGGTCGCGCCCGCGGCGCCGGCCGGATTTTCCGGCAAGGTCGACGCGCGCGTGGACGACCTGCCGGCGCCGGGCATCGCCGAGAAACTGATCGCGGGACGTCCCGACGTTATCTTCCATCTCGCCGGCGTTGTGTCGGGCGAGGCCGAGCTCGATTTCGAGAAAGGCTACCGCGTTAATCTTGAAAGCATCCAGCATCTGCTGGAAGCGGTCCGCAAGACCGGCGACAATTATCATCCGAAATTCGTGTTCACCTCGTCGATCGCGGTCTATGGCGCGCCGTTCCCGCCCGCGATCTACGACGAATTCCATCTGACGCCGCTCACCTCCTACGGCACGCAGAAGGCGATGGGCGAATTGCTGCTCGCCGACTACACCCGCAAGGGATTTCTCGACGGTGTCGGCATCCGCCTGCCGACCATTTGCGTGCGGCCCGGCAAGCCGAACAAGGCGGCGTCGGGATTTTTCTCCAACATCATCCGCGAACCGCTCGCCGGGATGGAGGCGGTGCTGCCCGTGAAAGACAGCGTGGTGCATACGCACGCGACGCCGCGCTCGGCGGTCGGCTTCCTGATCCACGGCGCGGGCCTGACGCGCGAGCAGCTTGGCCCGCGCGTCAATCTCGCGATGCCCGGCGTCTGCTGCACGGTCGGCGAGCAGATCGAGGCGCTGCGGCGGATCGCGGGCGACAAGGTGGTCGCGCGCATCCGCCGCGAGCCGGACGAGATGATCATCAGGATCGTTTCGGGCTGGTCCGAGCGCATCGACGCCAAAAGAGCCGTCGCGCTCGGCTTCAAGGCTGAAAACTCCTTTGACGAGATCGTGCGCATCCATATTGAGGACGAATTGGGCGGCAAGATCGCGGCCTAGGGTCTGATCCGGGAGATCGGATCAGACCCTCGAGTCCTTTGTTTGTCGCGCAATCTTGCGGCAAACCGGTCTCCACTTTGCCGGATTGCGCTCTGGCAACGGGCCGCTTGCGTCGCCCGCGTCATCGCTTACATTAGAGGCCAATCCGCACCTGATACCGGTTTCCTCATGAGTTTCGTCGATGCCGCGCTCGCGCCCCCGCGCAAGACCGGTCAGATCAAATTGCACAATGCCGAGGCCTTCGCCGCGATGCGCAGGGCCGGACGCCTTGTCGCCGAATGCCTCGACATGCTGATCGGCGAAGTCGCGCCCGGCGTGCCGACGGAAAAGATCGACCGGCTGGTCTACGATTATGCGATGGACCATGGGGCGCTGCCCGCGACCTTGATGTATCGCGGCTACCGCAAATCCACCTGCACCTCGATCAATCACGTGGTCTGCCACGGGATTCCGAACGAGAAGCCGATGCGCGAGGGCGACATCGTCAATATCGACGTCACGCTGATCCTCGACGGCTGGCATGGGGACTCGAGCCGCATGTATGCGGTCGGCGAAATCCCGCGCCGCGCCGAGCGCCTGATCGACGTGACTTACGAAGCGATGATGCGCGGCATCGCCGCGATCAAGCCGGGCGGCGCCACCGGCGATATCGGCGCGGCGATCCAGAGCTATGTCGAAGCCCAGCATATGAGCGTGGTGCGCGACTTCTGCGGTCACGGCCTTGGCCGGCTGTTCCACGACGAGCCGAACATCGTGCATGTCGGGCGCGCGGGCGAAGGCACCGCCTTGCGGCCGGGCATGTTCTTCACGGTCGAGCCGATGATCAATCTTGGCCGCCCGCATGTGAAGGTGCTGTCCGACGGCTGGACCGCGGTGACGCGCGATCGCTCGCTCTCCGCCCAGTTCGAGCACACGGTCGGCGTGACCGACAAGGGCGTCGAAATCTTCACGACCTCGCCCAAGGGCCTGCACAAGCCGCCATATACGGGCTGATCGGATTTTCCCCGATTTGCTTGGCGGCGCTTTCGCGGCATCATAAGGCCGCGACAGCACGAGGCATGAATGCCAGCCAAGAAAGCAGGCAACGCGGCGGACAAAGCCAAGCCGCATTATCACGGCCATCGCGAACGGCTGCGCAAGCGGTTCCAGGACGCCGGCCCGCAGGCGCTTGCCGATTACGAGTTGCTCGAACTCGTGCTGTTTCGCGCAATCCCCATGCGCGACGTCAAACCGCTGGCGAAAGACCTGATCGAGGAATTCGGCTCATTCGCCGAAGTGATCTCCGCGCCGATGGAGCGCCTGAAAAAAGTAAAAGGGCTTGGCGTGGCGGCGGCCACCGATCTCAAGATCGTGCAGGCCGTTGCAAGCCGCATGACGCAGGGCGCGGTGAAGAAGCGCGATATGCTGTCGTCATGGCCGATGGTGCTTGATTATTGCAGGACCAGCTTGGCCTTCGACGACAAGGAAAGCTTCCACATCCTGTTTCTCGACAAACGCAATCAGCTCATCAAGGGCGAGACGCAGCAGACCGGCACCGTCGATCACACGCCGGTTTATCCGCGCGAGGTGGTGAAACGCGCGCTGGAGCTATCGGCGACCGCTATCATCCTCGTGCACAATCACCCCTCCGGCGACCCGACGCCCTCGCGCGCCGACATCCAGATGACAAAATCGATCATCGATGTCGCGCAGCCGCTCGGCATCGCCGTGCACGATCACATCATCGTCGGCAAGGACGGGCATGCGAGCTTGAAGGGATTGAAGCTGATCTGATTAATTCCGCACCATCCGGATTTCGCCGGCGCCTTCGGGCACGCGACGCCAGGTGAAGGTCTGCGTGTCCTCTTCCTCGAAACGCCAGCTTTGTCCGCCGGCGGAGGCAAGCACGAGTTCGCCCTGGTCCATCCGCCACAGGATGAAATTCAGACGCGCGACCACCGGCTCGCAACCGGGCTTGATGCGCAGCGCCAGTGCATTTTCCTGGTTCGGCACGGGCGTATTGGCGAGCGTCATGGCGCAAACCTGTTTCGTGGCCTGCATCACCACCCACTCGCCGGCCATCTGATCGGGCGTGCGGATGGTGGGCGCCGACGAGGCGTTCTGCAGGAAATAAAGCCCCTCGCCCGGACGCTCCGCCTCGTACATTCCGCTTTCAACCTCGGAGAATTCGAACACCGCCTTGCCGCGCGGATCGACGAGCCGGATGGTGTCGTTCGACAGCGTCCATCCCTCGACCTCCTTCACGAACGGAAAGACATCGGCGCAAGCCGGATCGAGTTCGAGCTTGTAGCCGGTGCGCGCGGGATCGGCCTTGAAGGTGACCGTGCAGGTCTTGTCGCGATCGGCGTTGGAAATCTCCCATCCGCCGGACCCCGCCATCGCCTTGACGGCGTCGCTTTGCGCACGCGCCGGATCGCCCGGCGCCAGAAGCAGCATCGCGATCAGGATCAATCCAGCGCGCGGCGCCATGCGGATCACTTCTTTTTCGGCGGATAAGGCGTTTCCGGCACCGGCGTCAATGGTGCCTTGCCCGTGCTCCAGGCCAGAAGATTATCGACCACGAGCTGGCCCATCGCGCGCCGGGTGTGATGCGAGGCCGAGCCCACATGCGGCAGCAGCACGACATGATCCATCGCGATCAATTCGGCCGGCACTTTCGGCTCTTCCGCGAACACATCGAGGCCGGCGGCCATGAGGGTCTTGTTCGCCAGCGCCTTGATCAAG
>CAMDXM010000072.1 GCA_945878025.1 Pseudorhodoplanes sinuspersici | reverse complement strand
GACGGAAAAGGGACAGGTTTTCCTGTTTCCGGGTTCGGGAACGGGCGGCTGGGAAGCCGCGATCACGAATACATTATCTCCCGGCGATCATGTGTTGATCGCCGTCTTCGGCCAGTTTTCTCACCTGTGGGCCGATCTCTGCAATCGCCACGAACTGGTCGTCGATGCCGTCAATGTTGAGTGGGGCGAGGGCGTTCCGGTCGATATTTTCGCGCGAAAGCTGGCCGACGACAAACAGCACAAGATCAAGGCGGTTCTGATTTGCCACAACGAAACGGCGACGGGCGTCACCAGTGATGTCGCCGGCGTGCGCAAGGCGCTCGATGCCGCGGGACATCCGGCGTTGCTGATGGTCGACGGCGTGAGCTCGATCGCAAGCATCGATTTCCGCATGGACGAATGGGGCGTTGATCTCGCCGTCTCCGGCTCGCAAAAAGGCTTCATGCTGCCGACCGGGCTCGCCATCGTCGCCGCCAGCCCGAAGGCGCTGGAAGCGCACAAGACCGCGAAATGCCCGCGCTGCTTCTTCGATTTCGCGGACATGATCCGCACCAACAAGGACGGATATTTTCCCTACACCCCGGCCACGACGCTGATGCGCGGCTTGCGCGCTTCGCTCGACATGCTTTTCGCGGAAGGGCTCGACAACGTCTTTGCGCGGCATCATCGGCTGGCCGAGAGTGTGCGCCGGGGCGTGGCTGCGTGGGGCCTGACGATCTGCGCCAAGGAACCGAAATGGCATTCGGATACGGTGACGGCGATCTGCGTGCCGAAAGGCTTCAACAGCGATGACGTGGTGAAAACCGCCTATCACCGCTATCGCATGTCGCTCGGCGTCGGTCTGTCGAAAGTCGCGGGCCGCGTGTTTCGCATCGGCCATATCGGCAACATCAACGAAATCATGATCCTTCAGGCGCTTGCCGGTTGCGAAATGGCTTTGCTCGACGTCGGTGTTTCGATCCGGGCCGGCTCCGGCGTTGCGGCGGCGCAAGAATATATCCGCGAAACCGCGCCCAAATTTCAATTCGACAAGGTCGCTTAGCGCAACACCGGAGGCGGCCGTGAAGATTTGTATCTACGGTGCAGGCGCGATCGGCGGATATCTGGCCGCCGGCTTGAGCGCAGTCGAGGGCGTGGATTTGTCACTCGTCGCGCGCGGTCCGCATCTGGCGGCGATCAAGGAATGCGGCTTGAAGCTCTTGATCGGCGGCGAGGAGCGTGTCTGCAGGCCGGTTGCGACCAACAATCCCGCCGAACTCGGGCCGCAGGATTTTGTCATCGTTTGCCTCAAGACTCACCAGGCCTGGGAAGCCACCGAGCAGATGAAGCCTTTGCTCGGGAAGGATACGGCTGTCGTCACCGGGCAGAACGGCGTGCCCTGGTGGTATGCGCATGGATTGGAGAAGCGTTTCGAGACCGTGCGGCTGCAGAGCGTCGATCCAGGCGGGCGGCAATGGAACACAATCGGTCCGCAGCGTGCAATTGGCTGCGTCGTTTATCCTGCGACCGAAATCGTCAGTCCGGGCGTTGTGAAGCACACCTATGGCGACAAGTTCTCGCTCGGCGAGCCCGACGGCAGCATTTCGGATCGTTGCCAGCGCCTGGCCGATGTGTTTGAAACGGCGGGCTTCGATTCACCCATCCTGACCGACATCCGCAGCGAGATCTGGCTGAAGCTATGGGGCAATCTCTGCTTCAATCCGATCAGCGCTCTCACGCGCGCGACGCTCGACGTTGTCGCAACGCGGCCCGATCTGCGCGCGCTGTCGGTTCACATGATGGCCGAAGCCAGGGAGATCGCCATCAAATTTGGCGCGTCGTTCCGCGTCGACATCGATAAACGCATCAATGGCGCAGCGCGCGTCGGCGCTCACCGCACCTCGATGCTGCAGGACCTGGAGAGCGGGCGCCCGCTCGAGATCGACGCCTTGCTGACATCGGTTCAGGAAATGGGCCGTCTCGTCGATGTCGAGACGCCATATATCGACGTGGTGCTCGGTCTCGTCCAGCAACTTGGACGTTCGCTGCAAATCTATCCGACATTTCCGGAAACCGCGTTTGTTCCCGGCGCGGCGGCGCACCCGGAAGGAAGGGCGCCATTGCGCGTGTGAAAACCATGGTCCAGCGCATCGTTTTTCTCGACAGAAGCACCATCGGCCCAACAGTCGATCTGGCGCGGCCAAGGTTTCCCCATGAATGGGTCGAGCATGGCGCGACGCGGCCGGATCAGGTCGCCGAGAGACTCGCAGGCGCGTGCATCGCCATCACCAACAAGGTGCCGATCAGGGAAGAGCATCTCGCAACGCTGCCGCATCTAAAGATGATTGCGGTCGCCGCCACCGGCTACGACGTCATCGACCAGGCGGCGTGCCGCAAGCGCGGCATCGTGGTTTCGAATGTGCGCGGTTATGCCGTCAACACGGTGCCCGAACATACATTCGCACTCATTCTCGCTTTGCGCCGATCCATCGTCGGCTATCGTCAGGATGTGATGGACGGCCAGTGGCAGCATTCCGGTCAATTCTGCTTTTTCACCCATCCGATCAGGGAGCTTGCCGGTTCCACACTTGGAATTGTCGGCGAAGGCGCGATCGGGCAATCCGTCGCAAAGCTCGGTCAGGCATTCGGCATGAAAACGCTTTTCGCGGCGCATAAAGGGGTTGGCGGTCTTGGCCCGCTTTACACGCCTTTCGACGAAGTGCTGGCGACAAGCGACATCATCACGCTGCACAGCCCGCTAACGCCCGGAACGCGCGACATGATCGGCATGCCCGAATTCCGCAAAATGAAGAAGCAGCCGCTGCTGATCAACACCGCCCGTGGCGGCCTCGTGGTGGAACAAGACGCCGTTCAGGCGCTTGATGAAGGGCTGATCTCCGGCATCGGCTTCGATTGCCTGACCGCGGAGCCGCCAAGTTCAAGCCATTGTTTCAATGCGATTCTGGACCGGCCGAATGTGATCGTCACGCCGCATGTTGCCTGGGCCGGCCAGGACGCGATGCAGACTTTGTGGGCTCAAGTGATCGCGCATATCGAGAATTTCAATGCGGGGCGTCCGACGAATGTCGTCGCCGCATAGGCGGCATCGAAAGGATCGCAGGTCTGCCAAGAGAAAAACAATAAAGCGCAGCTTTGGAGGGCGCCATGCAACTTCAGGAATTTCAGGCGAAGAAGCTGCTGTCTCAATACGCGATCGCATGTCCGCCGGGAGCAGTCGCCGTCACGCCGGATGAAGCCGAGGCGGCGGCGGCGCGACTCGACGCGAATACGATATTCGTGAAAGCGCAAATTCACGCCGGCGAACGCTCGGCCGCCGGTGGTGTGCGCGCCGTGCAATCCGCGCGCGATGCCAAAGCGGCGGCTGGCGAATTGCTCGGTCTGAAACTGACAACCTCTCAAACCGGGCCGCATGGCCAGACGGTCAAGAGCGTTCTGGTCGAGGCCGGAATTCACGCCGAACGTGAGCTTTATCTGGCAATCCAGATCGACAGTCTTTCCGGTTCGATCATGCTGACGGCAGGGCGGGGAGGGGGCGTCGACATCGAACGGCGGTTCGCCGCGCGAACGCTCGAACTGGAATCGCTGCTGCTCGGCATGAAAGGCGAACGCCATCCCGGCGATATTGTCGAATTGAGCCGGCGGATCGGCCTTGCGGAAGGCTCGGCGAAAAAATTCCGCGAACTGGTCGTGAAGCTGCACCGCGCTTTCGTCGAATTCGATGCCGGCCTGATCGAGATCAATCCTCTTGTCCTGACCGCGGCCGGAGATCTGGTCGCCGTCGATGCGAAGCTCGTTATTGACGACAACGCGCTATACCGGCATCCGGACCTGAAGGAATTGCGTGAGGACGAGCATACCGATCGGGTTGAGCTGCAGGCGCAGCGCCATCAGATCAATTTCGTGCAAATGGATGGCGATATCGGCACCGTTGTGAACGGCGCCGGATTGGCATTGGCGACGCTCGATATGATCGGCGCGGCGGGAGGCTCTCCCGCGAATTTCATGGACATCCGCACCACCGCGAAAAGCCTCGATATCGCACAGGGGATCGGCCTGGTGCTGGAGAATCCGCGCGCCAAGGTATTGCTGGTGAATGTCTTCGGTGGCGGCATGCAGCCTTGCGACACGATCGCCGAAGCACTGGGGATCGCGTTCCACCGCGGCCCCCGGATATTGCCCGTGGTGCTTCGGATCACCGGCAATAACGAAGATTTGGCCCTGCTGCGGCTCGCAAATTTCAAGCTGCCGAAAACCGAATGCTCCGACATGTGGCAAGCGGTAACGCGCGCCGTCGCGATCGCGCAAGGGAGGGCATGATGGCCATTCTGATCGATCAAAACACGCGGCTGTTATGTCAGGGCATGACCGGATGGGCCGGCACCTATCACACCAACCGCATGATTCAATTCGGCACGAAAGTGGTGGCCGGCGTCACGCCGGGAAAAGGCGGCAAGTCTCATCTGGACGTGCCGGTCTTCGATAGCGTCGCCGAAGCGGTGAGGACCACAGCGGCAAATGCGAGCGCGATTTTTGTCCCTCCCGATCGCGCCGCAGGTGCGATGCTCGAAGCGATCGAAGCTGAGATGCCGCTGGTGGTGGTTGTGACCGAGCGCATTCCTGTGCTCGACATGATCCGCGTCCGCGAGGCCCTGGCCGGCTCGCGGACGCGCCTTCTTGGTCCGAACTCGCAAGGCATTCTGGCGCCGGAGGTTTGCCAGGTTGGCGTCATGGCGACGGATCGCGCGAAGCGCGGAACCATCGGCGTTGTCTCGCGGTCGGCGTCTTTGACAAGCGAAATCACCAGCCAGCTCACCGATGTCGATCTCGGGCAATCGACAACGGTGGGTATCGGGGGCGATCCGGTGCACGGATTGGGTTTCGTCGATTGCCTGGAGCTGTTCTTCGCCGACCCGCAAACCGAAGGCATCGTGCTGATTGGCGAGATCGGAGGAACCGAAGAGCAGGACGCGGCGCGATATGTCCGCGAGGCCGGCATCAGGAAGCCGGTGGTTGCATGCATCGTCGGCCGATATGCGCCGTCTGAGCGCCGCATGGGACATGCCGGGGCATTGACGCTGCATGCGCCGGAGGATGTCGAGAGCAAAATCGCGGCGCTTCGGGATGCCGGTGTAATGATTGCGCCGAGCGCGCATCTGGTCGGAGAGACGATGCGCGAGGCGTTTTCTAAACGCGCCGCATAGCGCCCGCAGGGTAACGACGCCGTATTGCCCTATCCATGACGTGCCTCTCAAGGCGGCTCTGGTTCACGGCGCCGTTTGCAATCGATAAGACAGCGGGACGCGTTGTGAGCCGGGAGACGGATTGTTTCGGGACGATTTCGGAAGCATCGCGCGAGATAACCTGGCTTTCGCGCCGCTGAGGGCGCCCGAGCTGGGCGAACAATTCCGCGATCCAATCCACAAAACCGTGATGGATTGGAGCTGACGAGCTCAACGCGCTTCTGGCAGCGAACCCGGCCGTTAATCGCTCACCATTCGACAAGCGCCATCAAGCCGCGATCCATTCCCGCGCCCTCGATGGGACGGCGATTTCGACGCTTGCCAACACACGTAATTTGTTATTACATACAACAGAATGGAGCGTCCGATTGCTCATGCGGTCATTGTCAGGTGGATTCACGCAGGAACGGCAGCCGCCGGTTCCCAAAAGCCTGCTCTCGCTGAACTCGCTCACCATCGAGGCGCGCGACCGGCTATTCGCGCTCGCCTGTTTTCTGCCGAGCGTCGTTTTCATCCTCGGGCTGATTTTCTATCCGTTCATTTACACGCTCGTTCTCAGCTTTCAGCGCCGGCAGCTATTCTCGCGCGAAGGAACATATGTCGGGCTGGATAATTTCGCGTCCATCCTGGGCAGCGAGGAGTTCTGGACGTCGCTGGCGAACGGAATCGTTTTTTCGGGCGGATCCATCTTCCTTCAGCTTGTGCTCGGCGTCGCGCTTGCGCTCATGCTCAATCAGCAGTTCTTCGGCCGCAATGCATTCCGCGGATTATTGCTGTTTCCTTATCTCGTGCCGTCGGTCGTCGGGATCATTGCGATCCGCTGGATGCTCAACGATCTCTACGGCATCGTGAATTATTGGCTTCAAGCGCTCGGGTTGATCAACGAAGCGCTGCCATGGCTCGGCCATCCGCATCTGGCGATGGCGTCGTTGATCTCCATCAACACCTGGATGTTCTATCCATTCGTGATGCTTTGCATCCTGGCGCGGCTGCAGAGCATTCCCTCGGATCTTTACGAGGCTGCGACAATCGACGGCGCGGGACCGATCGCCAAATTCTGGTATGTGACGCTTCCTCAGTTGCGAGGAACGATCGCGGTCGTGGTGATCGTCCGTACGCTCTGGATGTTCAATAAGTTCGACACGGTCTGGCTCGCGACACAGGGCGGTCCATTCGGATCGACACAGACATTGCCTGTGCTCGCCTATATCGAAGCCTTCAATCTCTACGAAATCGGGCGGGGCGCCGCGATCGGCGTCCTGATGTCATTCGTCCTGCTGATCGTGTTTTTGATCTATCAGCGGATGTTTCTCACGATCAAGACATGGCAATGAAGAAACCGCTCCGCCTCGAAATGACCGCGCTGATGCTTGGCGTGTCGGCGGCGATGCTGTTTCCGCTATTCTGGATCATCAGCATTTCACTGAAAGGCGACACCGAGCAATTCATAACGCCGCCCACGCTCATCCCGATCGAGCCGGTCTTGTCGAACTATCATCGGCTGTTCGTCGAGACGAATTTTGTCTCCTATATCGTCAACAGTTTCGTCGTCGCAACGGTCACCGTCATTCTGGCGCTCGGCGTCGGCTGTCCCGCCGCCTACGCGATGGCGCGGTTCAAGATGCTGTCACGGCCGGAATTCACGTCGGCCGTTCTGCTCACATACATGTTCCCGCCGATCCTGCTCGGCATCCCGCTCTTTGTCATCTTTTCGAAAGTCGGTCTCGCCGACAGCTACGCGGGCCTGATCTTCGCTCATACGACTTTTGCTCTGCCATTCGTCATGTGGATGATGCGCGACTTCTTCCTTGCCGTTCCGGTGGAGATCGAAGAAGCTGCCATGGTCGACGGCTGCAGCCGGCTGCGGCTCCTTTGCATCGTCGTTCTTCCCATAGCGCGTCCGGGACTGGTGGCGGCCGGCATCTTCACGTTCATGCTGTCCTGGAATGACTACATCTATGCGCTGATCCTGCTCAAATCCGAATCTCGCAAGACGATTTCGGTCGGCATATCGCTGTTCATCGATAGCACCACCATCGAGCCGGGTCTGATGATGGCCGGCGCGGTCCTGATCACCGTGCCGGTGCTGATCTGTTTCATGTTCGTGCAGCGCTATCTTGTGCAGGGCTTGGCCATGGGCGCCGTGAAGTAAGAACGAAAACTGAAAAACTGTGGGGAGAGAGTGACATGTTGGGACTTTTCAAAAACGTCGCGAAGCTGGCATTGGCCGCAACGTTCTTGTCGGGAGCGGCCTCCGCTCAGACGCTGCAAATTCTGAGCGCCGAGGGCGATCCAAATTCGGTCGCGGCGATCAAATGGGCCGCCGCCGAATTCAAGAAGACTCACCCGACCGTCGATATCGAATATCAAACGGTGAGCTTCACGGAAATCGGCCAGAAGATCATCGCGGCGACGGCCGCGGGATCGCCGCCCGATATCGTCCATCTGGACGACTTCGGTACGTCTGTACTCTCGGCACAAGGCATGCTGGAGCCGGCCGACGACGTGGTCGATTCCATCGGCAGGAGCGACTATTTCCCGATCCCGCTCAAGGCCGTCACGTTCAACGGCAAGGCCTGGGGCGTGCCGTTCTCCAACGGATTCAATGTGCTCTGGTATCGCAAGGATCTGTACGAGAAGAACGGTCTGAAGCCGCCGAAAACCTGGGCGGAGCTTCTTGCGAATGTGAAGAAGCTGCATGGAAATCTGCCGGACGTCGGGCAGATGTACGGAATCGCGCTGGCGCTGAACAACAGCAACCACACCAACGACACGATCCAGAACTTCATGTGGTCGAACGGCGCATCCGTTCTCGACAAGGACGGCAAGCTCGCAATCGATTCGCCGGAGGCGGTCGAGGCCTATAAATACATGGCCGAACTCTTCAAATACGCGCCGCCCGGAGTGGCGCAATATGGAAATCTCGAAGTCATGAACGCGTTCGCGACCGGGAAGGTTGCGCACACGAATTATCCGGCGCGCATCGTCTTGCAGATCATCCGGACCAATCCGAAGCTCGCGGATTCCGTCGGCGTCGTTCTGACCCCGAAAGGCCCGAGCGCGAAGGCGCGCTATGCGTCGACGCTCTATACGAAGGCGTGGGGATTCCCGAAGGGCGCGAAGAACCTCGCTGTCGCCAAGGAATTCGTGAAATTCCTGGAAACGGGCGAGCGCGAAGTGCGCTGGCTGAACGCGGTGCCGGTGCATTACTGGCCGCCGCGAAAATCCACGGCTGCGTCGGCGGCCTATAACGGCAATGAGATCATCCAGTCCGGCCTTGGCAAGATGACCGCTCAGTTCATCGTGAGCGACGCCTTGCCGGCGGCGCAACCTCAATTGACCGAGGCGGGTAGCGTGAACACGCAGTCCTTCAAAATCCTGCAGGCGCATGTGCTCGCCAAGATGATGCAAAAGGTCGTTCTCGGAAATATCGCTGTCGACAAAGCGGTCGGCGACGCGGTCGCCGACAGCAAGCAATTGCTTTCGCGCTGAAGGCTGGAAGAGGAGCGACACGATGAGTGCCGGGTCTGCCTGGGATCAGGTGAACGAATTGATGGTGGGTGGGATCGACGTCCACATCCACACCAATCCGCACACGTTTCCCGAAATACATGCTCAGGATATTATCGGGCTGGCGCAGCAGGCACACCAGGCAGGAATGCGTGCCATGGTGGTCAAGGACATAGGTGTCTCCACGACAGGAGCCACCTATGTCGTGACCCGGCTGGGTCCCGGAATTCCGATCTACGGCGCCCATGTGATGAACTTGGCGACCGGCGGGATCAATCCGCGCGGGGTCTGGATTGCGCTCAATCACGGCGACGGAGCGAAGGTCGTTCATTTTCCGACCGGCGATACGCTCAACCACGTCCAGTACCGCAAGGCATTCTATGCCGGCGTCAATCCGCCATTGCCGGATGAATTGGCGATCACCGTCGTGAAGGACGGGAAACTCATCCCCGAGGTGAAGGAGGTCATCGACCTCGTCAAACAAAAGGGAGCGTTCCTGGCGACCAGTCATCTGTCCGCGGCCGAGTCGCATCTCGTCGTGAAAGCGGCAAAGGATCAGGGACTGGATCGCATCATCGTCAGTCATGCGCTCTGGGCGATGACGCGATTGAAGATGGACGATCTGAAGCACTTCGCATCGCTTGGCTGCCTGATCGAGTTCGAATATTGCCTGATGGCTCCGATCATGTATTTCGTGCACGGCGAGCCGCCGGCCGATCCGCGCAATATCGTCAAAGCGATGAAGGAAGTGGGGATCGAATCCTGTTTCATCAGTTCGGATCTCGGTCAGATCTATTCGCCGCTGCCGGTCGATGGCATGCGGACCTATGTCGCGATCCTCCGGCGCTGCGGCATCACCGATGCTGAAATCAAGGTGATGTTTCACCGCAATCCCGCGCGCATCGCCGGGCTCGACTGACAGTCTTCGCCGCAATTCTCAAGATAGAAAACGGATCAGCAGATGCCCCATAAGGAAGTCCGCCCTGACGGCGTTTTCAAGTCTCCAACGGCGCCGTTTTCGCTTGCGACAAGAACGGAGGGCCGCACGATGCTCCATATCTCCGGACAGGTGCCTCAGGACGAACGCGGCAACAATGTCGCCGTCGGCGATGTACGCGGACAGACGGAGCAGATCGTCCGAAACATCCGCAAGATTGTGGAAAGCGAAGGAGGAACGCTCGTCGACGTGTGCCGGCTCACCATTTTCCTGACTGCGCGGGACGATCTCACCGCGGTCATGGAGGTTCGGCGTGAGCATTTCAAGGAGCCATATCCCGCGGCGACCGCGGTCGTTGTGACCGGGCTGGCGAACGCGGAATGGCTGGTCGAAATCGAAGCCGTCGCTGTGTTGAACTGATCGAAACTCGAGGGATTCGTTTTATCATGACAGGTCCGAAGCAAAATGGCGGCGATGCCGCCGTGGCGGGATTGAAGGACAAGGTCGTCCTCATCACCGGCGCAGGCTCCGGAATCGGCGCTGCTGTCGCGAAGGGTTTCGCGCGTAGCGGCGCCAAGGTTGCGATCCACTATCGAACCAATCGGCAAGGCGCCGAGGAGATCGCAAAGGCCATCCATGACATCGGAGGGCAGACCACGCTTGTCAGCGGCGACATGCGCTCCGCGGATCAAACACGCGAGGCCGTCAAGAAGACCGTTCAGGCATTCGGCCGGCTGGATGTTCTGGTCAACAACGCCGGCGCCATGGTCAAGCGGGTTGCGCCGGCGGACGTGACCGACGAGGTCTTTGACGAAGTGATCGACGTCAATTGCCGGTCTGTCGTGATGATGAGCAAAGCAGCGATCCCTGTTTTCAAGGAGCAAAAGTCCGGCAATATCATCAACGTGTCGTCGGTCGCCGCGCGGTTTGGCGGGGTTGGCGGCGCCGGGCTCTATGCATCGTCGAAAGGATTCGTTCTGACCTATACCCGGAATCTGGCGCGCGAACTGGCGGCGGACGGCGTCCGGGTGAATCAGGTCGTTCCGGGATTGATATCGACGCCGTTTCACGACGGCATCACATCGCCGGAGCAAATGAAGCAGCTTGAAAGCATGATACCGCTTCGCCGCGTCGGACAGGCGGAGGATTGCGTTGGAGCTTTCCTGTTCCTCGCGACGGATGCGTTGAGCGGTTACGTGACCGGCCAGTCGATCGACGTGAACGGCGGACAATTCATGGTCTGAATGGGCGCCGTGGTCAGGCTCTCGCCTTGCGGCGCGCAGTTCCGCCTTTGGCTTGATCCAGCGAAACCGCCAGCGAAGCGGCGTTCGCTGGCTTCCGGTTGGCGCGGTTTTGATCGGAGTCCAAGAGCAGCAATATGCCGTCGCGAATTTCCACGAGATCGCGCTCGATGCCGGTTTTGACCCGGCTGGCGTCGCCCGCCTTCAATGCATTGATGATGGTGGCGTGGACGTGAGGGCCGGGCGCGGACGTCTCGCCGCGCTCCTTGACATGCCGCGTGTGGAAAAACTCGACATAGCTCGTGCTCCGGGCCCAGATATCCTGGATGAGAGACAGCAGGATCGGCGCGTTCGCCTTCTGATAGAGCATGAAGTGAAACATGAAATTGTACTTCAAGGCGGCCCGCAGTTTCTTTTTATGCTTGGCTTCGATCATCGATTGATGGGCGCTCTCGAGCGCTTCGATCGTGCGCGGATCGATATTCTGCGCCGCCAATTCCGCACACGGTCCTTCGAGCAGGATGCGGATGCGCCAAAGCTCGCGACAGGCGTCTGCGCGAAGTTGCGGCACGACAATCGTACCCGTCGCACCGGGCTCGAAAATGTGCTCTGCGACCAGTTTGAAGATTGCTTCGCGAGCCGGCGTGACGCTGATGCCAAGATGCTGCGCGATTTCCCTGTAAGTGAAGCGGCGGCCGGGCTCCATTTCACCCAGCAGGAACTGCATCTTGAGGCGTTTATAGGCCTGGGTTGCGAGGCTCGGGCCGCGTTTCAGGTCGGCAGGTGAATCCAGATCGAGGGCGGAAAAATCATTGCGTCCCATTGCGTCAATCGCCCCTGCTTGCGGCGGGTTGCTTGGTTCTTTGTTATAACGAATAAACGCAAAATTGCAACTGGCGCCGGAACCGCGCGGTGGCTGATGTTTCAGGAACAAGCGCGTGCCTGCCGGCGCGCATAATGTCTTTGCGTGAACGGGAAAATAGCGTTAAAAAAAGCGTTATTTGTTATAACAATAGGCACATAAAATGAAACAGGGATGGCGATGGTACGGTCCGGACGATCCGGTCACGCTCGATCATGTGAGGCAGGCCGGAGCCACCGATATTGTGACGGCGCTGCATCACATTTACGACGGTCGCGCGTGGACCCGTGACGATGTCCTCAAACACAAGGCACTCGTCGAAGCGGCGAATCTTTCGTGGAGTGTCTGCGAGTCGATCCCGACGCATAGTTCGATCAAGACGCGAACCGGACCCTATCGTAAATATATCGACGCCTGGAAAGACAGCCTGGTCAGTCTCGGCAAAGCCGGAATTCCCACGGTATGTTACAATTTCATGCCGGTTGTGGACTGGACGCGGACGGAGCTTTCTTATCGCCTGCCGACCACGGGTTACGCCTTGCGTTTCGATATGGCCGATTTCGTCGCGTATGACGTTCTTGTATTGAAACGGCGCGGCGCGGAATCGAATTATCCCGAAAAGCTCCTGCGCGAGGCTCATCGCCGTCTTGCATCGATGAACGAAACGGCGATTTCAAATCTCGAGAAAAATATCATCGCGGGATTGCCGGGAGGCGAGGGCATCCATACCCGTGAATCCATCCGCGCGGAGATCGATGAATTCAGCTCAATCGACGATCATGCGATGCGGGAAAATCTGATCGCGTTCCTGAAGGAAGTCGCGCCTGTCGCGGAGGCGGTGGGCGTTCGCCTCGGCGTTCATCCGGACGATCCGCCATTCTCCCTGTTCGGCCTGCCGCGAGTCGTGTCGACAATCGCGGATTGCCGCGCATTGCTCGCGGCGGTCAACAGCCCGGCTAACGGCTTTACGTATTGCACCGGATCGTATGGCGCGCGAGCAGATAACAATTTGCTGGCCATGGCGCGCGAGCTTGCGCCCCGCATTCATTTCGTTCACCTGCGGAACGTGACCCGCGAGCCGGATGGCTCTTTCTACGAAGCCGAACATCTCGAAGGCGAGGCAGATATGGTCCGGATCATCATCGCGCTGATGGCCGAAGAGGATCGCAGACGCCGCGAGGGGCGGGCCGACGCCCAGATCACGATGCGTCCCGATCATGGCCATGTGATCGTCGACGATATCGGAAAAAAGACAAACCCGGGCTATTCCTGTATTGGTCGGCTGAAAGGACTTGCCGAGTTGCGCGGCATCATGAGAGCGGTTGAAACTCTCGGCGTGTCGTCTCTCGCAAGATCCGCCGCGGCGATTTGAATGCGGCGAGATTCGCATTCCAACGGAGAGTTGAATGACGTTCGATTTTGCTCCTCTATTTCCGGCCGGATTGCCGGGGCCAAGCGCCAAATGGGCGGGAGCGCAGAAATTCAATTTCACCGGCGGTAACAACGACCCGGATCAGGTTCCGGTCGAGGGGCTCACGGCGGCTTCGAATGCCGTTCTTCAGCGCGAAGGAAGAACGCTGGCGACCTACGGTCTCGCGAGCGGGCCGCAAGGCTACAGGCCGCTGCGGGAGTTTCTTGCGGCGAAGCTCAAGAGCGACGCCGGCATATCCTGCACCTTCGACGATATCCTGATCGTCTCCGGTTCTCTGCAGGCGCTCGATCTCGTCAATGGCGTTCTGCTTGCCCGTGGCGACACGGTGATTATCGAGCAGGAGACGTATCAGGGCGCGCTGACGCGGCTTGCCCGACTCGGCGTCAACGCGGTCGGCATTCCGCTGGACGGCGAGGGGATGCGTATGGACGCGTTGGCCTCCGCGCTCGCCGACCTGAAGCGGCGCAACATCCGCCCGAAATACATCTACACAATTCCGACGGTGCAGAATCCGACCGGAACGATCATGGGGGAAGGACGCCGAAGGGAGCTCCTGAAACTGTCGGAGGAGTATGGCGTTCCGGTCTTCGAAGACGATTGCTACGCGGATCTGATCTGGGATGGCAAGCGGCCGCCGGCGCTTTACGCCATGTCGAAGACCGGTGGCGTCATCCATATCGGTTCGTTTTCCAAATCGATCGCGCCCGCCTTGCGGGTCGGTTACATCGTGGCGGGCTGGGACGTGCTGTCGCGGATGCTGGCGATGAAAATCGACGCCGGCTCGGGCGCGCTCGAGCAAATGGTCTTGGCCGAATATTGCGCGCCGCACTTTACGACGCATGTTCCGAAATTGCGGCGAGGGCTGCACGGCAAGCTGGAAACCCTGATGGAAGCGCTCAACGAGCAATTCGGCACCGCGGCGGAATTCGACGATCCAAAAGGCGGGATCTTCCTGTGGGTGAAGCTGCCGGATTCGGTGGACACATTGAAGCTCTATCAATCCGCGATCGCGGCGGGCGTGGCCATCAATCCGGGACCGGAATGGTCCACCAACCCGTCGCACAGCCGAAGCCGGTTGCGGCTTTGTTTCGCCAGTCCGTCGAAGGAAGAAATTCGTCAGGGTGTCGCGACACTTGCTGAAGTGTGCCGCAAGGAGTTCGGCGTGCCGGCGCGCATTGCGAATGTCGAGCGGGCTACATCCTGAGGAGCGCCTGCACGCTTCCAAGGCCGTCGACTGTGACTTTCACCGTCTGGCCGGGCTTGATGCAGACGAGTCCAGTGAACGAACCGGTGGTCACGACCTCGCCGGCCTTCAATCCGCGTCCGTTTCTGAAATGGTTTGCCAAGTCGACGACCGGAAGAACCGGGTCGCCTTTCGGATGGCCGCCGATGGCGTCGATCACGACGATCCCGTCGACCGCGAGGGTGACATGGGCCTTCGACAAGTCCAGCGATGCCCAATCGTTCTTCACCGGCCCATGCACAAACGCGCCGCTGAGGAAATGATCGGCGACTCGCTCGTAGAGGGTGACGGTGTTGAAATCGACATAGCGCGACTGGATGATTTCAATGGCCGCGCAGGCGGACATAGCCGGCGCGACATCCTCACGTGTATAAGGCGTCGCGCGCTTGGGCAGGTCCGCGTTCAGCTTGAAGGCGATCTCGGCCTCCATCCCCAAAAACGGAACGAGCGACGCGTCGACGTCGGAATCGCCCTCGAAGAACAGCGAGTTGATGATGGCACCGCGCGCAAGCTCCTCGCCGGGTGGCGTGAACACTTTCCAGCCGCGGATACGTTCGCCAAGCATTTCGGTCGCGGCGTCCTGTATGTCCCACGCCTCGCGCATGGACATCGGTTTGCAGTCGGCCATCATCTCCTTGAGCCTGACTTTCGCCCGGCGGGCATTGACCAGGCGCTGGGCCGCGGTGCGAATTCGCGCGGAAGGGCCGGGCTGGCCGGGCTCAGCTTTCGTCGTCATCGGGGGCATCCTCTCCTCTGAGCTTTTTTGTGGTTCTATCAAACTTCGCATTGATAGTGGTGAGATTGCCAGAAGATCCTAGACGATCTGGTTCCGCAATTTGCCTTCGTTTCGCCAGAGACGGTCGAGATTATCCATCAGGATATCGATGACATTGTCCTCGTAGCGCCGCGTTTCGCCGGCGGTATGCGGCGTGATGA
>CAMDXM010000071.1 GCA_945878025.1 Pseudorhodoplanes sinuspersici | reverse complement strand
ACACAACCCGATGCGCTCGGCTGGGCCATGATGCTCGTCATCGGCGTACTCGGAACGATCGGACACCTGCTCATCGTGCGCGCATTCGCATACGCACCGGCGTCGATGCTCGCGCCTTTTTTCTACATCCACCTGATCTGGGCGACGCTCTACGGCTGGTTCATCTTCGGCGACCTTCCAAACCTCGCCACGATCATTGGCAGCGCGCTGATTATCGCAAGCGGCATTTATGTTTATCGAACGCGATGAAAACGAATGCCCTCAACACACCCGAACCCGACATGCAATAAGGACTGACGCCATGGCACTCCCGCTGACCGTTCCCCCCAAGACCAACCACAAGAGCTTTCTCTATTCGCCGGTTCACACCGATCTGGACACGCTCGATGCGCATATCGCGTTCCTCGGCATCCCTCATGGCTCGCCCTATTCCATGGAGGACGTAAACAACGAACAAAGCCGCGCACCGACCGCGATCCGTCAAGCCACAGATCGCGCCGTGCGCTCGCTTGAGCGCTACGACTTCGACATTGGCGGCCCGCTCTATCTCGGCAAACCAATCAAGGCCGTCGATTGCGGCGACGTGCCGGGCAACATGCACGACTTTCAGGATCACGTCAGGCGCGCTGAGCAGGCGGTTCGCAAAATTCTCAAGGCTGGCGCGTTGCCGATGATCCTGGGTGGCGATCATGCGATTCCGATCCCGGTGCTGCGCGCCTATGAAGGCCGCGGTCCAATCACGCTCGTTCAGATCGACGCGCATCTCGACTGGCGCGACGACTTCAACGGCGTGCGGGACGGTCTTTCCAGCCCGATCCGCCGCGCATCGGAAATGGAGCATATCAAGGACATCTTCCAGATCGGCATTCGCGCCCAGGGCAGCGCCCGGCCGGAGGAAGTTGCGGCCGCGAAAGCCTATGGTTCGAACATCATCACGGCCTACGAGCTGCATGACGCCGGCATGGACGCGATTCTCGACCGTATTCCGGCCGGCGGCCAGTATTACATCACCATCGACGCCGACGGCATGGATCCGGCGGTGATGCCCGCGGTCGCCGGCCCCGCACCCGGCGGCGTGACCTTCCATCAGGCGCGTAAATTGATCCACGGCCTCGTCAACAAAGGCCGGGTCGTCGGCATGGACATTGTCGAGATTACACCCGCCCTCGACCTCAATCGCATCAGCTCCATTACGGCGGCACGCCTGTTCGTCAACCTGATCGGGGCGACGATCGCGGCGGGTTATTACAAGGTCTGATCGCGAAATGAACCTGCCTAAAAAAAACGTGGAGGAATTCGGATGATCCAGGTCAGTGCAGCGTCTCTTCTGATCGAAGAACCTTACACGCCGGGCCTGTCGCGCGAATATGTCGCCAAGACATATGGCGTTGCGCTGGACGACGTCGCCAAGCTCGGATCGGCGGAAAACCCTTTCGGCCCTTCACCAAAGGCGCTCGCCGTCGTACGGGAAGCCAGCGCGCGCATCGATATCTATCCGGAATGGACGGCCCGCGTATTTCGTGAAGCGATCGCGGCGAAATTCGGCTTCGAAGCCGATCGCATCGTCTGCGGCGCGGGTGAAACCGAAGTGATTTCGCTCATCATCCGCGCCTTCGCCAAGGCCGGCGACAGCATTCTGATGTATGAGCCGTGCTTTCCGATCTATCACATCTTCGCCGAAAACGAGGGCCGTGTTCCGATTTATGTGCCGATGGGCCCGGATTTCGACCTCGTGGTCGACCGCTACATCGACACGTTGAGGAAGGATCAGCCGAAGATCGCGTTCATCACCAATCCTCACAGCCCGAGCGGAAAACTCATGGAGGAAGCCGACATCCGGCGCATCTGCGACGCCGCGGCAGACAATACGCTGGTCGTTCTGGACGAAGCCTATATTCATTTCTCCGAAACGCCCGGCTCCATCGCGCTGACGCGTGAATACAGCAATCTCATTGTACTGCGGACATTCTCCAAGGCTTACGGCTTGGCGGGTCTGCGGCTCGGCTTCGGCATCGCACAAAACAAGGCGTTAATTGCACCACTGCTTGCGATGAAACCGACATGGAATCTCGGGCAGATGCAGATCGCCGGCGGCGGCGCCGCGATGGCGGATGATGCGCATGTTGAGTATACGGTGAAAACGATTGTCGAGATGCGGAACTACGTGACCGGCCGATTGAAAGGTCTGAACCGCTTCCGCATGATCCCCGGTTCGCGCAGCAATTTCTTCATGCTCGAGATCACCGACGACTCGCTTGACTCAACGCAGGCGTTCAACGCGCTGCTGGAGCGTGGCGTCATCGTCAAGGATTGCTCGGTATCGTTCCGCGGCCTAGGCAAGCGTTACTTGCGCATCGACGTCAGCCTCAAGAAGCACATGGATCGGCTCGCGGATGCGCTGCGCGACATCGATTCCGGCAAGCACGCGGCAAAAGGATAGCAGATGGCCAGCGACACAAAATCGCTCGGATTGTCGCCCTTCGGCGTCGCTTCCTTTCTCAAGGCGCCGCTTGTCGACCTTGACGACGATTGGTCGGCTGATGTCGCTTTTCTTGGCATTCCGTTCGATCAGGCGACCGGCTTTCGTCCCGGCACGCGCTTTGGTCCGCGCGCGATCCGTGACATTTCGGTGCGCCTGTCCGCGCTGTCCGCTGCTGATTGTCTCGGTTATTTCGATCAGCGTAGCGGGCGGACGCGCGCGACCTGCAGCTTTGCCGATACCGGCGACGTGGACATGCTACCGCTCCTGTGGGAGCGCAATTTCGATCTCATTACGCAATCCGTCGCCGCGATCCTTTCCAAACGCGTATTTCCGCTCATCGTTGGCGGCGACCATTCCGTAACTTTCCCAATCATGCGCGCCTATGCGGGACACGAGCCGATCACCGTCGTGCAATTCGATGCGCATCTGGATTATCGCGACGATGCGGGCGGCGTACGGTATGGCCACGGTAATGTGCTGCGCCGCGTGCGTGAATTGCCGTTCATCGAACAGGTCGTCTCACTCGGGATCCGCAGCCTGCGCACGCGCCGCGAGGATCTCGAAGTTCATGCGCAGCACGGCAATGTTCTGGTCCCGGCATGGGACATCCATGCCAAAGGCCCGGACGGGATTTCCGATCTGCTGCCGCGAAACCGCAATGTCTATGTGACATTCGACATCGACGCACTCGACCCCGGCATTGCGCCAGGCACCGGTACGCCGGAGGTCGGCGGGCTGACTTATGAGCAAGCCCGCCGCTTGCTTGAACTCGTCGTCACCGGAAATCGCCTGGTTGGGTTCGACATGGTCGAGGTCAATCCTTCACTCGACGTCAGCCAGATCACGGCGCTGCTTGCGCTGCAGATCATGGTTGAAGCCGTCGGCTTTGTGTTCAGCAGGTAACCGATGTCACGATCCGCAGAACAACGATCGTACCGACGGCAGCGTCTCCAGCACGCGAAGTTGTCCGATCAGGCGCTCGGCTTCGATTTTTCCGATTGCACCCGACGCGCAGTCCATGAATTTCCCGAGGATTTCGTTGTCCATCAGCGGCCGCGCCGTCGTTCCGCGCGCGAAGCCGTTGAAATGCTGGAACGACCGGCCATCGCGCGTTGTGACGGTGACATGCGCGCCTTCCGGATAAAATCGCGCGTTCTCGCTGCCTTGCTTCCACAGATCCGTCGTCACGGTGGTAACACGACTCATCGCGTCGCGCAGAGCCGGGTCATTCAGAACAGCCGGATCGAGTTGTGCGAGGGCGATATCGCCGTGCACCAGCATGCATCCGATCGCGAACGGCAGGCTGAATTGAGCTTCTTGCGGGGTCTTCGGTTGATCGTAGACCAGATTGGCGGTCACGACCGGACCGACATCGCACACAACGCGCGTGATATCGGAGGCCGCGATCCGTTGCTCCGCCATGATGTCCATCACGGCGTCGAGCGCGGCATGCGCCGAGAGGCAAACTGGCACGCGCTTGATGTCGACGCCCGGTTTGAGCAGGCGCCAGGTGCCGCCGAACTCCGCAAAGCACTCGCCCAGAAAAATATCGTCGTTGAACAGGTGCGCGAATCCGCGGCTGTCCTCGAACGCGTTCAGCGGCCCGGAGCATCCTGCACGCGCCATCAGCGCTGCGGTGACGCCCTGTTCCGCGGTGCGCCCGCAAAGGGCTGGCTTGCCGTCGGTGCCGAAACATGCCTTGGCGCCGCCGGTCCCGGCCACCGCGAGGCCGATCGCAAAGCCGGTCTTTTCGGCATCGAGCTTCATGATCCGCGCGGCCGCAACCGCAGCGCCGATCGGACCCAATACGCCGGTGTTCCACCAGCCTTTTTCGTAGAGATGTGGGGTGGCGGCGTCGCCCGCTGCGAACTCGGCTTCGCAACCGGCGACGAAGGCGGTCAAAAGTTCGGCGCCCGAGACGTTCTCTGCTTCCGCAATCGCAAGCGCCGCCGGCACGATCACCGCGGAGCCGTGGACGAACCCGGAATAGCAATTGTCGTCGAAATCGAGTGCGTGTGCGGCAGTGCCATTCACCAGCGCCGCCGCGGGCGCGCTCATGCGGTGCTTGCCGCCCAAGATCGTGGCTTCCCCATCGCGATATTGCGCCTCCGCAAGGGTCCGCATCTTGCCGACGACCGGACGCGACGAACCTGCGAGCGCAACACCGAGCGTATCGACGAAGCAATCGCGCGCGACCTTGCGCACCTGTGCCGGAATATCATCGAGAGTGAGTTGCGCGGCCCAACCGGCTGCGCGCTCGATGGCGCTGCTCATGATTGGACTCCCTGCAATCGCGACGGAACTTTCAGGCCCTCGCGCTGCACGGTCTCGATCGCGTCCGGATATCCCGCATCTGCATGGCGGAACACTGCAATCGATGAATCGTTGCGCAGCACGCGGCCGAGTCGCCGCGTCGCGCCTTCCGTCCCGTCGCACACCAATGCGAGGCCGGCATGCTGACTGTAACCGATACCGACACCACCACCATGATGCAGGCTCACCCAGGTCGCACCGCTGGAACAGCTGAGCATTGCGTTAAGCATCGGCCAATCCGCCACGGCATCCGATCCATCGAGCATGCCTTCGCTTTCGCGATTGGGGCTCGCAACCGACCCAGAACTGATGTGGTCGCGTCCGACGATGATCGGTGCCGACACTTCCCCCTTGGCAACCATCTCGTTGAGAGCAAATCCGGCCGTCACCCGATCCTCAAGACCAAGCCAGCAATTGCGCGCCGGCAGGCCCTGAAATCTCACCCTCTCACTGGTCATGTCGAACCAGCGATGCAAGGCGGGATCGGGAATGACTTCCTTCATGCGAACCACGCTGCGCTTCATGTCCTCCGGGTCGCCGGACAAAGCGATCCAGCGGAATTGCGCGCGGCCCCGGCAGAATTGCGGCCGGATATATTGCGCGATGAAGCCGGGATACGAGAACGCCTCCTCGACACCGCTATCCTTTGCCATCTGCCGGATGTTGTTGCCGTAATCGAAAACCGGCACACCCTTGGCCCTGAAGGCGAGCATCGAGCGGACATGCCGCGCCATCGATGCCTTGGCCGCCGTCTCGACGGCGTCGGGCTCGAGTTCAGACCGGCGCGCCCATTCGTCGAGCGTCCAGCCAGCGGGGAGAAAGCCGTTGATCGGATCATGCGCGGCGGTCTGGTCGGTCACGATATCCGGCAGGATGCCGCGCCGCAGGATCTCTTCGTAAACGTCGACGGCATTGCCAAGGAGCGCGACGGATATCGGTTTCTTGTCGCGGCACGATTGCTGGATGATGGCGAGCGCCTCATCGAGATTGGCGGCGGTACGATCAACATAGCCGCTGGCCATGCGGCGCTCGATCCGGTCGGACCGGCATTCGACCACCAGCACGGAACAGCCCGCCATGACGCCGGCCAAAGGCTGCGCGCCGCCCATGCCGCCGAGACCGGCAGTCAGGATCCAGCGACCGCTCAAATCCCCGTTGTAATGCTGACGTCCCGCTTCGAGAAACGTCTCGAAGGTTCCGCCGATGATGCCTTGCGAGCCGATATAGATCCACGAACCGGCGGTCATCTGGCCGTACATCATCAGGCCCTTGCGCTCGAGCTCGTTGAATTTCTCAAGCGTCGCCCAGCGTCCGACCAGATTGCTGTTGGCGATCAGAACGCGCGGCGCATCCTCGTGCGTGCGCAGAATGCCTACCGGCTTTCCGGATTGCACCAGCAAGGTTTCGTCGTCCTCAAGCTCCTTGAGCGAGGAGACGATGCGGTCGAACGAGTCCCAGTCGCGCGCGGCCTTCCCACGCCCGCCATAGACAACGAGATCCTCCGGTCGCTCCGCCACGTCCGGATCGAGATTGTTCATCAGCATGCGCAACGGGCCCTCGGTTTGCCAGCTTTTGGCATTGAGATGCGTGCCGCGCGGTGCGCGGACGATGCGTCGGTTGTTCACGGGCATTCTCCTGAAAACACTGAAATTGACGGACGTAGATGTGAGCGAAAAACCTCGCAGCACGAGGCTCGCCTTCTTGCTTCTTCATCGACACGCAGCGATTGCAAAGTGCGTGTACGACACGTCTCGCCGTCAGCGAGAGCAAATATCGGACAGATAGGAGGTTGAGTCGAGAGAAAAGAAATTGCACACTGATCGTAAAATTGTGACTAGTCGACAAAGGAGTAGAACATGCGCAAAGTTTTTATTGCACTTGCGTCTGCAGCAACTGTCCTTGCCTTGTCGTTGACGACACCCGTCAATGCCCAAGGCACGCTCAGAGTCGCGCTGCCTTCGAATCCGAATACGCTCGATCCCGCTAAAACCAAGATCGGCGAAGAATACATCATCAACTTCCTCGTCTATTCGGGGTTGACCGAACTCGATGCCGCCGGCAAGGCAAAGCCGGATCTGGCGGAAAGCTGGACGGCGAGCGACGATCAAAAGACGTGGACATTCAAGCTCCGCAAGGGCGTGAAATTCCACGATGGCCGTGAGTTCGATTCCGAAGACGCCAAGACGACATTCGCACGAGTCATGGATCGTACAACCGGTTCTACGGCTCGGGTCAATTTCGACATCGTCTCGTCCATCGACACGCCCGATAAATACACGGTCGTCTTCAATCTGAAGATTCCCTATGCCGGATTTGCCGAAATCCTCGGTGATCGCCAGACTCGCATCGTTCCGAAGGACAAGCTCGATACGATCTCGAGTAAACCTGTCGGCACAGGACCGTTCCAACTCGTCGAATTCAAGCCCGGCGACCGGATCGAATTGAAGAAGAATCCGAACTATTACGTTTCGGGGACGCCGAAGCTTGCCGGCATTGTGTTCCGGATCATGCCGGAAACCGCCGCGCGCGTCGCAGCTATCGATACCGGGGCCGTCGATCTCGCATGGGATCTGCCCCCCGAAATCATCGACCAGCTGAAATCCAACAAGAAAGTCGTGGTTGATTCCGTCGCGACGTCGTCTTGGGACGGATTGGTGATGAATGCCGCACGCAAGCCGTTCGACGACGTGCGGGTTCGCAAGGCCATTTCGCTCGCAATCGACAAGAAGGCTCTAGTCGAGCTGTCCTTGTTCGGCAACGGGACGCCGACACATACGATGATCCCGCCGTCGAGCCCCTACTTCAACGACCAGATCCAGAGCAAGGTCGACATCCCCCAGGCCAAGAAACTCCTGACGGATGCCGGCTTTCCCAATGGATTTGAAACCGTCCTTTACGTTCCGTCGGGTCGTCCGACCCGCGAACGTATCGGCGTCGGCGCCGCCGAAATGCTCAAGGCCATCGGCGTCAAGGTCGAGATCCAGCGCGTTCCCTGGGACAAGTTCGTCAAGGACATCGAGGGCAAGGAAGCGTTCTATACAGATGGCTTCTACAGTCGGCCGACTCTCGATACCTCGATCTATCCCTGGTATCACTCGACGGGTTCGTGGAATAGCACGTTATGGAATTACAAGAACCCTGACATCGACAAGGTTCTCGACGCTGCCCGATCCGCAAAAACGGACGCGGAACGCAGCAAGCTCTACAAGGAATTCCAGCAGATCGCTATCGACCAGCCTGCCGGTGTCATTCCTTACGTGCTGAACCACACCAATGCTTATCGCGCGAACGTTAAGGGCTTCAAGTCGAGCCCGATGATGTGGCTCGATCTGCGGCAGACCACGGTGCAGTAAGGCGCCATAATAATCCGCGAACGCCCGCTCCGGAGATAATCCGGGGCGGGCTTTTTTTCGGTCGGCGCCTAATGTGCTTCGGCGGCGAGCACCGCTTCGACCCGGATTTCCTCCGTCAGCCGCGCTTTGAGAGCCGAGAATTCCGGCCCGGTCTTGATGGTGTAGTGCCGCGGATGCGGGATATCGACCGCGACATCGGCCTTGATCCGGCCGGGCCGCGCCGACATGACGACGACGCGCGAGGCCAGAAATATCGCCTCCTCGATATCGTGCGTGACGAACAAGACCGTTTTGCGTTCGCGCTCCCAAATACCGAGCAACAATTCCTGCATCAGAGAGCGGGTCTGATTGTCGAGCGCGCCGAACGGCTCGTCGAGCAGAAGGATGTCGGGCCCGTTGGCAAGCGCGCGCGCAATCGCCGTGCGCTGCTGCATGCCGCCCGACAATTGCTTGGGATAGTGATCGGCGAAGCTTGTCAGGCCGACCCGTTCGAGCCATTGCCGTGACACGTCGCGGCGTTCCCTCGGCGCCACGCCCTTCTCGCGCAGACCGAAGGCGACGTTGTCGACGACCGTAAGCCATGGAAACAATGTATAGGATTGAAATACCATTCCCCGATCCGGCCCAGGCCGGGTAACCGCGCGATCGCCGAGCAGAATACGTCCCGTCGTCGGCGTATCGAGACCAGCCACCATCCGTAGCAAAGTCGATTTTCCGCAGCCCGATGGGCCCAGAATAGTGACGAAATCGTTGTCACCCACTGTCATGCTGATCGGCTCAAGTGCGCGCGTTGGTGAGCCGCCCGACACAGCGGGAAACACGCGCGAGATATTCTCGATGACGAGGTTGCTCATACTCGGCCCCATGGAAAGAGCCATCGATTCACGGCCTTGAACAGGAAATCTGAAATCAATCCAATGATCCCGATCACAATAATTCCGAAAATGATCTGTCCAGTCGCGAGCAGCGCCTGGCTGTCGATGATCATGTGTCCGATGCCTGACGATGAACCGATCAGTTCAGCGACTATCACGTAGGTCCAGGCCCAGCCGAGCACAAGGCGCAAAATTTCCGCAATATCCGGTGCCGAAGCGGGGATCAGCACACGCCCGAGAATACCGCGGTCACGCGCTCCGAGCGTCAGCGCCGCTTCAACAAGTTCACGCCGAACCTGACTCACCGTCACCGCCACCATCAAGATAATCTGGAAAACTGAACCGATGAAGATCACGAGCAGTTTTTGGAGTTCGCCGATGCCGGCCCACAGAATGAGCAGCGGTATGAAAGCTGACGCCGGCAGATATCGTGCGAAGGAGACGAACGGTTCGAGAAAAGCTTCGATCGGCTTATACGTGCCCATCAGAATGCCCAAAGGTACAGCGACCAGCGCGGCAAGAATAAAGCCCCCGATCACGCGCCAGATTGTCACGCCGATATCGGTGAGAAAGCTGTGCTTGGTCAACAATTGCCAGCCGTCATCGAGCATGGTGAGCGGATCGGCAAGGAAGGTCTTGGAGACAAAACCCCCGAAGGTCGCATACGACCAGCCAGCCAAGAAAAGAACGAAGAACGAAATGCCGAGAATAATCCGCAGCGGACCGGAAATTGAGGCAAGCGGTTTCATGCAAGTCACACGTGTCCGCTCATGGCGCTGCTATGACGCACAAAATACGACGGCCGTTGCAACGACGAATGGCCGGAGCAGAGCAGTCCCGAAGGCGAGCTTCGTAGATTTCAGATTCACTGAATGAAGCGAGTATCCGCAAGCTTGGAAAGATCGGGAATGTCCTTAATAATTCCAATTTCCTTGAGAAGCTCCGCTGCTTCCTTCGAGAAGGTCACGAATTCTCCAGTGAAGAATTTCTTGTTGGCGTCCTGGTCTTGCCAACGCAGATACTTCGCCGACGCTCCAAATTTCTCGCCGGTCTGTTTCACATCCGCGCCCATGATTTCATAGGCCTTGGCGGGGGCCGACTTAATCATCGCCACGGCTTCGAAATAGCTCTTGGCCAACATTTTGGTGGCGGCTTCGTTCTCCGAAATGAATTTAGGGGTGCAGCCGAACGTGTCCATAATCATCGGATAGTCGAGTGTGGTGGCGATGATCTTGCCGGCGTCCGGTTTTTCGCGCACGGCCGACAGATACGGCTCGTAGGTCATCGCGACATCATTCTGCCCGGCAATGAATGCCTGCGCGGCCGGGCCGGGCTCCATATTCACGACCGTGACGTCCTTCACAGTCAATCCGTTCTTCTTCAGGAACCAGGCGAGCGTGAAATAGGGTGCAGTGCCCGGCGCGGAAGCGGCAACGGTTTTGCCCTTTAAGTCCTTGATTGACGCGATGTTGTTGCGGACGACCATGCCGTCCGCGCCATAGGACTTGTCGAGTTGGAACAGCTGCGTGGTCGCGACACCGTTGGCGTTCCATACGATCCAGGTTTCGACTGTCGTGGCTGCACACTGGACGTCGCCGGACGCGATGGCGAGATGACGACTGGCTTGCGGAATCTTCTTGATCGTTACCTCAAGGCCGTTCTTCGCGAAAATTCCCGCTTCTTTTGCCAACGTCAGCGGCGCAAAGCCGGTCCAGCCCGAGATGCCGATATTGAGTTTTGTTTGCGCCGCGGCGGGCGGCGAGACGAGGGCCGCGCCAAGCGCGGCAGTTACGATCCAGGTCGATTTCATAACGCCCCCATACACGTCTGCAGCCGCACATATCGGCTTTTTTGCATGGCAGCATGCAGACCTTTCGTTGTCAATTGGAATGCTTTTCACACTAAACGCATCGGTTGCTGGGCTTGTTTCGACCTACCCTTAGACCTGAACGTAGTTAGTGCATTGCCCAGAAGCAGAAGGAGCTCGACATGTCCCGCTCGGCCAAGGCTCCGCGGCGTCGCGGGCAAGCCAATCACATGTTCAAGGTCGGGTTAGGCCAAGAGCAAGCCGCGGCGCGCTGCGCTCAGCACGGCTTCGCGCGCCGCACCCGACGCAGCAAATTCGGATCAACAACCAATGGAAAGGCGGCTATCCTGCTCCCCAGGGAGTGACATTCAAAACTGGCTCAGAAAGTGACTTCCCTAAACGGCGGCGACAGACCTTTGACACAAGCCTGCGGCAGCCACGAGAGCCGCGAAATCATGAGCAGCCATTTATTTGAGAAGCTTCTTGCGTGAAAACGTCAGAAATATGCTTTGATCAAATAATCGCGACCAATGTAGGCCATCGTGTAGTGAACATCTCCTTACGGACGATAGATCGAAATAATTGGGAAGAGTGCGCATCACTTTCGCCTGGAGCTGCTCAACAGGATCTGGTTCAAGCAAATATCAGATCGCCGGCTGAATGTTTCGTCCGCCCCGAAGCTAACCCTTGGCCATCTACGACGAGGATGCGATAGTGGGTTTTCTAATGTATTTGAAGAGCCCGGACACCCATCTTTATCACATCCATCGCATTATGGTGGATTCCAACTACCAAGGACGAGGGATCGGTCGAAAGGCTCTGGGGTTAGCAATCGAATTAATCAGGAAACTTCCAGATCGTAGCGATAAGCTCGTGATTATATTTCTTGAGCACAACTTCGCTGCGGAATCACTCTACAAAAAACTTGGTTTCGTTGACTCAGGCCAGACGATCAGAAATGAGAAACGGCGTTGCGCCGAGAAAGTCTTCTATTACTATTTCTAGATCCCTTCCCTTCATTCCCGCTTGAGTCGGGCATGAATGTAAATAGGGAAGCGTTCTGTAAAGATGATGTCCGGCCAAACAGCCAAACAGTTCAAGCGGTCATTTTATAACTAACAAGTTTGGCAACTGTGTAGCAGTCCAATCCTTCCGTACCGCCCTCTCGGCCGTAGCCGCTATCTTTGACTCCACCAAAAGGAGTCTCAGCAAAAGATGCCGTGAAGTGATTGATCGCCAAGTTTCCGCATTGAATGGACTGAGCTAATTTTTCAGCCGTGTTGGCAGAGTTTGTAAATGCGTAGGCCGCAAGTCCATACGGCAACGAATTTGCCATTGTGATCGCTTGTGCGACGGAATCGACTTTGCTGACTAAGGCCAAGGGGCCAAATGGCTCCTCGTTCATTGCACGGGCGCTGTCGGGGACATCCGACAACACCGTCAAAGGATAGAAGTATCCTTGATTTCCGATCCTGCTACCACCCGCCCGTACCTTAGCTCCGAGAGAAACAGCGTCCTTTACTAGTGAATCGATATATTCTAAACGCTTTGAATTCACCAATGCGCCGAGCGAATTATTCTCATCCAAACCATTTCCTACTTTAAGCTTCGCGGCGCCTTCGGCAAACTCAGCAACAAATCGGTCGTAGACTTTGTCATGGACAAAGAAGCGCGTCGGTGACACGCAAACTTGTCCTGCATTTCGTGATTTTCCGATGACTGATGCTGCCGCCGCGGCCTTTACGTCCGCATCCTCGCAAATAATCACCGGTGCGTGCCCGCCAAGCTCCATAAGAACTGGCTTCATGTGGCGACCCGCGATCTCCGATAGCCTTTTTCCTACAGCAATCGATCCAGTAAATGTCACCATTCGAACGGTGGGATGCGGGATGAGGTAATCGGAAATCCCCGCTGGCCTGCCATAAATGAGATTGATCACGCCTGCAGGCAGCCCGGCATCCACAAATGCTTGGGCCAATTGTAACGCGCCAGCCGGTGTCTCTTCTGATGCCTTTAGAATAATCGAGCACCCGGCCGCCAATGTTCCACCAATTTTGCGGCACGGTGAACTGAAGGGGAAATTCCAAGGAGAGAATCCGGCAACGACACCGATCGGCTCGCGCAGAACTGTAAACCGCATTCCAGGTTCGGTCGGGATTATACGTCCATAAGTTCGCCGTCCTTCCGATGCGTCCCATTCCAAAATATCGCAGCCACGAAGGACCTCAAGCCGCGATTGCGCGATAGGCTTTCCTTGCTCAAGGGTCATTGCAACCGCGATATCCTCGATGCGTTCGCGAACCAAGGCGCTCGCATGCATGATGATTTTCTCACGCATCACCGGAGACATAAGACGCCACGTTTGGAATCCTTTCTCGGCCGCTATCAGCGCGTCATCAAGATCGGTGCGCGTAGCTTGAGGCAGGACTCCAAGAACAGATTCATCGCTGGGGTTGATAATTGAAATATCGCCATCGCGATCGCGCCATTCACCACCGATTAAAAGTCTAATCTTCGGGTACTTTGCCATCTGGTGCGCCTTCGGCGATTGCTCAATAGTTTGCACAAATCATGATTGCTTGGTTGGCTACAGCGAGATTAAATACTCACATCGTTGCAAGTACTTCATCCAGCGCGGTTCTGACGCGACAAAACATATCGTCGATCTCAGCTTTAGTGATGATGAGTGGTGGAGAGAAGGCAAACCGGTTACCAATGAGTCGCAGAATGAGACCATGTTCGCGAAGCCGCTCGTCAATTTTGGCTGGCACTTTGGCTTCCGCCGCAAAGTGCTCGCGAGTCCTCTTATCCTTAACAATTTCAATTCCGCCAATGAGACCGCAGCCATCGGCGTGACCCACAAGTGGATGGTCCTTCAGTTCACGAAGTTGGCTCAAGAACGTGGATTCTACCTCACGAACGTGATCGACGATTGCAATCTCGTCATAGATTTTCAATGTCTCCAACGCTACGGCCGCCATCGCGGGATGGCCCGCATAGGTGTAGCCGTGCGCAAAGCTACCTTGCTTGTCACTTTCAACCAGCATGCTTTGGAAAATACGCTCATTTATAAGCAACGCTGAAATCGGTGCTAGCCCTGCAGAGAGACCCTTGGCGCAAGCAATCATGTCGGGCCTCATTCCAAACGTTTGCGATCCCCATTGATTGCCAGTTCGACCAAATCCACAAATAACTTCGTCCGCAACAAATAGAATGTCGTATTTCTTAAGAATTGCCTGAACCTTCGAGAAATAGCCCTCTGGCGGAAGTATTGCACCGCCGGCACCCATTACTGGTTCCGCCCAAAAGGCAGCGACGTTTTCGGGCCCTTCTTTGAGGATTAGCTTTTCAAGTGACTCAGCGAGTCGGCTTGAAAACGCGTCTTCCGATTCATTCGCCTGTGCGAAGCGGTAATAGTGAGGAAAGTCAGTATGGATGAACTGCTCGAATGGCAGCCCGAAATCCGCATGCATGTCCGGCTTTCCGGTCAAACTCACAGCGGCACATGTCGACCCGTGATAGCTGGCCGTCCGCGCAATGATTTTTCGCTTTTCTGGCTTGCCTACTGAGTGCCAATAATACCAGACGAGTTTAATCGCTGTGTCATTCGCTTCTGAACCCGAGCACTGAAACAAGACTTTTGACATTGGCACGGGCGCCATTTCTATCAGCTTGTGAGCTAATTCGATTGCTGGTGCGTGCGAAGCGGAACGGTAGATGTGATAATATCCAATATCGCGCATTGCTTCGAACGCGGCCTTGGCAAGCCTCTCGACGCCAAACCCTAACGACGCACACCAAAGGCCAGCTGCACCTTCAAGAAATTTCTTTCCAGAATCGTCGTACACATAAATTCCATGGCCTCGCGAAAATATACTTGGTCCCTTCTCAACATGACGACGAAGGTTCGTCTGAGGATGGATCAAGCATGCAACATCAGTTGCGTGGAGGCTATTTGAACGGTGCGACAATCTCGTATCCAATCTTGTGCGGTTGAGTTCTTTGTTATCGAGTTAACCAGCCCGCACAACTATGACGGGGCGGTTTCGATGATGATGTTCTTGAACTGATCGATGTGAAAGCGCTGATACGGGTAGACAACCGTTGTTGTATCGTACTCATTTATGATCGCGGGTCCGTCACCCATGTCACCAGGCTGCAGCTCATTCCTATGGTAGAGTTTTGTTGTGAAAATCTTTGCAGAGAAAACGGCGTCTCTCGTGCCCGTTGGCACAGCCACTCGGTTTTTCTTCGCGACAGCTTTGACGCTATGTTTCGGCAGATCAAGGATAGCGCGGACCCTGAAAACTACGCATTCAACTCGTTCATCTTCCGCCTTCATACCGAACCGCCGTTCGTGAGCCGTATGGAAGCTATCGACGACTTCTTTTAGCGTAGCTTCGGTCCAAGGCCCCGTCGGCACCGGGACCATAACTTCGTAAGCTTGGCTGGCATATCGCAGATCCGCAAATCGAAGAACACGAGCGCCGGGCTGAAGCTCGCCAGCCTGCGACTCCAGGTCTTCCCAGGTCGAATTGA
This sequence comes from Pseudorhodoplanes sinuspersici, assembly GCA_945878025.1. Classification (GTDB taxonomy): domain Bacteria; phylum Pseudomonadota; class Alphaproteobacteria; order Rhizobiales; family Xanthobacteraceae; genus Pseudorhodoplanes; species Pseudorhodoplanes sinuspersici_B. Next base: position 104 of record CAMDXM010000071.1, on the reverse strand, counting down.
TCTCACACAGTATCGACGAGTTGATTGTTCGCCGTCAGCACCCCTGAGACCATTTGAGGGACTTCACGAAGGGAGGATTTCTGGTTCATCGTAGCCGCAAGGAG
>CAMDXM010000070.1 GCA_945878025.1 Pseudorhodoplanes sinuspersici | reverse complement strand
GGCCGCCATTTTCCTGTTGCGCTCAAGCACATCGAGCGCGCCGGCCCAGTCGCCGGCGGCGCTGCGAAGCTGCAACACGGCCTGTCCCGCCCAGGGCAAAGCCGGCGCCGAAAGGGCTGCTTCCTCGGCGTAAAGCTTCGCGGCGTTGCCGTCCTTGCGTCGCTGCGCCTCCACGAACAAGCCGCGCAAGCCAAGGAGCTTGGTGTCCGCGCGTTCCGCCATGGCCCGGAATGTCTTCTCCGCGGCGGCGCGATCGCCGGACAATTGCGCGGTTTGCGCGCCGAGCAGCAGCGTGAGCGGTTCGGAGGGCGCGAGACGCTGCGCGTCGCCGGTATATTTCCGCGCCGCGCGCACATCGCCCGCGCCGATTGCGATCAGTCCGCGCGAAATCGCGAGATAGCCTTGCGCGCCGCGCCGGCGCTGCCAATAGTCGCGCAGGCGGCGCGGCGCGACGATGAAACCGCGCAGCACGCTCCAGACCAGAATCAGCGCCGCGACCAGGATGAGAAGGGCGACCGCGCCGACCATGAGCGACGTTTCGACCCGCCAGCCGCCCCAGACGACGGCGACTTCGCCCGGCCGATCGGCGAACCACGCGACACCGAGCGCCGCGACCGCGACCGCGAGCAGGAATATGACGACGCGGATCATGCTGACGCGGACCTCATAGCGACGGCTTTCCGAGCGCGCCCAGCGAATCCAGCGCGAATTGCCGGCTCGCGGCTATAGCCGCGTCGCGCGCGGCGGCGCGTTGCATCCACGACTCGGCCGGCGCGCGAACCGGGGCCGGCAGCTTCGCAAGCTCCGCGAGCGCCCCGCCGATATCGTTGCGCGCGGCCTTCGCTTCGATGCGCGCAATCACGGTCGCGGGATCGTCGCCGGGTGCGTCGCCAACGGGGCGAATGCGCACCAGCCGTTCCGCGCTCGCCTGAATTTTTTCGAACACGCCGCCCTGCCGCGCGGGCTCGCCCAGCACCTTCATCATCGGCTGCGCCAGCGCGGACAATTCACGCGCCAGCGCCACGACCGAAGGAACGCCCGTGGATGCGAAGCCTTCCAGCGCCGCAAGCGCGCCGGCATCCGCGGCAAAAGTCTTCGCTGCGGCAAGCTCGGCCGCGAACGGATTGCCGCGCTCGACGGCGTCGCGCAAGGCGGAGGCGATCACGGCGCGGCGGCTCACCTTGTCGTCGGCGGCAAGTTCCTTTTCGCTCGAACGCGTGGATTGTTCGAGGGCTGCGATGCGGTTCGAAAGCGCTTCGGTATCTCCGCGCCCCTGTTCCGGCGCCGTCCCCGCGGCTTTCTGCGCCGCCTCGGCGGCGGCTGCCGCATTATCCGCACGGCTGCGCGCATCGCGCACGTTGCCTGCGATCTCGTCGAGGCGCTTGTTGAGCGAGGCGACATTCTCGGCCGTCATTTTCATGGCGGCGTCGGTGGCAGGCGCGCCGGCGAGAGCCGCCTCGATACGCACGAGACGTGCCGACACTTGCGACAATTGATCGTCGCGGCTCATCCATGTGACGCCAAGCCAGACCCCGAGCCCGAACAGAGCAAACGCCGCACAAGCCGAGACGGCCCAAAGCGTGGCCCGCGAATAATGCGGCCGCGAATCCGCGGACGCCGCTGCGGACGCGGCTTGCGCCGGATCCGGACTGGCGCTTTTCGGGGTTTCAGACGCCGTCGTCCCGGCGGATGGCTCTTCCCCGCCGATCGCGCGCGAAGACACTTCGCTCGCCTTCAAATCGATGGTCGGGGCCGGCCGCTGGCGTTCGGGTGGCAGCCCCGTTCCGCTCTCGTCGTTGCCCATGGGCCGTCTCCCGGACTGGCTCGCCGGGGCTGGCGCCGAGAATCAACGCATAGCCCCCGCATAGCCTCGATACTGCGGACTCAGCATGGCGGCAACTTGACGGTCAGCCGGGCGCGATCAGATCGAGCAATGCCGCTTCGTCCGGACGCGGCGCGATCCGGATGTCCTTGAACCCTTTGGCGGAAAGCGGCTCGGCCGCGCGCCGCGACAGGCAATAATGCGAAAGCGCCTGAACATGGGCGCCAAGCCCGCCGGCCTCGGCACAATCGAGGAAAATGGCGGTGCTGCGCCGGGAATAATGCAGCACCCCGTCCACCCTCCCATCCCGGATGGCCTGCTCGGCATCCTCCGGCAGCCGGCTAGCCGCATTCGCGCGATACACCACGGCGGTCTCGACATGAATCCGGTCGGCGGCGAGCTCGGCCGCAAGATCGCGGGACCGGTCGTTGCCCGCAAGATAAAGAAGACGCCCGCCGGCGCCGAAGCGGCCGCGGACCAGCGTCAACAGATCGGCCGCGTCGCCTTCCGCTGAGACCACGTCGGAAAATCCGGCATCGCGCGCGGCATGCGCGGTTTGTCCACCGACCGCGAGAACCGGAAGCGTGAGCGAGCGGCCCAAAGCCGGATGCTCCGTCAGCGCACGGGCGGCATTGCCGCTGGTCATGACGATGGCGTCAAAGGATTCCGGGTCGAATGCCACGCCGGAAGCGGATTCGATGGCCAGCATCGGAGCGATCAGCGCCTGATGTCCGCGTGCGGCGAGCGCCGCGGCGGTGTGCCCGGCTTCCGCGAGCGGGCGCGTGACAAGGAAGCGCATGTCACGGCCCCTTGAAGAAGTCGGGGCCGCCCTTGGCTTTGAGTTCGCGGCCGGCATCCGCGCCGAGCGCGGCCGCCTCGCGGACATGGCCTTCGCGCGCGGTCTCGTGCGCCTCGCTGCCGTCGGGTCGGATGATCATGCCGCGCAATCGCAGCCGGTCATTCACAATGACGGCATGTCCGGCAATCGGCGTGCGGCAGGAGCCGTCGAGCATTTCGAGGAATGCGCGTTCGGCCGCGAGCGCCGTGGCGGTCGCAGGATGATTGATGGCGGCGAGCGCCTCGCGCGTGAGCTCGTCGTCCTCGCGCGCCTGCATTGCGATCGCGCCCTGACCGACAGCGGGAAGAAAATCCTGCGGCTCGAGCAGCGCGGTCGCGGCATCGGCGCGACCGAGACGTTTCAGTCCCGCAAATGCGAGAATGGTTGCATCCATCGTCCCGTCGTCGAGCTTGCGAAGCCGCGTCTCGACATTGCCGCGCAGGGGAACGATTGCGAGATCGGGCCGCAGCCGTTTCACCTGCGCCGCGCGCCGCAATGACGCGGTGCCGAGTCTCGCGCCTTTTGGCAACGCGGCGAGATTTGCGGCCTTGCGGCTGATGAACGCATCGCGCACGTCCTCGCGCGGCAGACATGCCGGCAGGATCAGTCCAGGCGGCAGCAATGTCGTCAGGTCCTTGGCGGAATGAACCGCGAGATCGATCTCGCGCTTGAGCAGCGCGTCCTCGATTTCCTTGGTGAACAGCCCCTTGCCGCCGGATTCCGACAACGGCCGGTCCTGGATGCGGTCGCCGCTGGTGCGGATCACGACGATCTCGATGCCGGACGGATCGAAACCATGCGCTTCGCCCAGCGCGTCGCGAACCATATTCGCCTGCGCCAGCGCAAGCGGCGAGCCGCGCGTGCCGATACGCAAGCTCGCTGTGGTTCTTGACGATTGCGCCATTGGACCTCGCAATGCTAGGCCGGATCAGTTTGCCGCGGGATGCGAGACCAGTGTGGTGGTTCAGAAATTCCCTTCATTCTCGCCGCGCATCCACCCAAGGGAATTTCTGAACCAAAACCACACTAGAATCATAACTTTGCCAGTGTCCTTCGATTCCGAAGTCCGCTGACAAGGGTGCCGCGGAATGGGGCGAACTTCGGAATCGGGACACTAGAATGGTTGTACTCGGAATCGAGACGACATGCGATGAAACCGCCGCAGCCGTGGTCCAGCGGCTCCCGGACGGCCGCGGCAAGATATTGTCGAATATCGTTCTCTCACAGACCAGCGAGCATGCCGCCTTCGGCGGCGTGGTGCCGGAAATCGCCGCGCGCGCCCATGTCGAGGCGCTCGATCGCATCATCGCCAAGGCCATGCAGGAAGCCGGCATCGGCTTCGACGCGCTCGATGGCGTCGCCGCCGCCGCGGGTCCCGGCCTGATCGGAGGCGTCATCGTCGGACTGACCACCGCGAAAGCGATCGCGCTCGTCGCCGGCAAGCCGCTGATGGCGATCAATCACCTCGAAGCGCATGCGCTCACCGCGCGTCTTACAGATGCGGTGCCTTTCCCCTATTGCCTGTTCCTGGCCTCCGGCGGCCACACGCAGATCCTCGCCGTGCGCGGTGTCGGCGATTACGTCCTGATCGGCAACACCATGGACGACGCCATCGGCGAGGCCTTCGACAAGACCGCGAAGCTGCTCGGTCTCGGCTATCCCGGCGGGCCGCAGGTCGAGAAGGAAGCGATGGCCGGCAACCCGGAGCGGTTCGCGTTGCCGCGGCCGATGCACGGACGCCCCGAAGCCGACTTTTCCCTGTCCGGCCTCAAGACCGCCCTGCGGCTCGAAGCCGAAAAGATCGCGCCCTTGAGCGACCAGGACGTGGCGGACCTGTGCGCATCGTTCCAGCAGGCCGTGGTGGACGTGGTCGCCGACCGGCTGCGCACCGGCCTTGCCATCTTCCGCGGCACGTACGGAGCGCCGACCGCGCTCGTCGCCGCCGGCGGGGTCGCCGCCAATCAGGCACTCCGCAAGATCTTGCACCGGCTCGCCTTCGAAAGCGGAACTGTGCTCGTCGTTCCGGCGCCGGAATTATGCACCGACAACGGTGCGATGATCGCCTGGGCGGGCGCCGAGCGGCTCGCGCTCGGCCTCGTCGATACGCTCGAACTTTCCCCTCGCGCCCGCTGGCCGCTGCAAGAGGTGGCCGGCGTCGCTTTGCGCTAAACTCGCGCAACGCCCATAATGGACATTGCCATGACCTTCGAGCGCATCGCGGTGCTGGGAGCGGGGAGCTGGGGAACGGCTCTGGCGCATGCGGCGCTTCGCGCCGGCCGCGATGTCGTGCTGTGGTCGCGCGATCCGAAGGCGGCGCAAGCGATGGCCGCGACGCGCGCCAATCCGCTCTTGCCGGGCGTTGCGATCGACAATCGGATCGCGGTGACGTCGTCGCTTGCGGACGCGCTCAAGGCCGACGCCATTCTCGCGGCCGTTCCCGCGCAATCGCTGCGCGCGCTCGCAACCATGATCGCACCCTCGCTGCGCCCGGACATTCCCGTGATCGCCTGCGCCAAGGGAATCGAGCGCGGCACGCGCAAATTCATGACCGAGATCATCTCTGACAGCGCGCCGCGCGCGACGCCCGCGATCCTGTCGGGGCCGAGTTTCGCCGACGACGTCGCGCGCGGATTGCCGACCGCCGTGACCCTCGCCGCCGCCGACGAGACGATCGCGGCCGCGCTCGCGCAGGCGCTCGGCTCGGCGACGTTCCGGCCCTATCACACGAGCGACCTTCGCGGAGTCGAGATCGGCGGAGCGGCCAAGAACGTGCTCGCGATCGCAACCGGCATCGTGTCCGGGCGCGGTCTTGGCGCGAGCGCCGCGGCGGCTTTGGTCACGCGCGGCTTTGCAGAACTCGTGCGCTTTGGGCGTAAATTGGGCGCCCGGCCCGAGACGCTGACCGGCCTGTCAGGTCTCGGCGATCTCGTTCTCACCTGCTCCAGCCCGCAATCGCGCAATTATTCGCTGGGCCTGTCGCTCGGCAAAGGCATGACATCGGACGAAGCGAAGAAAGCGACGAAACTCGCCGAAGGCGCTTTCACGGCTTCCGTGCTCACCGAGATGGCGCAGGATTACGGCGTCGACATGCCGATCACCGCCGCGGTCTCGGCCGTGCTCGACGGAACGATGAGCGTGGACAATGCCATCGAGTCCCTGATGACGCGGCCTTTCCGCGCGGAATAATGAAACCATGAAGACGAAGGCGGCGCTCTTTTACAATTACCCCTCGGCGCTCGAGGGCGAGGTGTTCGGGCAAGGCCGGCGCGAACGCATCGCCGCGCTGACGGAGCTCTATCCGCAAGTCGTGCATGCCGGAAACTTCGACGAGCATGCCGGCAAGCTCGCCGACATCGAAGTGATTTTCGCGACCTGGGGCATGATGAATTTCACGCCCGCCCAGCGCGCGAAGCTGCCGAAGCTCAAGGCGGTGTTCTATGCCGCCGGCAATGTGAAAGCCTTCGCGCCGAGCCTGATCGAGAACGGCATCGTCCTTATGAGCGCTTGGGCGATCAACGCCATCCCGCCCGCCGAAATGTGCCTGTCGCAGATCCTGCTCAGCCTGCGCGGCTATTTCCGCGCCGTGCGGCAATATCGCGAACTGAAAAGTTTCGACGCCAAGAAATACTGGCGGCCCGGCGTGCAGGACGAAACCATCGGGCTGATCGGGCTTGGCTATATCGGCTCGCTCTTGCGGGAAAAACTGCGCGATTATCCCGTGAAGGTGATCGCGCACGATCCGTTCCTGACCGAAGCGCGCGCAAGGGAACTCGATGTCACGCCCGTGTCGCTCCAGGAATTGTTCAAGAGCGCATATATCGTCAGCAATCACATTCCCGATCTGGAATCGACGCGCAGTATGCTCGGCAAGACGCTGTTCGCGAGCCTGCGCGAGGGCGCGACCTTCATCAATACCGGCCGCGGCGCGCAGGTGGTGGAAGCGGACCTGATCGCGACCCTGAAAGCGCGGCCCGATCTCACCGCGCTCCTCGACGTGACCTGGCCGGAGCCGCCGCCGGCGGATTCCGAACTCTGGCGGCTGCCGAATGTCGTCATCAGTCCGCATATCGGCGGCACCACCGGCCACGAAGTGGTCCGCCTCGCCGATTGCGCGATCGAGGAATTCGAGGCATGGCGCGCGGGCAAGAAGCTGCGCTATGAAGTGACCCGCGACATCTTCCGGACCATGGGTTGAGGCGAATGGCTTACTGGCTGATGAAGAGCGAGCCCGATGCCTGGTCCTGGGACCAGCAGATCAAGAAAGGCGCGAAAGGCGAATCCTGGAACGGCGTTCGCAACCACACCGCCAAGCAGAACCTGATGAAGATGAAAAAGGGCGAGCGCGCCTTTTTCTATCATTCCAATGTCGGCAAGGAGATCGTCGGCATCGTCGAGGTGATCCGCGAGCATTATCCCGATCCGACCGACGAGAAGAAAACATTCGTCACTGTCGACGTGAAAGCGGTCGAACATTTGCCGACGCCGGTCACGCTCGAACGGGTCAAGGCCGAGCCGAAGCTCAAGGAGATGGCGCTGATCAAGTTCTCCCGGCTGTCGGTGCAGCCGGTGACGGCCGCGGAATGGGATATGATCCGCCGCCTGGGCGGATTGAAAACCTAGAGAACAAGCGGAGGATACGATGCCTTTTGGAAGTGTGAATTATCTCGCGGTTTTCATTGCAGCCATCGCCGGCTGGCTGACCGGCGCGATCTGGTACAGCATGCTTGGAAATATCTGGCTGAAGGCTGTCGGCCGCACCAGGAAGGACATCAACAAGGCGCGCGGCACGCCGGCCTTCTATGTGCCGTTCGTCGTCGCCATCGTCGCCAATATCGTCATCGCCTTCGTGCTCTACGGGGTGATGCGGCATGTCGGGCCGCTCACGCCGCGCGCCGGCCTGATCTCCGGCGCCTTCGTCTGGTTCGGCTTCGTTCTCACCACCATGGCGACCAACAACGCCTTTGGCGGGCGTAAACCCATGCTGACCGCGATCGACGGCGGGCATTGGCTCGCGGTGCTGCTGGTGATCGGGGGCATTCTCGGCGCGTTCGGCGGCTGACGCCCGTAACCGCTACGGTGTCATGCCCTCGCGAAAGCGGGGCATCCAGCGCAATGATGTTGCGTTCCGGACGCGGCGGGATCGCCCGCCGCGGTTCAAATTGCGAATCTCGGGTGACCCCCAAGTGTCGCAGCCATCCTCCCGGTCCCCTTATGATACATGCCAGGCATCGTTTCTAAAGGAAATCCGGGGCTTTCCGGCGCCACATCAAGACCAAAGTGGCACCGCGCCTGCCTTGCCCAGCATGGGGTCGATTTCGCATAATCGGTTCCAAGGCGTCCGGCATATCGCTTCGTGCGGTCCCGGAGCGCCATGTGCGCGCGGGGGAGGAATACCAATGTCCGACAAAGTCTACGACGTTCCGGCCGAGTGGACGAAGCGCGCCTTTATCGACGAAGCCAAGTACAAGGAGATGTACGCGGCCTCGATCAAGGACCCCGACGCGTTCTGGGGCGAGCAGGCCAAGCGCATCGACTGGATGAAGCGCTTCACCAAGGTGAAGAACACCTCCTACGAACCCGGCAAGGTCTCGATCAAGTGGTTCGAGGACGGCACGCTGAACGCCGCCTATAACTGCATCGACCGCCATCTTCCCAAACGCGCGAACCAGACCGCGATCATCTGGGAAGGCGACGATCCGAAAGATTCCAAGCACATCACCTACCAGGAATTGCACGACGAGGTCTGCCGCTTCGCCAACATCATGCGCGGCCGCAATGTGCAGAAGGGCGACCGCGTCACGATCTACATGCCGATGATCCCGGAAGCGGCCTATGCGATCCTCGCCTGCGCCCGCATCGGCGCGATCCATTCGGTGATCTTCGGCGGCTTCTCGCCGGATTCGATTGCCGGCCGCATCGAGGATTGCAAATCCAACTTCGTCATCACCGCCGATGAAGGCCTGCGCGGCGGGCGCAAGATTCCGCTCAAAGCCAATGTCGACGCGGCGATCGCGAAAGTCGGAGGCGTCGATCATGTCGTCGTGGTGCGCCGTACCGGCGCGCCGGTGAACATGGATCCGGTGCGCGACGTCTGGTACCACGAAGCCGCCAAGGTGGTGACCTCGGATTGCCCCTGCGCGGAGATGAGCGCGGAGGATCCGCTCTTCATTCTCTACACCTCGGGCTCGACCGGAAAGCCGAAAGGCGTGCTGCACACGACCGGCGGCTACATGGTCTATACCTCGATCACGCATCAATACGTGTTCGATTATCACGAGGGCGACATCTATTGGTGCACCGCCGACGTCGGCTGGGTAACGGGCCACAGCTACATTCTGTACGGACCGCTTTCCAACGGCGCGATCACGCTGATGTTCGAGGGCGTGCCGAATTATCCGTCTGCGTCCCGGTTCTGGGAAGTCATCGACAAGCACAAGGTCAATATCTTCTATACCGCGCCGACCGCGATCCGCGCGCTGATGCAATCCGGCGACGACCCGGTGAAGAAAACCAGCCGCAAGTCGCTGCGGCTCCTGGGCTCGGTCGGCGAGCCGATCAATCCGGAAGCGTGGGAATGGTATCACCGCGTTGTCGGCGACGGCCGCTGCCCGATTGTCGATACCTGGTGGCAAACCGAAACCGGCGGCATTCTGATCACGCCGCTGCCGGGCGCGACCAAACTCAAGCCGGGATCTGCGACGCAGCCATTCTTCGGCATCAAGCCGCAGCTCGTGGATGCTGAGGGCAAGGTGCTGGAAGGCGCGGCCTCGGGAAATCTCTGTATCACTGACTCGTGGCCCGGCCAGATGCGCAGCGTCTATGGCGACCACGAGCGTTTCGTGGAGACCTATTTCAAGACCTATCCGGGCAAATATTTCACCGGCGACGGCTGCCGCCGCGATGCGGACGGTTACTACTGGATCACCGGCCGCGTTGACGACGTGCTCAACGTGTCCGGCCATCGCATGGGAACCGCGGAAGTGGAATCCGCTCTGGTCGCGCATCCCAAGGTGTCGGAAGCCGCCGTCGTCGGCTATCCGCATAACATCAAGGGCCAGGGCATCTATGCCTATGTCACCCTGATGACCGGAGAAACCGCGAGCGAGGAGTTGCGCAAGGAGCTCGTCGTCTGGGTTCGCAAGGAAATCGGCGCCATCGCCCAGCCCGACCTGATCCAGTTCTCGCCCGGCTTGCCGAAGACGCGCTCGGGCAAGATCATGCGCCGAATCCTGCGCAAGATCGCCGAGGACGAATACGGCAATCTCGGCGACATCACCACGCTCGCCGACCCGGCCGTGGTCGAAGACCTCGTCAACAACCGGCAGAACCGCACGCATTAACGTTTCGCCGATTGCACACATCAAAAGCGCGGCCGGGATGACCGGCCGCGCTGTCATTTTAGCAACAGTGTTCGACTGTCGTTTACGTTACCGGCAGCTCAGGCTTCCCGGCGGCGCGCAAGCTGCGTTAATTTCCAGCCCGGGCATCAGACAGAACTGTATGCGGGCTGGAGTTGATCATGCGTAAAATGTTTGGGCTGCTGGCGTTTGCGGCCGCGTTTGTCGTCACCGCGTTTTCGTCGAGCATCGCCGATGCGCGCGAGGCGGTGCGCTTCGACGGTTATCGTCCCGGCACCATCGTGGTGCGCACGAGCGAGCGCCGCCTTTATCTCGTGGTCGGCGGCGGCACGGCGCTGCGCTATCCGGTCGGCGTCGGCAAGGCCGGCAAGGCCTGGAGCGGCACGGCCTTCATCGACGGCAAGCATCTCAATCCGGCCTGGTCGCCGCCGGCCGTGGTGCGCCGCGACAAGCCCAATCTTCCCGATCTCATTCCCGGCGGTTCGCCCTCAAATCCGATGGGCGTCGCCGCGCTGACATTGACCGGCGGTCAATATGCGATCCACGGCACCAATGTGCCGAGCTCGATCGGCGGCTATGTCTCGTATGGCTGCATCCGCATGTACAACGAGGACATCAGCGATCTCTACAGCCGCGTCAGCGTCGGCACACCGGTGGTGGTGACGCGGTAGACGCGTCCGCCGCTTCGGAGACGAATGCTTGTAGGATCGTTTTCCTGGTCTGACCGATCTGACACACCCTGAGCGTATTGCGATACTGCGCGACGCCGCGCCGCAGGCGCTTGCGAAGACCCCTCGCCATTCCCATTCTTTCCAGCCGAAAGACGGCCGCGCAGGGAAGGCGCGGTACCCGGGAGGCTTTTGAGATGAATTACTTTCGCACAGCGATCCTGCTCGCGGGGCTCACCGCGCTGTTCATGGGCGTCGGCTTTCTGGTCGGCGGCCAGGCCGGCGCCATGCTGGCACTCGTCGCCGCCGCCGGTATGAATTTCTTCGCCTACTGGAACTCCGACCGCATGGTGCTCTCCATGCACGGCGCGCAGGAGATCGACGAGCGCGCGGCGCCCGATTTGTTCCGCATGGTGCGCGACCTCTCGCAACGCGCGGGCCTGCCGATGCCGAAAGTCTATCTGATGGACAATCCGCAGCCGAACGCGTTCGCGACCGGCCGCAATCCGCAGAACGCCGCGGTCGCGGTGACCACCGGCCTGTTGCACACGCTGCAGCCGGACGAAGTCGCCGGCGTGATCTCGCACGAGCTCGCGCATATCAGGAATCACGACACGCTGACCATGACCATCACCGCCACCATCGCGGGCGCGATTTCCATGATCGCGCAATTCGGCATGTTCTTCGGCGGCAACCGCGACAATAACGGCATGGGCATCGTCGGCACGCTGGCGATGATGATCCTCGCGCCGATCGCCGCCATGATCGTGCAGATGGCGATCAGCCGCACGCGCGAATACGCCGCCGACAATATGGGCAGCCAGATCAGCGGGAAGCCGACCGCGCTCGCGTCGGCTTTGGCGAAGATTTCCGACGCCGCGCACGCGATCCCGAACGAGGACGCCGAGCGCAGCCCCGCCACCGCGCATATGTTCATCATCAATCCGCTGTCGGGCCAGCGCATGGACAATCTGTTCTCGACCCATCCGGCGACGGAGAACCGCATCGCGGCGCTCAACGAATTGGCGCGCCAGATGGGGCAATCCGGTTTCAGCGGCGAAAGCGGCGGTCCTTTCGCCAGCGGCTCGCATTATGCCGGCGAGACGCCGGCCGCGGGCCCGTGGTCGCGGGGAAAAAGCGGTTCTGCGGGCGAACAACGCCGCGGGCCTTGGGGTTAACTTACGGGCTCCCTATTCGACCTCACCCTGAGGAGCATTGCGAAGCAATGCGTCTCGAAGGGCGAGGCCGACCCATCCTTCGAGACGGCCGCTACGCGGCCTCCTCAGGATGAGGTCGGATACCGAAGGACTCGCCTCCGCCGTTGCTTCGTGCGAAGCGAAGGCGCATGGCTGAACCCGTCCGACCCGATCCCGCGCCCGTTCCCGGTCTGCCCGCGCGACAGATCGCAGCGGCCGTGCTGGAAGGCGTGCTGCGACGAAGCCGTTCCTTCGACGACGAGCTCGAACAGCAATCGGCGGCTTTGCAGGCGCTGGAAGAGCGCGACCGCGCGCTGGTGCGCATGCTGGCGGCGACCGTGCTGCGCCGGCTCGGGACGCTCAAACACATCACAAGCGCGATGCTGAAAAGCCCGTTGCCGCCGGAGATCGCACGCGCCGACACGGCGTTGCTGCTCGGCGCCGCGCAGATTTTGTTCATGGACGTGCCCGACCACGCCGCGGTCGATCTGTCGGTGCGGCTGGTGCAAGCCGAGAAGCATGCAGCGCGCTATGCCGGACTGATCAATGCCGTCCTTCGCCGGATCGCGCGTGAGGGCAAAGCCGCACTGGCAAATCTCGATACGCTTTCGCTCGATACGCCGCCCTGGCTGATGTCGCGCTGGACAAACCATTACGGCGAGACAACCGCGCGCGCGATCGCATCCGCCAACGCAAGCGAGCCCGCGCTCGATCTCACCGTGAAGAGCGATCCGGAAAACTGGGCGCAGCGGCTCGGCGGCCGCGTCTTGCCAAATGGCAGCGTGCGATTGATCGCGCATGGTCCGGTCACGGCGCTATCCGGATTCGACGAAGGCGCCTGGTGGGTGCAGGACGCCGCCGCGAGCTTGCCGGCGCGCCTTCTTGGCGACGTGACAGGAAAATCCGTCGCCGATCTCTGCGCCGCGCCAGGCGGAAAAAGCGCGCAGCTCGCCAATGCCGGCGCGCATGTCATCGCCGTCGACCGTTCCGCGCCGCGGCTGCGGCGTTTGACGGAAAATTTCGCGCGACTCGGCCTGCAGGCCGAGATCGTCGCCGCCGATGCGGCCACATGGAAAGGCGGACCGTTCGACGCCATTCTGCTCGATGCGCCTTGCATGGCGACAGGCACCATCCGCCGCCATCCCGACATTCCCTGGCTCAAGGGCGAGAAGGATCGGGAGAAGCTGACCGCCCTCCAGCGCCGCTTGCTTGAGAACGCCGTGTCGCTGCTCAAGCCCGGCGGCATTCTCGTTTACTGCACCTGTTCGCTGGAGCCGGAGGAAGGCGAAAACGCCATCGCGGAATTGCTTGGCCGCGACAATCGCGTGCGCCGAAAGCCGATTGAGGCTTTGGAGGTATCGGGCGCCGAGTTCATCACCGGGGCGGGCGACATGCGGACGCTGCCCTGCCATTGGCCGGACGCTGATTCGCGCTTCAGCGGGCTCGACGGCTTCTACGCCGCGCGCCTTGTCCGCCAATAACCTCTTCTTTTCCTGACAGAATTGCCGGTTGGCCGGTCTGGAACGCTTCGCTATATCATGACGCATGAGCGCGGGCGGCTGTCGCCCGCGCCAGGGGAGAGGCCACGCGCCGATGCCGGGCGTATCAATGGCGGAACGCAGCCGCCTGTCATGGCTTCTGGCGCGCCGGTCCTTGCGGACATTGTCCGGCCGGATGAACGCGCATCCGCTGCTGCGCTGGCGCTTTCTCTCGGCCAAGGCCGATCGCCTCGTGATCGCCCCGCAGGATCTGCGCACCGCCGACGCCACCCGCGCGAGCGAGATCTATTCCGGGCGCTTTGCGTTTGCCGGCAAGGTCGTGATCTGCGACGGACGATCGCCCTTCGAGATGACGCCGCCGTCGGACGAATGGGCGGCGATTTTGCTCGGCTTCGGATGGCTGCGCCATTTGCGGGCGGCGGAATCCGGCATCACGCGCGCCAATGCGCGCTCGCTGGTCGACGAATGGATCACGCTGCAGGGCGGCTGGCATGCCTTCGCCTGGAGACCGGAAGTGCTGTCGCGCCGGATCATCTGCTGGCTCAGCCAGGCGCCGCTGATTCTCGCCGACGCCGACATTTCATTTTACCGCCGCTTTCTGCGCAGCCTGACGCGGCAAGTGCGCTATCTCCGTCATACCCTCGCCGAATCGCGCGAAGGCTCGCAGCGGATGCAGGCTGTGATCGCGCTCACCTATGCGGCGCTCAGCATGGCCGGGCAGATGCGTCATCTGCGCAACGTCACCAGGAAACTGGAAGAGGAACTGGAAAGCCAGATTCTGCCGGACGGAGGCCATGTCAGCCGCAATCCCGGCGCGCTGATCGAGCTTCTGATCGATCTGCTTCCGCTCAAGCAGGCATTCTCCGCCCGCAACGTGCAGCCGCCGGCGCCGCTCCTCAACGCCATCGACCGCATGATGCCGATGCTGCGTTTCTTCCGTCACGGTGACGGCAATTTCGCGCTGTTCAACGGCATGGGGCCGACGCCCGCCGACCTGATCGCGACCATTCTCGCCTATGACGACGCGCGCGGCGCGCCGGTCGCCAACGCGCCGCATTCCGGCTACCAGCGGCTGTCGGCCAAGGGATTGCTGCTGCTGATGGATACCGGCACGCCGCCGCCGCTGGCGCTCAGCCAGGAAGCGCATGCCAGTGCACTCGCCTTCGAGCTTTCAAAGGACGGCCACCGCATCGTGATCAATTGCGGATTGCCTGCGACCGGCCGCGAAGGCTGGCGGCAGGTGGCGCGCGCGACCGCGGCGCATTCCACCGTCACCTTCGGCGATTCGTCGTCCTGCCGGTTCCTGAATTCGGGGTCGTTCCGCAAATTGCTCGGGCTTCCGATCGTCGGCGGGCCGACCAAGATCGAGATCGCGCGCGAAGAACAAGAAGATGCGCTGTTGCTGCGGACCTCGCATAACGGATATGCCGATCGCTTCGGCATCGTGCATCAGCGCGCGCTCATGTTCTTCACCGACGGCACGCGCCTCGACGGCGAGGATGTCTTTATCCCCACCGCCGGCAAGGTCTTGCCGGCCGGCACGCAGGACGATTTCGCCGTGCGTTTTCATCTGCATCCCTCGATCAAGGCCAACCGGCTGACCGACGGACATGGCGTGATGCTGATGCTGCCGAACCGAGAGGTCTGGACCTTCGACGCGCACGACGATCGCGTCGAGCTTGAGGAAAGCGTCTTTCTGGCCGGAGCGGACGGCCCGCGGCGCGCGGTGCAGATCGTCATTCACGGGCATGCGCGACAAGTGCCGCGCATCCACTGGACGTTCTCCAACGTCAACGCGGCGCAGGCCGCGGCCCGGCGCAAGGCCGAGGCGGCTCCCAAGCTGCCATTGGACAAGCCGCAGACCGACGAGCCCGAGCTTCCTTTGTAAGGCCGACATCTGATACGGACTTAAGCCATGACCGGAAATCTTCGCCGCGCGACGCGCGCGCTTCTGTCGGTATCGGACAAGAACGGATTGATCGAATTCGCGCGTGCGCTTGCGGGTTTTGGCATCGAGATCGTCTCGACCGGCGGCACCCGCAAAGCCCTCGCCGATGCCGGACTGAAAGTCGTCGACGTGTCCGAACTCACCGGCTTTCCGGAAATGATGGACGGCCGCGTCAAAACGCTGCATCCGAAAGTGCATGGCGGCCTGCTCGCGATCCGCGACAACGCGAAACATGCCGCCGCGATGAAGACGCATGGCATTTCCGCCATCGATATCCTTGTGGTCAATCTCTATCCGTTCGAGGCGACGGCGGCGAAGGGCGCCGCTTACGACGATTGCATCGAGAATATCGATATCGGCGGACCGGCCATGATCCGCGCCGCGGCGAAGAACCACGCCGATGTGGCGGTGATCGTGGAGCCTTCCGATTACGCCGCATTGCTCGA
>CAMDXM010000069.1 GCA_945878025.1 Pseudorhodoplanes sinuspersici | reverse complement strand
GCTGCCAAAAAGCGCCGATTGCCCGGTGAGCGACCTTGCGACCGCGGGTCTCGATACGATTGCGCTCCGTGTCCCGGATCATCCGGTCGCACACGACATCCTGCGCGCGTTCGGGCGTCCGGTCGTTGCGCCCTCGGCGAATATCTCGGGCCATGTCTCGCCAACCGACGCCGCCCATGTGATGGCCGATCTGCAAGGGCGCATCGACCTCGTGATCGACGGCGGGCCGGCGGCCGTGGGGATCGAATCCACCATCGTCGCCTGTCTCGATCAGCCGGTTCTGCTGCGGCCGGGCGGCCTCGCGCGCGAGGCGATCGAACAGGTTCTCGGCCATTCACTGCGCGTGTTTCCGGACGCGCAAAACCCGTCCGGCGGCGATACGCCGCTCGCGCCCGGCATGCTCAATTCGCATTACGCGCCGCGCGCCGCGATCCGGCTGAACGCGAGTGACGTCCGCGAGGGCGAAGCGCTGCTCGCCTTCGGGCCAGCCTTGAAGGCGAGCGCAGGCGGCAAAGCCGGAATGCTCAATTTGTCCGAGCGCGGCGACCTTGTCGAAGCCGCCGCCAATCTGTTTTCCCATCTGCGCGCGCTCGATAGCTCCGGCGCGAAAACCATCGCGGTCATGCCGATCCCGCATCGGGACCTCGGCGAAGCCATCAACGACCGCCTTCAACGCGCCGCGGCGCCGCGCTAAAATAAAGCTTCAGTCGCGAGCGCGGCGGTTCTGAACCAAAACCACGCTGGAGCCACTAATTTGCTAGTATCCCCTGGAATCCAGAGTTCGCGACCGGGGCGCTGCGAAATCAAGCGGGCTTCGGATTACGGATCGCATGCCATGCAGGTCAGATTGATTTCTTCGGCCATGGCGCTCGCAGCCATGATCGCACTCGGCACGCCGGCCAATGCCGAAGTGAAGAAATTCATGAATATTTCCGGCGGCAAGCTGGCTCCGTTCTTCGAACTGGTGGTGACGCCGCCCAAGGGATGGGAAGCGGAACCGGACGCCAGCAAGAAAAACAAGGCGCAGACATTCGTACCGCGCGGCAAGGATTACCACAGCGCCGAGGCGGTGATCTACGTGCTGGTCTACTACAAGCCGAAGGAACTCGAGCAGTCGCAATATATCAGCGACAGCCACGAACGCTGGCGCAAGTCGGTGCCCGACGCCAAGATCACCGAATTGCCGGCGGTCGAGCGCGCCAACGGCAAGCCCGCTTTCAGACCCTATCAATACGAAAACCCGAGCCGCCCTCAACAGGCCTTCGAAATTGTGGCTTTCGGTGAGGACGGCGACAAGGACGGCAACATGTTTAATCTGAAGGTTGTCATCACCGGGCGCGACCGCAAGGCGGTCGAGAAGGCGTCCGTGCCGTACCAGACTTTCCTGCGAACGCATTGAAGCAACATGGACAGATGCTGACCAAGCCGCTTTCACCCGATCTGCTGGCCCGCTTCGCGGCGATTGTCGGCGACGCCTATGCCGTGACCGACCAGCGCGCGCTTGAGCCGCATCTGGTGGAGCAGCGCGGGCTTTATCACGGCAACACGCCGCTGATGCTGCGGCCGGGTTCGGTCGCGGAAGTGTCGGCCATCCTGAAACTCGCCAATGACACGCGCACGCCGATTGTGCCGCAGGGCGGCAATACCGGTCTTGTCGGCGGGCAGATCCCGCATCAGGGCGAAGTGATCCTTTCACTCACGCGGCTCAACAAAATCCGCGAGATCGACGCCGCCTCCAACACCCTGACGTGCGAGTCGGGCGTGGTGCTCGCAACCGCGCAGGACGCGGCGGAGAAAGCCGGGCGGCTGTTTCCGCTCTCGCTCGGCGCGGAAGGAAGCTGCACCATCGGCGGCAATCTCTCGACCAATGCCGGCGGCACGGCGGCCATCGTCTATGGCACCGCGCGCGATCTCGTGCTCGGCCTCGAAGTCGTGCTGGCGGATGGCCGCGTGATCAACGGTCTCAACAAACTGAAAAAGGACAATACCGGCTACGATCTGCGCAATCTCTTCATCGGCGCCGAAGGCACGCTTGGAATCATCACCGCCGCCGTGCTGAAACTGTTTCCGCGCCCGCGCTCGGTGGAGACGGCCTTCATCGGCCTGCCTTCGCCGCAGGCGGCGCTCGACCTTCTCGCGCTGGCGCAGGAGCGGTTCGGCGGCGCGGTGACGAGCTTCGAATTGCTGGCGCGCATCGCGCTCGAATTCACCGTCAAGCATGGCGCCAATTGCCGCGATCCGCTGGCGGGTGAACATCCCTGGTATGTGCTGATGGAGATTTCGTCGCAGGCGAGCGAGGGCGTGCGCGAGCAATTCGAGGACTTGCTCGCCGCCGGCATCGAGCGCGGCATTATCGGCGACGCCGCGATCGCCTCAAATCTCGAACAGGCCAAGGCGTTCTGGCACCTGCGCCTCGAAATGTCGGACGCGCAGAAGCCCGAAGGCGGATCGATCAAGCACGATGTCTCGGTGCCGATTTCAGCGATCCCCGCATTCCTCGAAGAGGCGGCGGCCGCCGCGCTCAAGCTCGTGCCGGGCGCGCGCCTCGTGCCGTTCGGCCATCTCGGCGACGGCAATATCCATTACAATGTCAGCCAGCCGGTCGGGGCCGACAAGGCCGCGTTCCTTGCGCGCTGGCACGAGATGAACGACGCGGTGCACGCCGTCGTCACCAAGTATCGCGGCTCGATTTCCGCCGAGCACGGCATCGGCGTGCTCAAGCGCGACCTGCTCCCGCATGTGAAGGACGCCACGGCACTCGACGTCATGCGCGGCCTCAAGCGCCTGCTCGATCCCAACAACATCCTCAATCCCGGCAAGGTGCTGTGAGCGATACCGCGATCGGCGAGGCCTGCGACGCGGATGTCGAGGCCCTCGCGACGCTATGGCTGCGCTGCGGCCTGACGCGGCCATGGAACGATGCGCGCGCCGATATCGCCTTCGCGCGCAAGACGCCGAACGCCGCGATCCTTGTCGCGAAGCGCGGCGGGACATTATGCGCCAGCGTCATGGTCGGCCACGATGGCCATCGCGGCTGGCTCTATTACCTCGCCGTCGATCCCGATCTGCAGCGCTCGGGGCTCGGCAGCGCCATGACGCAGGCCGCGGAAGACTGGCTGCGCCAGCGCGGCGTGGTCAAGGTGATGCTGATGGTACGGCCGGAAAACGAAGCCGTGCGCGCGTTCTACGAAGCGAACGGCTATGACGAGCAGAAGCGCGTCGTGCTGGCAAAATGGCTGGACGGCCGCCCGATGACGCCGTGATGACCGCTGTCATTCCGGACGACGCGAAGCGTCGATCCGGAATCCAGCAACGCAAAGACGATCGTTGTGACTGGATTCCGGGTTCGCTGCTCCGCAGCGCCCCGGAATGACCAGAATATTTCTTCAGTAATTCAGAACAACGAGCTCTGCCGCTCATCCGCGCCGCGCTTGCGTTTCGGCTTCGGCGTGTCCTCAGCGACATCCGGCGCGGTGTAAGGCTCGAGCAGCTGCGGGCCGTCATTCACCACGCGATTGATCTGCGGCGAAATCTCGTAGGCCTCCATGCGATCCTCGCGCACGGGCTTGAGCAGGGCTTGCGCCTCGCCCGCGTCGACATGCGCGCAATCGAGCCATGGCTCGAACTCTTCCCGTTCAAGAATGACCGGCGTGCGGTGATGGATCGGATGCAAGCCCTTGTTCGCTTCGGTCGTGACGATGGCCGCGGTGTCCACTTCCTCGCCGTTCGGCCCGATCCAGGTCTCCCAGAGGCCCGCGAACATCACCGGCTTTCGGTCCCTCGGCCGCACCACGAATGGCCGCTTGATCTTGCCGTCCACCTTCCACTCGTAAAATCCGTCGGCGGGAATGAGGCAGCGGCGGCGTTTCATCGCGTTCTTGAAAGCCGGCTTTTCGCAAACGGATTCGCCGCGCGCATTGATCAGAAGCGTGAAGGCCTTGGGATCCTTCACCCAGGATGGCAGCAATCCCCATCGCATCAGCGCGAAATGTCGCGCGCCGTTATCGAGACGCACCACCGGAACCGGCTGCGTCGGCGCCACATTGTAGCGCGGCGGAAAATTCGGCTGTTCCAGATATTCCGCCAGCAGGCGGATCGCTTCCGGAACGGAAATGATAAGGTAGCGGCCGCACATGGATCGATCACCGATGCGAAAATGCGATAACGCGTCTGAATTGGTGGCTCGCAGCCCTCATGCAAGCCGCGCGAATCACGGCAGGCCTGGAAATATTACGCCGTGAGCGACGCCAGAACCTATCCGCAGCGGCCCTTTCTCGCGGTCAGCGCCGCGATCATCCGCCAGGACAGCGGGTTGCCGGATCGCGCGCTGATTGTGCGCCGCGCGAAGCCGCCCGCGACGGGGCTCTATACCCTTCCGGGCGGCGTCGTGGAGGCCGGAGAAACCCTGCACGCGGCGATCAAGCGCGAAGTCAGCGAGGAAACCGCGGTCACGATCGAGCCGGTCGCGTTCGCGGGCTATCGCGAAATCATCGTCCGCGACGCCGATGGCCGCGCGGAGCGGCATTTCGTGGTGATGGCTTTCGTTTGCCGCTTCGTCAGCGGCGAGCCAGTCCTCAACGAGGAACTGGCCGAAGCGCGCTGGATGGAAGCCCATGAGATCGCGCCGCTCAAGACCACCGACGGATTGGCCGAAATTGTGGCCACGGCCTTCAAGACGATCGGCGCGGCGCGGGGGCCGTGACGGGCGGCTCAAACCGCTTGCGCGCGGTCCCGCGCGGAGGCATATGTCCGCTCTCATGCTCAAACGCTGCCTTATTGTGTGCGCCCTGTTCGCCGTTCCGCTCATGCCCGCGCGCGCCGCCGACAGCGGCGCGGCGTTCGAAGCCGATCTCGCGCGGCTGTCGGAAATTCTCGGCGCGCTGCATCATCTGCGCGCCGTGTGCGGGGCCAATGAAGGCCAGAAATGGCGCGACGAGATGCAGGCTTTGGTCGATTCCGAAGCGCAGGCGCCCGGCCGCCGCGTCAAGCTCATCGCCAGCTTCAATCGCGGCTATCGCGGCTTCCAGCAGACTTACCGGTCCTGCACGCCGGCGGCCGATGTCGCCATCCGCCGCTATCTCGACGAAGGCGCCAGGATCGCGCGCGAGATCACGGCGCGTTACACCAACTGACGCATTAACCTTTCCTAAAATTGCCGATAGCTCCCGCGCGGGCGCGTTGCTAGCGTCCGGTCACGTTTACAAGACGTCGCAGCGCCGCCCCGGATGACCATGACCAGCTTGATCTCTCCTTTTTCCGCGGACGAGCCCGGCTCCGACCAGGACCAGAAGCGCCTCGCGCTCGGCTATATCCACGAGGCCTGGGCGGAAGCCCGCCACGACGGCGTCGACGGCGATTGCATGGCGCAGGCCTGCCTGTTCGCGGCACTGGTTGAATTCGTACGCACCTATGGCGAAGACCCGGCCGCCAAATTCGCGGAAGGCCTGCCTGCGCGCATCCGCAACGGCGAATTTTCCGCCGGCCTGTCGCGGCAATAAGCGAAGCGATCGGCGTCTCTTTAGGCAAGATCGCGCTGACGCCGCCTCGCGGCTGTCACGGTTTCGCGCTAGACTTTCCGTATTCACAGAATCGGTCGAAGGATCGGTACCGCCGATGCTGTTTCAGCACCGCTGCCATGTTGCCCTGACCGCGCTCGCCCTGCTGGCGGTGACGAACGATGGCGCGACGGCGCAGACGAGGGTGCGCACCGAGACGATCCGCCCGCCGTCCGCGCCCGCCAATCCGCAATCTCCGCCCGCCGACAAATCCGGAGCGGACGCGCAGGCCAAGCCGTCGCCGAAGCCCGCGCCTGCCACATCCAGCGCTACGCCGCCCGAAATCATCAGTGATCTCACGCGACTGCCGGAACCGGTCGCGCGCATGCGCGAGCGGATTCTTGCCGCGGCCAAAAGCGGTGAATTGAAAAAGCTCGTCACCGCGATGCAGACCAACGAGACGATGCCGATCTTCTCGCTCGGCAGCGACAAGGATCCGGCGGCCTTCTGGCGCCAGACCTATCCGGATTCCGGCGGGCTCGAAGTGCTGGCGATCCTGATCGGCATCCTGGAAGCGCCGTATGTGCATGTCGAAAAAGGCACGCCGCAGGAAATGTATCTGTGGCCCTATTTCGCACGCATGCCGCTCAAATCGCTGACGCCCGAACAGAAAGTCGAACTGTTCCGCATCGTCACCGGCGCGGACTACAAGGACATGCTCGATTTCGGCGCTTACAGCTTCTATCGGCTCGGGATCGGTCCCGACGGTACCTGGCATTTCTTCGTATCGGGCGATTGAGCCGCTCGCGACCTCATCCTGAGGAGCGCCGCGCAAGTCGGGTTTACCCGACTTGCGCGCTCAAAAGAGCTGATCTCGGGTGAACCCGAGATCAGTGGCGCGTCTCGAAGGATGAGGCCGAATAAAGTCCAAGCGGATGAGTCACAAGGATTTTCCCGGCGCAATCGGCGTCAGGCCGAACAGGCCATAGATCACCTTGTCGACATCCGCCGGATAGAACGGTTTCTTCAGGAACGCGTCGGCGCCGGCATCGAGCGCGCGCGTCGCGACGCTCTCGTCGTTCGCCGAGGTCATGATCACCACGCGCACGTCCGGCTTGGACCGCTTGAGCGCTTTGAGCGTTTCGACGCCGTCGAGGCCCGGCATGTTGTAATCCAGGAAAACGATATCGGCCGCGTCCTGGCCGAGCATATCGAGCGCGGCCTGCCCCTCGGAGGCGTCCGCCAGCTGCACGGGAAAATGGCCGGCGCCAAGGATCTTTTTCACGATCGAGCGCATGGTGGCGGAATCGTCGACGACCAGCACGCGGCTCGGCAGCCGCGATTGCACGCAGCCATCGACCATGATCTTCGCCGCCTTGGCGTCACGCGGCTTTGCCGTCATGGCGTCGGCGCAAGACGCGCTCGCTTTTTGATGTGTCAGGTCGCCGGACAGGAGAATGACGAAGGCCGGATTGTCCGCCTCGCGCGCAGCCTTGGCGATCCTGGCCTGATCGGGTTCGGACAAGGCGCTGTCGACCAGCACGAGGTCGATGGAACGCCCGGACAGCAGGGCAGCCGCTCTTTGCGCGGAATCGGCTTCGACCAGTTCCAGCGGCAATGAAGCGAGCGCCGCGCCTTCGCGCAGCAGTTCGAAATCCCTGCCCTCCGCGCATACAGCCAGCATGCGCAGCGCCATGAGTTCTGTGCTCACGTCCGTGTTCCCCGCCCACGTCTTAGCGGTGCGTGTGGTATTTTCCAATCCACTTGACGGCGTTGTGGATAGTTCTTCCCAAGGGTCGATCTCGGGGCCACGCCAGGAATTGTGGGAGAAGTCGTGTATCTGCGGCCGCTGCCGGTTCATGGCTCGCGTTATGCCGCAACGCACTAACGAATTACGACGCCGCGCCGCTCAAAGTTTCGAGAAATTTGACCGATTCGCCCTGCGCAGGCGTGACGAGCGCGTTCTCCCACATCACCTTGCGGCCGCGCAGGACGGTGCCAACTGGCCAGCCGGTGACCGACAGGCCGTGATACGGCGTCCATCCCGCCTTCGACGCCACCCATTGATCGGTGATGGTCTCCCGCCGTTTCAGATCGACGATGGTCAGGTCCGCGTCGTAGCCCGCGGCGATGCGGCCCTTGCAGGCAATGCCGAACAGCCGCGCGGGACCGGCGCTGGTCAGATCGACGAAGCGAAGCAAGGACAGCTTTCCCTTGCTCACATGATCGAGCATCAGCGGCACCAGCGTCTGCACGCCGGTCATACCGGACGGGCTTGCCGGATAGGATTTCGCCTTTTCCTCGCGGGTATGCGGCGCGTGATCGGAGCCGAGGATGTCGATGATGCCCTGCTCTATGCCGCGCCAGATCGCGGCCTTGTGGCGGGCATCGCGCACCGGCGGATTCATTTGTGCAAGGGTTCCGAGCCGCTCGTAGCATTCCGGCGCTTCGAGCGTCAGATGATGCGGCGTCGCTTCGGCGGAGGCCACGTCCTTGTGGTCTCTCAGAAAGTCGATTTCCTGCGCGCTCGAGATATGCAGCACATGCACGCGCTTTCCGGTTTCGCGCGCCACGCGCACAAGGCGTTCGGTCGCCATCAGCGCCGCGGTCTCGTCGCGCCATATTGGATGCGAGCGCGGGTCACCCTCGATGCGAATGGGCTTTCGCTCGTTCAAACGGGCTTCGTCCTCGGCGTGAAACGACGCGCGGCGGCGGATGGCTTTGAGAACCTCGCGCAAGCCCTTCTCGTCTTCCAGCAGCAGCGAGCCGGTGGACGAGCCCATGAACACTTTCACGCCGGCGCAACCGGGCAGCCGTTCCAGTTCGGGAAGGTCCTGCACATTGTCGCGCGTGCCGCCGACGAAGAAGGCGAAATCGCAATGCATGCGATGACGGCCGCGTTTCACCTTGTCGGCCATCGCCTCGGCGGTGATGGTGAGCGGATCGGTATTCGGCATTTCGAACACGGCGGTCACGCCGCCCATGACCGCGCTGCGCGAGCCCGATTCCAGATCCTCTTTATGCGTGTTGCCCGGTTCGCGGAAATGCACCTGCGTGTCGATCACGCCCGGAAGGATATGCAGGCCCCGGCAATCGACCGTTTCGCCCGAGGAGGCATGCGACAGGTCGCCGATGGCCGCGATCCGGCCCTCCGAGACCCCCAAGTCGCGCGCGATCTCGCCATCCTGGTTGACGATGGTGCCGCCCTTGAAGATGACATCGTAGGTTTCGGACATATCTGAGCGGTAACCTGGCGAAGTAACGTTACGGCCTTGAGCGCGATGCTTCTGCGCCTTACGTTCCGGCGCGGCATCTGGCAAGAGCTATTGCTTAAGGACTGTGCATGAAAGCGGCGCTGCTATCGGATCGCGGAATCATCAAGGTCTCGGGCGAGCCCGCGCGGGGCTTTCTGAACGGCCTTCTGACCTCCGATATCGGGCAGGTCGCGCCGGGCGTGGCGCGCTACGCGGCGCTGCTCACGCCGCAGGGCAAGATCATCGCCGATTTCATCGTGACCGAAGCGGTGGCCGAAGACGGCGGCGGCTTTTTCCTCGATTGCCCGCGCGCCCTGGTCCGCACGCTGCTGGAGCGGCTGAACGTCTACAAGCTGCGCGCCAAGATCGCGATCGAGGATTTCTCCGAAGGGCTCGGCGTGCTCGCAATCTGGGACGGCGCGGGGACAACCGAGAGCGGCCTTGTCTATCCCGATCCGCGCCTGCCCGCGCTCGGATTTCGCGTGATCCTGCCGGCGCATCTCGCGGGCGATGTCGCAAAGGAACTCGGCGCCACACTCGCCGATGAAGGGGCTTACGAAGCGCATCGCGTTGCGCTCGGCGTGCCGCGCGGCGGGCTCGACTTCATCTATAACGACGCCTTCCCGCACGACGCCGACATGGACCAGCTCGGCGGCGTCGATTTCAAGAAAGGCTGTTACGTCGGGCAGGAAGTGGTGTCGCGCGTCGAGCATCGCGGCTCCGCGCGCACGCGCGTCGTGCCGGTGCGCTACGACCAGCATGCGCCCGATGCCGGCGTTCCGGTGACGCTTGGCGAGAAGGCGGTCGGCACGATGGGGTCGTCGGCCGGCGGCAAGGGACTGGCGCTGTTGCGCCTCGACCGCATCGAGAGCGCGGACGCTCCCTTGAGCGCGGGTGGCATTCCGATCCGGCTCGCGCATGCGGACTGGATCAAGTTCGAAATGCCCGCGGGTGCGAAGGCTGCGTCATGAGCCGCGCGATCAAGCATGCCGACGGATTGCTTCGCTGTCCGTGGCCGAAAGAGGAAATCCCGCTCTACGTCGCCTATCACGACACCGAATGGGGCGTGCCGGAATATGACGACCGCGCGCTCTACGAAAAACTGATGCTCGACGGATTCCAGGCCGGCCTGTCCTGGATCACGATTCTGCGCAAGCGCGACAATTTCCGCAAAGCCTTCGACAATTTCGAGCCGGAAAAGATCGCGCGCTATACCCCGAAGAAAGTCGCAGCGCTCATGCAAGATGCCGGCATCGTGCGCAATCGCTCCAAGATCGAAGGCGCGATCCTCTCCGCGCGAAGCTGGCTCGAGATCCAGGACAAGGGCGACGGCTTTTCCAATCTGCTCTGGGGCCATCTCGACGGCCGGCCGAAGGTGAACATGTTCAAGACTACAAAGTCCGTACCGCCGGAGACGCCGCTGTCGAAAGCGATGTCGAAAGATTTAGCTGCACGCGGATTCAAGTTTGTCGGCCCGACCATCGTCTATGCCTTCATGCAGGCGGTCGGCATGGTCAACGATCATCTTGTGACCTGCCATTGCCACGCAAAATGCGCGGCTTTGGCAAAACGCAAGCTTTGATAAGTCATATAAATCAATCGCTTGAGAGGATCATATTTAAACTT
Organism: Pseudorhodoplanes sinuspersici; assembly: GCA_945878025.1. Lineage (GTDB taxonomy): Bacteria > Pseudomonadota > Alphaproteobacteria > Rhizobiales > Xanthobacteraceae > Pseudorhodoplanes > Pseudorhodoplanes sinuspersici_B. The sequence continues at coordinate 5,465 of CAMDXM010000069.1, read as the reverse complement.
TAAAACTACTTGCAAAACTTATAAACTGTGTTAAATTGAGCGACATCGCATCGAACACAGGAGATTTCCGATGACGAATTTTGATCCCCGATATCAGCTTAGCAAAGATGGCCCCCTTTCAAAGGACGTTAGAGTCCGACTTAAGAAGTTTCGCGAGAAGGGCTATACTCTTGCGCAGATTGGCACGCGCTTGGGCTTCAGTGGCGCCTTTATTAGCCAACTTCTCAATGACAGCACTCCAGCTCGTATCCGCTCCATTCACGTTCCTGGCTTGGTACAAGCAATTGAGCATGCAGAAATTGAGGAAGGTCTGGTTAAGGGGCCGCGACCAGGAAAATCTCAGCCCGCTACGAGTGATGCAAGCCAACTCCCGCTTGAGGAGCTGATCCGTGCTATTTCTGCAAAAGGGTTCGATGTCACTGTCACACCGAAAGTGAGATGAACCGAAGTATGAGCATTAGGGAGTGAGGCTCACAATTGTGAGCGTCACTCCGCTCTAAGGTTTAGGGTTGCTTCCACGAATTGCATCTAGAGATTGGCCATGTCCGACCCGCTCAACATCAGAAAAATTATCGAAGAACTGATGGCGGGACGAATGCGCATTCCCGATTTTCAGCGAGGGTTTGTTTGGGACGCTGAGCGCGTCGCCTACCTTATGGATAGTATCTACAAAGGGTATCCCTTCGGCTCAATACTGTTCTGGCGAACGCGGCAAACACTTTCCCACGAGCGCGACCTCGGCCCGTTCACTCTTCCGCAGAACGATCCATCTTATCCCACCGATTACATCCTTGATGGACAGCAACGCATCACATCCATTTTTGGAGTTTTTCAAAGCGAGATTCACGTCGAAGAAAAACCGCTATGGTCAAAGATTTATTATGATCTCGAGTCCGACGAGAACGCTCAGGATTCCTCGTTTATGGCACTAGACGGCGACGATATTCGGGCGAACCGCCACTTTCCAATTGGATGTTTTTTCGATCCGGTGCAATACCGCAAAGAAACATCGAATTATTCAGACAAACAAATTGAGCGGATCGACAGGGTACAAGCTCGGTTCAAAGAAGCCTTGATTCCGACCCAGACCATCGACACAGAAGATAAAACAGCTGTCGCCATCGTATTCGAACGCGTTAATCGCAGAGGAGTTGAACTGGACACTGTTCAACTCCTCAGCGCATGGACGTGGAGTGGTGACTTCGACCTCAATCAGCGTTTCGAAGATTTGGCCGCGGAACTCGCGCCGTTTGGATTTCACGACCTCGGCAAAGACAAAGACCTGCTCTTGAGGTGCTGCAGTGCCGTGCTCGCGGGTGATCCTTCACCGGATGCATTGATTTCACTCAATGGAACGAAAGTACGAGCTGGATTCGAGGAGGTCATTACCGGCATCAAGGGCGCAATCGATTTTCTCCAAAAGAATCTGCACATTGAAACACTCGACAATCTTCCTTACGACAATCTGATGGTGCCACTAACTGTTTATTTCGCAGGCGAACCAAAATCGCAGAAAAAAATCGACGATGCCGCCCGAAAGCAAATCCTAAAGTGGTTCTGGAACACGTGCCTTGGCAGGCGCTACAACAGCCAACCTGTTAAGAGCCTGCAGGAAGACGTCGCGGTGTTCGCGATGTTTAAAGACGGCGATCTTTCCCAAATTACTCACGACATGTTCCGACTGCATCCGTCTTATTTTTCTGGGACAGTATTCCGCATCAATTCAGTTATCTCTCGAGCTTACATTCTTATGCTCGCACAGAGAGCACCGCGATCACTCGTAAGCGGCACAAAGGTAGATCTGCGGAAGGTACTTAAGGATTATAATAGGCATGAATTCCATCATATTTATCCGAGAAGCTATTTGAAGGTTTCGCAGCAAGACGCCTACAACGACTCATGTTTGGCAAACATTTGTTTCCTCTCCCGCTCAGATAACAACACCATTTCGGGCTTAGCGCCTTCCAAGTACCGCGCGAAGATGCCCGATGATATAGGCCAAATCGTTCGAGCAAATTTGCTGCCCGACGATACGTTCTTAGATAATTATAAATCGTTTGTGCAAGAGCGTTCAGTTCTTCTTCGTCAGTATGCAAACGATCTACTCGCCGGAGAGACGTGAAAATCATTTGGAGAAAAAATTTTCCAGTGACTCCCATAAACATGAGATCGAAAAAGTCCTCACGCATCCTGCGCGCATCAAAAGTGGCGCCCCGCGCATGGCAGCGCATGCTGTCCGGCCGTCGTCTCGATCTGCTCGATCCCTCGCCCCTTGACGTGGAAATCGAGGACATCGCGCATGGCCTGGCGCGCGTCGCGCGCTGGAACGGTCAGACCGAGGGCGCGCATATTTTCTCGGTCGCGCAGCACACGCTCCTGGTGGAAGCGATGGCGCGGCAGAAGACGCCCAGCCTCGATAAAAAAATACGGCTTGCTATCTTCCTGCACGACGCCGCCGAATATGTGATCGGCGACATGATCTCGCCGTTCAAGGCGGTGATCGGCGACTCCTACAAAGCGACCGAGAAAAGGCTTCTCGCCGCCATCCATATTCGCTTTGGTATTCCGGTGACGCTGCCCGAGGGAACACAACGGATGATCAAGACCGCCGACCGCGCCGCCGCTTATCTCGAAGCCACGCGTCTTGCGGGCTTTGGCGCCGCCGAGGCACGCAAGTTCTTCGGACCCGCGCCCGCTCTCTCGCCCGCTTTGGAGCGCGACTATCTGACACCCTGGCCGGCCGAAAAGGCCGAGACGCGCTATCTCGAGCGATTCACGAAACTCGCCGCCGGCTAACTCTCTTTCGTCGGTCACAATCCGCGTTTATATAAGAGGTGCGATGATTCACGTTTGTTCCCTCGCGCGGCTGCACGAAACGGTATCCGACACCGGCGCCCGCCACATCGTCACCCTGATCAAGGACGTGTCGCTGGTCCGGCGGCCCGACAGCATCCTGGAACCCAACCATCTCCTGCTCGACATGGACGACATTTCCATGCCGCTCGACGGCTATGTGCTGCCGGGCGAAGAGCATGTTGCGAAGCTCGTCGCGTTCGTCGCCGGATGGGACCGCTCGGCGCCGCTGGTCGTGCATTGCTATGCCGGCATCAGCCGCTCCACCGCGGGCGCCTTCATCGCCGCCTGCGCGCTCAACCCGAAGCGCGATGAGCGCATGATCGCGCGCGTGATCCGCGACGCCTCGCCGACCGCGCAGCCGAACCTGCGCCTCGTGGCGCTTGCCGACAATCTGCTCGGCCGCAGGGGCCGCATGGTCAAGGCGGTCGACGGCCTCGGGCCGGCTCTGAGCGCCTATGAGGGCGTTCCGTTCCGCCTCGATCTCGAGTGAGGGCATGGAACTCACGCCGATCGAGATCGGGCTGACCACCGCGATCGTCGCGGTGAAGAACGACGAACCACGCGTGCTGGTCGCCGAAGGCGAGAAGAAGGACAATCCGGCGGGTCTCCCCTCGGGACCGTTCGATCCGCTCGCGCATCGCACCCTTGAAATGGGCCTGCGCGCCTGGGTCGAGGCGCAGACCGCGCTCAACGTCGCCTATGTCGAGCAGCTCTATACGTTCGGCGATCGCGGCCGCCACGCTCGCATCGGCGACACCGATCCGCATGTGGTGTCGATCGGCTATCTCGCGCTTACGCGCATGCCGGACAACGCCGCGCCGCTGCGCGCGGCAGGATTCGAGCCGTGGTACCGCTTTTTTCCATGGGAAGACTGGCGCGACGGGCGGCCGGACATTCTCGACGAAAAGATTCTTCCGCCGCTGAAAGCCTGGTCGCGCGAGAACCGCGAGGACCCTTCGCGCGCCGAGCGGCTGCGGCTGTGTTTCGGCGTCGAGGGCATCGCATGGGATGAGGAGAAAGTGCTCGAACGCTACGAGCTGCTCTACGATGCCGGGCTTGTAGAGGAGGCCTGGCGCGACGGGCGCGTCGCGAAAGCGCCCGTCCCGCTCGGCCAATCCATGCGTTTCGATCACCGGCGCATTCTCGCAACCGCGATCGCGCGGTTGCGGGCCAAATTGAAATACCGGCCTGTTGTGTTCGAATTGATGCCGGAGGAATTCACGCTGACCGAATTGCAGCATGTGGTGGAGGCGATTTCCGGCCGGCATCTGCACAAGCAGAATTTCCGCCGGCTGGTGGAGACCACCGCCCTGGTCGAGCCCACCGGCGAAATGTCGACCGCGACCGGCGGGCGGCCCGCCGCGCTCTATCGTTTCCGCCGGGAGGTCATGCGCGAGCGGCATGCGCCGGGGTTGCGGCTCGGCGTACGGAGCTGATTTTAGGTTCCTCTGGCCGGATTCTACGAATAGAATTTCATCCGTCGGTGGAGACCATTCGATGGAAATGCTGATCACTCTTGGCGGCTTTGTCTTTTTGTACATTGCGATCAATGGATTGCGCAGAGGGATCGAGCATCTCACCTTCACCTTGCGCTCGATCGAGAGCCGCCTTGAACTGGCGGGGGTCGCCGCGCCTGCCGCGCCACCCGACGCCGCGGAGAGTGAATCGGCGTATTTTGCACCTCCGCCTCCGCCGCCTCCTCCACCGCCCCCGCCTGCTGACACTTTCGTCAGCGAACCCGCGAGCTCCGCATCAGCCGCGCCGTCCCGCGACGATGTCGTGTCCGAATCCGCGGCGACGGCAGACTCCGCGGACAGCGGCGACGAGCCGCCGGCCAAGCCGCGCGACTACGCGGATTTCGAACGGCGCTTCGGCACGCAATGGGTGGTCTGGGTCGGCGGCATCGCGCTCGCCTTGGGCGGCATTTTCCTTGTGCGCTATTCGATCGAAGCCGGATTGTTCAGCCCGGGCCGGCGCATCATTGTCGGCGCATTGCTTGCGCTCGTTCTGATCGGGCTCGGCGAATTGGCGCGCCGCCGCGAAATCACGGCCGGCATCTCGCAACTCAACACCGCGCATATTCCGAGCATCCTGACCGCCGCCGGAACCACCGTCGCCTATGCCGACGTCTATGCGGCTTATGCGCTGTACGATTTTCTCTCGCCCGGCTTGGCGTTTATCCTTCTGGGAATCGTTGCGCTCGCGACGCTCGCGGCCGCCCTCATTCACGGACCCGGCCTTGCGGGGCTTGGCCTGATCGGCGCGTATGTGACGCCGGCGCTGGTAACGAGCGCGCAGCCGAATTACTGGGCGCTCTACGTCTATCTCGCCGTCGTCACCGCCGCGGCTTATGCGCTCGCACGCGTGAGGCTGTGGCGCTGGCTCGCGATCACCGCCGCGGTCTTCTCGCTCGTCTGGATGCTGGCCGGAATCGCGAAGACGGACGCGATATCGGCGCATGTTTTCCATGTGGCCGTGGGCTTCGCGCTGGCCTCGATATTCATCGTGGCGGGACTGTTCTATGGGCCGCCAGCCGAACGTGGACGCTTCGACCGCGTCTCGTGGGGCGTGCTGTCCGGATATCTGTTCGGCGCGTTTTTGCTGGTGCT
>CAMDXM010000068.1 GCA_945878025.1 Pseudorhodoplanes sinuspersici | reverse complement strand
AGATGAGAGCAAATATCGACGCGACGAAAGCGTTTCGCATGAGTGTAGACAATACTTGGGGATACAAGGCGCTTCTCGGCAACTATATCAAGACTGGCTGGAAGGCATCGCAAATCATCTGCCGAAATTACCTGCTTCAACTCGAAGAGAACAACCGGTATCTGCAATTTCTTCAGGATGAGTTTGGTGTTCTTTACACGCTCGCAAGCGGCATCCTTGCCATCGCCGATGTCAACAAGACGCTCTTGAAGGTGTTGCCGCTGACTCGCACTGGCGTGGACGGATTCATCGATAAGTATCAGGAGTATCGCTTCTTGAACGTGGACGTGGACGCCACACTTTCTCTGGTTGAGGCGGCGCAAAATAATTACGCCAAGCATTATTTTGACCAACTCGAAAGCTCAGTTCTTCTAGTAGATGTTCGGGCGGGAACAAAATCAATTCCCAGCCTCTTTTCTTTTGCCGAAGCGATCGATGCTGTAAACAGGATCGAGTATCAATGCACGCGCGGTCAAATACGAAATCTTCTGAATCGCGCCGTCAACAACTCGCCAACGAACTTATTTATTGATCCTGTATCAGGAGCCATCGGTTTCAAGAGCGCGGCTAAGGCTGCAGAAAAGGAAAACGGTTCCTCGTCGTCCGCAGTTCAAAATGCTGCTGCGAGTGCAAAATCTGGAGCTAACGCGGCTCAAAACGCTGCGGCAGCTGCTGCTAATGCTGCGAACGAGGCAAAAAATGCCGCAGCGGCGGCCCAGAGTTCTGCGGCCGCAGCGAAAAGGCCGAATGGCGCTCAGTAGGAACGTGTCGTTGCTGCGTGGTGATGGAATATTGGCGATAGCGAGGGTCGTCAGCCCCGCGCCTTCCCATACCCGCCCGCCGTCGGCGTCTGGATGATGATGGCTTCGCCGGCGTCGATCACGGTGGAATCGCAGCCTTGCAATTTCTCGATGCGGCCGTCCTTGCGGCGCACGGAATTCTCGCCGACCTGGCCCGCTTCGCCGCCTTCGAGGCCAAAGGGCCGTACGCGGCGATGGCCGGTGAGTAATGTGCATTCCATTTTTTCGAGGAAGCGGATGGTGCGGCGGATGCCGTCGCCGGCCTTCCATTTACCTTTGCCGCCCGAATCTTTCCGGATGTGGAAATCTTCCAGCAGCACCGGATAACGGAATTCGAGAATTTCCGGATCGGTGAGCCGCGTGTTGGTCATGTGCGTGTGCACGGCGTCGGTGCCGTCGAAGCCCGGGCCGGCCGGTGAACCCGAGCAGATCGTCTCATAGTATTGGTATTTCTTGTTGCCGAAATTCAGGTTGTTCATCGTGCCTTGCGCGCAGGCGAGCGCATTGAGCGCGCCGAACAGGCAATTGGTCACGGCCTGCGATGTCTCCACATTGCCGGCGACCACGGCGGCCGGATATTCCGGCGTCAGCATCGACTTGTCCGGGATTACGATGTTGATCGGGCGCAGGCAGCCGGCGTTCATCGGGATATCGTCGTCCACCATCACGCGGAAGACATAAAGCACGGCCGCGCGCGTCACCGGTTCGGGCGCGTTGAAATTGGTCGGCTGCTGCGGCGAGGTGCCGGTGAAATCGACGGTCGCTTCTCTTTTTTTCTTGTCGACCGTTATCTTCACCTTGATCACGGTGCCCTGATCCATTTCGTAGGAGAATTGCGAATCGTGCAGGCGGTCGAGCACGCGCCGCACGCTTTCGGCGGCGTTGTCCTGTACATGTTTCATGTAGGCTTTCACCACCGGCATGGTGAAATGCACCACCATCTTGCGCAATTCCTGCACGCCCTTCTCGTTGGCGGCGATCTGCGCCTTCAGGTCGTTGATATTCTGCACCGGGTTGCGCGCGGGATATTTTGCGCCGGTCAGCGCGTCGCTCAATTCCTTCTCGCGGAAACGCCCGCGGTCGACGAGCTTGAAATTGTCCATATAGACGCCTTCCTGCTCGATATTGGTCGCGTTCGGCGACATCGAGCCCGGCGAGATGCCGCCGACATCGGCATGATGCCCGCGCGAGGCCACCCAGAACAGGATGGTCTTTTTCTTTGCGTCGAAAACCGGCGTGCAGACCGTGATGTCGGGCAGATGCGTGCCGCCGTTATAGGGCGCGTTGATGGCGTAGACGTCGCCCGGTTTGATCTTGCCCTTGTTGTCGCGAATGATGGTCTCGACCGAACGGTCCATGGAGCCGAGATGCACCGGCATGTGCGGGGCGTTGGCGACCAGCGTTCCCTCGCCGGAAAACACCGCGCAGGAAAAATCGAGCCGCTCCTTGATGTTCACGGAATAGGCCGTGTTCTGCAACGCGACGCCCATCTGCTCGGCGATCGACATGAAGAGATTATTGAACACTTCCAGCATCACCGGATCCGCCTTGGTGCCGATGGCGCTGACGCGCTTGAGCGTCACGATGCGCGACAGAACGAGATGGTTTTTCGCGGTCAATTCCGCCTGCCAGCCAGGCTCGACCACAATGGTCTGGTGCGGCTCGATGATGATGGCGGGACCCTTGACCTTGTGGCCGATCTTCAACTGGTCGCGGGTATAGACGCCGGCCTTGTGCCATTGACCGGCGGAGAAGAATTGCGTGCGTCGCGCGGGCGAGGGCAGCGCGCCACGCGTCTTCGCGTGTTTCTTTTCGCGAAATTTCGCGCCCCCGCCGATCGCCTCGACCGACGTCGCTTCGACCACGAGCTCCTTCTTGCGGTCGATAAAGCCGAATTGGGCTTTATGCGCTTTCTCGAACGCCGACTTCATCGCCACGAGCGAACCGGCCGTCACCACGAGCGCCGTGTCGGTGCCGGCGTAGCGGATGTGCGCGCGCAGGATCACTTTGATGCTGGCCGCCGGTACGCCCTGTCCAGCGACCTCGTCCTTCACGATCTTGCCGAGCCTGCCGCCAATGCTCTTGATCGACTTTAGCGCCTTCGCGCCGAACGCTTCCTCGATCGCCTGCTGGCGCGTCGAGCGGATGTCGGCGAGGCCCATGCCATAGGCCGAAAGGAGCGACGAGAACGGATGGATCAGCACCTTGGTCATGCCGAGTGCATCGGCGACGAGGCAGGCATGCTGGCCGCCCGCGCCGCCGAAACAATTGAGCGCATAACGCGTCACGTCATAGCCGCGCTGCACGGAAATCTTCTTGATCGCATTGGCCATGTTCTCGACGGCGATCCTGATGAAGCCGTCTGCGACCTCTTCGGGCTTGCGTCCGTTGCCGACATCCACGGCGAGCTTCGCGAAGGCGGTCTTCACTGACGCGGCGTCAAGCGGCTGATCCTGATTGGGGCCGAAGATTTTAGGGAAGAAATCGGGAATGAGCTTGCCCGCCATCACATTGGCATCGGTCACGGCAAGCGGCCCGCCGCGGCGGTAGCATTTCGGTCCGGGATTGGCGCCGGCGCTATCCGGCCCCACGCGAAAACGCGCGCCGTCGAAATGCAAGATCGAGCCGCCGCCGGCCGCGACCGTGTGAATGAGCATCATCGGCGCGCGCATGCGCACGCCCGCGACTTCGGTCTCGAAGGCGCGCTCATATTCTCCGTTGAAATGCGACACGTCGGTCGAGGTGCCGCCCATGTCGAAGCCGATCACATTTTTGAATCCGGCCTCGCGCGCGGTTTCCGCCATCGAGACAACGCCGCCGGCGGGGCCTGACAGGATCGCGTCCTTGCCCTGGAATAATTCGGCCGCCGTGAGGCCGCCCGACGACATCATGAACATCAAGCGCGCGTTGTTTCCGGCTTCTCCGCTTGCTCCGCTGCGCTCCCTCCCCCGCAAGGGGGGAGGTGAAGAAGATGCCGCGTCGCTGCCCGCCGCCATCTCCTCTGCGACCTGCGCCACATAGCGCCGCAGGATCGGGGAGAGATAAGCGTCCACCACCGTGGTGTCGCCACGCCCGACGAGTTTAATGAGCGGCGACACTTCATGGCTGACCGACACTTGCGCGAATTGTAATTCGCGCGCGATCGCGGCGACATTCTTTTCGTGTTCGGGATAGCGATAGGCGTGCATGAACACGATCGCCACCGCCTTGATGCCGTCGCGCTTCGCCGCTTCGAGTTCGGCGCGCACGACGGAAAGATCCGGCACCTTTTCGACCGCGCCGTCGGCGCGCACGCGCTCGTCGACCTCGGTGACGCGTTCGAACAGCATTTCCGGCTTGACGATGTGCTTGGCGAAAATCTTCGGCCGCGCCTGATATCCGATGCGCAAAGCGTCGCGAAAACCCTTGGTGGTGACGAGCAAGGTGCGGTCGCCCTTGCGCTCGAGCAGCGCATTGGTCGCGACCGTGGTTCCCATTTTCACCGCGCCGACGCGGCCTTTCGGGATCGCTTCGCCCTTTTTCAGGCCCAACAGGTCGCGGATGCCTTGCACCGCGGCATCGCGATAGGCCTCCGGATTTTCCGACAGAAGCTTGTGCGCGACGAGGCCGCCATCAGGCTTGCGGCCGACAATGTCGGTGAAGGTGCCGCCGCGATCGATCCAGAAATCCCACGCTTTGTCCGTCGTCATCGCCCAAGACCCCGCATTCTGATTGGCGATAAACCGCATTCAACATTTCGTCAACAAATTGTTGACACTTTGTCAGAATGTCGTAGCCTTGTTCCGTTCTTGGGAAAGCGTGACCGTGGCAAAGCTGCAAACGGATAATAACGCGGAACGGGCTCTGGGCCCGATCGTCTCGTCGGCGCATCTCGCGGCCGGCGCGATGCCATCCCTGTCGGAACTCGAATTCGGTCTGATCCTGCTCGGCCACGCCTTCGAGCGCTGGATGGTGCGCTGCATGGCGGCGGCCGGCGTGCCCGATCTTTCACCGCTCGACGTCCTGGTTGCGCACACGATCGCGCATCGGAGCAAGCCCAAGCGGCTCGCCGATATCTGCCTCGTGCTCTCGATCGAGGATACGCATCTCGTGACCTATTCGGTGAAAAAGCTCGATGCGCTGGGGCTGATCGTCTCCGGGCGCAGCGGCAACGAAAAAACCGTAACATTGAACAAGAAGGGCGAGGGCGTGATCCGCGCCTATACGCGGCTGCGCGAGCAATTGCTGGTGGTGCCGGTGAAAAGCGCAGGCAGCGATGAGCGCAGGCTCTCGGAGGTTGCGGCTCTGATGCGCGCGATGTCGGGACATTACGATCAGGCCGCGCGAGCGGCGGCGAGTTTATGAGGGGCAGGATTCTGAGGGGCAGGATTCTGAGAGGAATGTCTGTGCGGAGGCAATACGCATAGATCTGTTGGGGCGCGACGGCACGGTGTTTGCATTGAACGTGTCGATTGGGGGAACAATGCTTCGAATTTTTCTCGACCGCCTTTATCTGTTTTCCGGTTTCGCGGCCGGCGGATTTCTCATCGCCATTTTCATCCTGATGATGATTCTTTCTGCCGGGCGGCCGATCGGTATCAATATTCCCGCCGGCGACGATTTCGTCTCCTGGTGCATGGCGGCGACCGCGTTTCTCGGTCTCGCGCATACGTTCCGGTCCGGCGAGATGATCCGCGTCGGCCTCCTGGTCGACCAACTCGGCGGCCGTGCACGGCATTATGTCGAGATTGCCGCGCTGATCATCGGAACCTTCTTCACTGGCTTCTTCGCCTATTACGCGGTGGCGATGACCTGGGATTCGTACCGCTTCAACGACATGGCGCAGGGCGTCCTCGCCGTGCCGCTGTGGATTCCGCAGATCGGCTATTCAGGCGGTCTCGTCATCCTGTGGATCGCGTTCGTGGACGAGCTGATCCATGTCCTGCGCGGCAACCTGCCGCGCTACGAAAAGCCGAAGCCGAAGACCGCCGAAGAAGCGGTCGAGCAGGCCATCCATAGCGGAGTGTAGCGTGGAACTTCTCGGCATCTCCGCAATCCTGTTCGGATTTCTCATTTTACTCCTGGGCGGCGGCGTCTGGATCGCCATCGCGTTGATGGCGACCGGCTGGGCCGGCATGCAATTCGTTGGCGGCAACATTCCCGCGGGCACGGTGCTCGCAACGATCGTCTGGGGCAACTCGGCGTCATGGACACTCGCGGCCTTGCCGCTGTTCATCTGGATGGGTGAAATCCTGTTCCGCACCCGCCTGTCGGAGGAAATGTTTCGCGGTTTCTCGCCCTGGCTCAATTGGCTGCCGGGCCGCCTGATGCATGTGAACGTGCTCGCTTGCGGCGTGTTCGGATCGGTGTCGGGATCCTCGGCCGCGACCTGCGCGACAGTCGCCAAGATCGCGCTGCCGGAATTGAAGAAGCGCGGTTACGACGAAACCGTGAGCCTCGGATCGCTCGCGGGTGCGGGGACCCTCGGCATTCTCATTCCGCCCTCGATCACGATGGTGGTCTATGCCGTGCAGGCGAATGTCTCCATCATCCAGGTCTTTCTCGCCGGTTTCCTGCCGGGCCTGCTCGTGATGGCGCTTTACTCCGGCTACATCGTGGTCTGGTCGCTTGCCAATCCGCACAAGACCCCGCCAGCCGACCCGCCGATGCCGTTCCGGGAAAAAATCAAAGAGTCGCTCAATCTCATTCCCTGCATGCTGCTCATCATCTTCGTGTTTCTGTCATTGCTGCTCGGTTGGGCGACCGCGACGGAATGCGCGGCCTGGGGCGTGCTCGGGTCGCTTGCGATCGCCTGGTGGCAGGGATCGCTGTCGTGGCAGTCGTTCTGGCAAAGTGTGATGGGCGCGACACGGCTCAATTGCATGATCCTGCTCATCCTCGCCGGCGCGTCCTACATGTCGACATCGATGGCCTATACCGGCATACCGATCGCGCTCGCGAACTGGGTGAACGGGATGGAGCTCAGTCCCTATGCGCTGATCGCCGCATTGACGGTGATGTATATCCTGCTCGGCACCGCGCTCGACGGCATCTCGATGATCGTTCTGACCACGGCTGTCGTGATCCCCATGATCAAGCAGGCGGGCTTCGATCTCGTCTGGTTCGGCATTTTCCTCGTTCTGGTCATCGAGATGGCGGAAGTCTCCCCGCCGGTCGGATTCAACCTGTTCGTGCTGCAGACCATGAGCGGGAAAGATTCCAACACGGTCGCGCGCGCCGCCTTGCCGTTCTTTTTTCTGCTGGTCGTCGCGGTTGGCATTATCACGGTATTTCCTGATATTGTGATGGTTCTGCCGCGAATGGCTTTTTCTCCGTAGCCACCAAGAAAGGGTGTAGTCATGTTGTTCCGGCTTAACAGTTCTCTTGCGCTTCTAGCGGGCGCGGCGGCGTTGATGCTCGCCGATCCTGCCGCGGCGCAAACCAAATGGAATCTTCCTGCCGCTTATCCGGCCGACAATCCGCATTCACAAAACTTGACCGCCTTCGCCAAGGACGTGGAAACGGCGACCGGCGGCAAGCTGCAGATCACAGTTCACGCCGGCGCCTCGCTGTTCAAGGCGCCCGAAATCAAGCGCGCCGTGCAAACCGGCCAGGCGCAGGCCGGCGAGGTGCTGATTTCGATCCATGAAAACGAGGACGCCGTGTTTGGCGTCGATGTCGTGCCGTTCCTGGCGACGAGCTTTGCCGACGCCAAGAAGCTCTGGGCGGCGTCGCGGCCGACGATCGAGAAGAAACTCGACGCGCAGGGTCTGAAAGTCCTGTTCGCGGTTCCCTGGCCGCCGCAAGGCATTTACGCCAAGAAGGAGCTCAATTCCGTCGAAGACATGAAGGGCCTGAAATGGCGCTCGTATAATGTCGGCACCGCTCGCATTGGCGAACTCGTCGGCGCGCAGGCGGTCACGATCCAGGCGGCGGAATTGCCGCAGGCGCTCGCCACCGGCGTGGTCAATTCCTTCATGTCGTCCGGCGCGACCGGCTACGATTCCAAGGTGTGGGAATCGCTGACGCATTTCTACGACACGCAGGCCTGGCTGCCGAAGAACATCACCTTCGTGAACAAGGCGGCGTTCGAGGCGCTCGACAAGCCGACGCAGGATGCCATCCTTAAGGCCGCCGCCGCGGCCGAAGCGCGCGGCTGGAAGTCGTGGGAAGAGAAGACCAAGTGGTATCACGACGAGATCGCCAAGAAGGGAATGAAGGTCGCGCCTCCCGGAGCGACGCTCGCTGCCGGTTTCAAGAAGATCGGTGAGCAGCTCACCGCCGATTGGCTGAAGAAGGCGGGCGCGGACGGTGAAGCGGTGGTCGCGGCTTACAAGAAGATGTAAGTGGCTCCGCATACGGCTAAGAAAACGGGCGCGGTTTCGCGCCCGTTTTTTATTGCCGCGCCACCCGCATGCGCGTTCCGATGCCGACGATGACGACGACCGCGAGCGCGAACAGGATGGTTTGCAGATCGATCGTCTCGCGGTTGACGATTGCCGCGAGCCCGACCGTCACGAAGGGCTGAACGAGCTGCACCTGCGAGACCCGGCTGATGCCGCCCATGGCGAGGCCGGCATTCCAGAAAAAGAATCCCAGCCACTGCGCCATCACCGCCGAGTAAAGAACGCCGAGCCACGCGTCGGCCGGAACCGCGGCGGGATTTTCCGGAAACAGCATAATGCTCGCGGTGAGCGAAACCGGGAGCGAGAAAACCAGCGTCCAGCTGATCACTTCCCATCCCGGCATCGTGCGCGCTAGCGCGCCGGACGCGGTATAGGCGATGGCTCCCGAGATGATGGCGAGCACAAGCTGTGCGTCGCCCTCCGACAAAGAGCCGCCGCTACCGTCCCGCAACGCGAATGCGATCACGACCAGCGCGCCGGCCAGCGCCGCGATCCAGAATCCGAGCCCCGGCCGTTCTCCGGTCATGACCACGGCCGTCGCGGCGGTCGCGAGCGGCAGCACCCCGAGCACCACGCCGCCATGCGCGACGGGAACGCTCTGCATCGCCAACGCACTGAAGAACGGAAAGCCGAACACCACGCCGAGAATGATGAGGAGGATGCGCGGATAAGCGTCCTTCGGCGGAAGCGGCCGGCGCATGACGATGAGCAAAATCAGCGCGCAAATTCCAGCGATCGCGGCGCGCGCCGACGTCACGAACCATGCGTCGAGATGCAGCACCGCGAGCCGGGTCGCCGGCAGCGAACCGGCAAAGATCGCGACCCCGAGGAATCCGAGGACGAAGCCGAGTTTCTCGCGGGGAGTGAGCATGAGAGTGGAATCGGACGCTAGCGGTTCGGTCTGCCGCGCGCCAGTCGCGCAGCCGCATGAGGTCCAGTTGAAATTGGCGGGGCGCCCGGCGGTTTTCGCCGGACGCCCCTTCAACATGCCAGTTCGGCCTATAAGCCGGGTTCTGTATGGCGCATTCCGCGAACGAAATGCACGTGACGGCCATTCCTCTGCGGCGTCGGTTACCCGGCGCCTGAAGCAACCTACCCGAACGGCTGGTCCGGACCGACCTGCAACCGAGGCTGCGCGCCATTCCTATTCGGTTTTGCTCCCGGTGGGGTTTGCCGTGCCGTTTGCGTTGCCGCAAACGCGGTGCGCTCTTACCGCACCGTTTCACCCTTGCCGCGGAAATACACGACGCCCCGCGGCGGTTTCCTTCTCTGTGGCACTGTCCCTGAGCTCGATCCCCGCTTTCGCGAGGACAGGTCCCGCCGGACGTTATCCGGCACCGTTTGTCCGTGGAGCCCGGACTTTCCTCCCTCGCACCCTTTCGAGCCTAGCGAGAGCGGCCGTCCAGCCGACTGACGCCTAAGGGATGGGGAGAGAATGCGTCCGCGTCAAGAGCGCTGCAAAAAGCCTCCGCTGAAATCGACGGCGCCTTGATTGCGCGCGGCGTGCTCGGGCGGCCGTGAATCGAGCAGCGCCTGCAGCGTCATCAATGTCGAGGAATCGACCACGCCATCCACGCGCGCCGGCCTGAAATGACGCTGGAAGGCCGTGACCGCGTCGCGCGTCGTCTCGTCGAACTCGCCTTCGAGCGGGACCCGGTAACCATATTCGGCCAGAAGGTGCTGGAAACTCGCGATCACCTCGCCGCTGTCGCCCATCACGAAATCCGGCCCCGGCACGATCGGCACCGGCTCGACCCAATAGCCGACGCCCGAGCCGTGCAGAATGCGCCAGGGAAATTTCTCGCCGGGGTCTTTCTTGCGCGCGGGCGCGACATCCGAATGCGCCAGCACGCGTTCGGGCGGAATCTGCCGGCGGTTGATGATGCTGCGGCACAAGGCGGTGACGGCGGCGATCTGCCGGGACGGAAAGTCCGGATAGCCGTCATCGTGGCCGGGATTGGCGATCTCGATGCCGATCGAGCAGGAATTGATGTCGGTGTCGTTGGCCCAGAAGCTCTCGCCGGCATGCCATGCGCGCAGGTTCTCCGGCACGCATTGCACGATGCGGCCGTTCTCGAACACGACATAATGCGCCGACACCTTGCTTTCGAGCGAACACAGCCAATCCAGCGCGCCCTGCGGCTCCGGCATGCCGGTATAGTGGAGCAGGATCATATCCGGGATGCGGTCGTTGACGCGCTCGCTGCGATTGGGCGAGGGCACGACGTCGGCGACAAGAGACGTATCCGGATTGAAGGACGGCAATGACATCCGCCGTTCATGCCAAAAAAATCGGATCAAGGTAAGGCGTAATAAGGCGGCCCGGACCTTGGAAGTCCGGGCCGCCCGACGCGTGCGCTTACACGAACGCTACTTACGCTACGACTTACGTGTCCGATTACTTGGCCGACGACGGCGGGGTGTTCGTCGAGGGCCGCGTGGCCAGCCCGCCCGGTCCGCCAAGGCCGGTCGTTTGACCCGAACCCGCGCCCGTAGTCTGGCGCTGCACCGGCGGATAATACGGCTCGAAATTCGCCGTCTGCTGCAACTGCTCCTTGGACATCGACAATTGCAGGCGTTCGTAGCCGCTGGCGTTGGGTTCGGCCGCCATCACCCGGAAGGAGGACGGTGCAAGCGCCACGTCCTTCGATCCGATGCCGAGGAAACCGCCGACGCTGACGATGTAGGCTTCGATCTTCCCGTTCTTGTCGAACAGGATATCGGTCACGTCGCCGATCTTCTGGTTATCGACGCCGACCACATCGGTGCCTCTGAATTTCGAAGCGAGCCATTGATCGGGCTTCTGCTGGCTCACGGTGCCAGTTGCAGCCGATTGCGCCGAAGCGCCCGGGCTCGCCGAAGGTGATGTCGTTTGCGCCATCGCGCCGCCGATCGTCAGGGCGGCGATGGCAGTCGTAAGCATGAGTGTCTTCAACATGGTTGGCCTCCTTGGAAAGATTTTTGAATCCATGCAACGCACGCCGGGATCCGCAACGCGGCGCGCTTGTTGGGCCAACGCCCGGGGTGACGGAGGCGTTCCGCGCTTGCGGCAATCTGGACCAGGCAGGTTCCCGTCCGCCGCCGCGCCGACGAAGCAAAAGAAGGAGCAAATTGCGCTCACCCTTTGAAGCCATGCCTTGAGATGCCCAGAAGCGATGCCCTGAGGCCATGCCTTGAATGGAACCCGCGGCAGTCGCGCCGGCCAGCCGGAAGCGCGATGGTCAACGATTCCTTAAGGCGAACCGCGCTCAATGCATCGACGCAGATCACGGCGGAAAAGGCGCTTCGGCCAGGCCTTAACCGCTTCCGCCGCATCCATTTGACGCCCATATGGTCCCATGATAGCCCATATTCTCCCAAACCGGCTCGACGGGCGACCCACGGGGCAACATGGACCGGTTCGTCTCCCATTATTTATTGCGGCTCGATTCCAAGGGCCGCGTCTCGATTCCGGCGCCGTTTCGGGCGGTGCTCGCGCAGGATGGCCTCGATGGTCTGTTCTTCTGTCCGGCGCTCGACCGGCCCGCGCTCGATGTCGGCGGCAAGGCGCTGCTGAACGAGATCGAACAATTGATCGCGAGCTTTCCGCCTTACTCGGAAGAGCGCGAACAATTCTCGACCGCGCTCTATGGCACCAGCGAGACACTGAAGATGGACGCGGAAGGCCGCGTCACGCTGACCGAAGCGCTGAAGGATCACGCCGGCATCATGGAGGCCGTGTCCTTCGTCGGCCTCGGACACAAGTTTCAGATCTGGGCGCCCGACCGCTTGGGCAAGCAGCTCTCGGAGGCCACGGGAGCGGTGCGCAAGATGCGAAAGCGTCTGAGCGCCCAGGGTATGGCGGCCGAACCGCGTGGAGCACGGGAAAGATGACGGGCCGCGACGGCGGGAAACCGGCTGTCGCTGGCGGACCGGCTCGTCACATTCCCGTGCTCGGTCCGGCCGCGCTCGGCTTTCTCAACATCAAGGACGGCGGCGTTTATATCGACGGCACCTTCGGCGCCGGCGGTTACGCGCGCGCGATGCTTGACGCCGCCGATTGCCGCGTGATCGGCATCGACCGCGACCAGAGCGCGATCGCGCGGGGCGCGGATCTGGTCGAGAGCGCCAAGGGCCGGCTTGAACTCGTGCAATCGCGCTTCTCCGCGCTCGACGGCGTGGCGCGGCAATGCGGATATGAATTCGTCGACGGCGTGGTGCTCGATCTTGGCGTATCGTCCATGCAGCTCGACCAGGCCGAACGCGGATTTTCCTTCCGCAATGACGGTCCGCTCGACATGCGCATGGGCGTGGACGGGCCGAGCGCGGCGGACGTGATCGCGCAAATCTCCGAGCGCGATCTCGCCAATGTGATTTTTCTTTTGGGCGAGGAGCGGCATTCCCGCGCGGTCGCTCGCACCATCGTCGCGGAGCGTGCGAAGCATCCGATCCGCACGACCGGCGAACTCGCCACGATCGTCGGGCGCGTCGTGCGGTCGAAGCCGGGCGCCATTCATCCCGCGACTCGCAGCTTTCAGGCGCTGCGGCTGTTCGTGAATGAGGAATTGAACGAACTGGCCGATGCGCTTGCCGCTGCCGAACGGGTGTTGCGCGAGGGCGGGAGGCTCGCGGTTGTGTCGTTCCATTCGCTGGAAGACCGGATCGTGAAAACATTTCTGGCGGGGCCGGACAGCAAAGGCATTTCGCGACACGCGCCGGAGCAGGATCGTCGGGTTGCCGCGTTCAATGTGCTGACGAAAAAGCCGGTCGCGCCGGACGAAGCCGAAATCGAGAATAATCCGCGCGCGCGTTCGGCCAAGCTGCGCGCGGGCGAGCGCACTGGCGGCGCGGCCGGGCAGATGGACATCGCCTCGCTTTTGCCGCGTCTTCCCTCGCTTGCCGACGCGATGCGGGGGCGCTGACATGCGGCTTCTGCATATCCTTGTCATCGGCGTGCTCGTCATGGCGGCGGCCTATGTCTACGAGATCAAGTTCGAGTCGACCTTGCAGGCCGAGCGGCTGGCGAAGCTGCGGACCGAAATCCGCCGCGAGCGCGACGCCATTGCAACCTTGCGTGCCGAATGGGCCAAGCTCGACAATCCCGCGCGCATCCAGGGCCTGACGCAGCGTCATCTCAAGCTGAAGCCGGTCGACGCCACACAAATCGATGCCTTCGACAAACTGCCTGCGCGGCCCATTGAAGCGCCGCTGCAGGATATCGACGATCCGATCGGCGCCATCATCGAGCAGGACGGCGATATACCGACCGGCAGCGTGGGCGCGGGAGAGGGCGCGCGCTGATGGCCGCCTTGCAGACGAGTTTCGCCAAGAGCCGCGCGAACAACCTCATCGCGCACCTGCTTTATGGCGCGAATGTCGATCGCAGCGCCAAGGCGCGCGCGCGTATCGGACTTGCAATCGTGGTCTTCGCTCTCGTTTACGCGGCCATCGCGGCGCGGCTGGTATTCTTCGGCGTGATGTCCGACGGGGCGGTGGGGAAACGCTCGACCGCGCAGGACGCAGTCGCGACCGCGCGACCCGATATTCTCGATCGCAACGGCGAAATCCTCGCGACCGATGTGCGCACGCCCTCGCTGTTCGCCGAACCGCGCAAGATCATCGACGTGGATGAGGCGGTGGAGCTATTGACCGCGACCTTGCCCGATCTCGACGCCGGCGAATTGCGTGAACGGCTGTCTTCCAAGCGCGGCTTCGTCTGGCTCAGGCGCGAACTCAACCCGAAGCAGCAGCAGGATATCCACCGGCTCGGCATTCCCGGCATTGGATTCCTGACCGAAAACAAGCGCGTCTATCCGAACGGCGCGGTGGTCTCGCATGTGATCGGCCACGTCAATATCGACAACCAGGGCATCGCCGGCATCGAGAAATGGCTCGATACGCGCGGCCTTGCCGACTTGCACCTGGCGGGCTTTGCGGCGGACCGGCTGCAGAAGCCGGTGGAACTCGCGGTCGACCTTCGCGTGCAGCACGCGCTTCGCGAGGAATTGTTCGCAGCACTGCAGAAATACAAGGTGAAGGTCGCGGCCGCGGGCCTTGTCACCGACGTGCGCAGCGGCGAAGTGATCGCGATGGTATCGGTCCCCGATTACGATCCGAACAATCCGAAAGAGGCGCTCGATCCCAGCCGTATCAACCGGCTCACCACCGGCGTGTTCGAAATGGGCTCCACCTTCAAGGCGCTGACGATGGCGATGGCGCTCGATTCCGGCAAGATCACGCTCGCATCGACTTTCGATGCGCGCCAACCGCTGCATTACGGAAAGTTCGAGATCAACGACTATCATGCGCAGAAGCGCATCCTGTCGGTGCCGGATATTTTCACCTATTCGTCCAACATCGGCACGGCGCGCATGGCCTTGGCGCTCGGCATCGATCATCACAAGGCGTTCCTGCGCAAGATGGGTCAGCTCGACCGGCTGCGCACCGAAATCCCGGAAAGCGCCGAGCCTCTGGTGCCGAAGCATTGGGCCGAACTGAACACCGTCACGATCGCCTTCGGTCACGGCATCGCGGTCGCGCCCTTGCAGGCGGTGATGGCGGTCGGCGCGCTGATGAATGGCGGCAAGCTCATTCCGCCGACTTTCCTCAAGCGCAGCGAAGCGGAGGCCGCGCAATTCGCCAAGCAGGTGGTGAAGCCGGAAACCAGCGAGCGCATGCGCTACCTGATGCGGCTCAATGCCGAAAAGGGCTCCGCCAAGCGGGTCGATATTCCCGGCTATTATGTCGGCGGCAAAACCGGCACGTCGGAAAAGGTCGTCAACGGGCATTATTCCAAGACGCGGCTGCTCACGACCTTCATGGCGGTGTTTCCCGCCGACCAGCCGCGTTATCTCGTCACGATCATTCTCGACGAGCCGCAGCCAATTCCGGAAACCAAGGGCTTCGCAACCTCGGGCTGGAACGCCGCGCCGACGGCGGGCGATGTGGTGGAACGGATCGCGCCGATGCTCGGCGTCATGCCGCGTTTCGATTTGCCGACGGCCGACAGGCAGATTCTGTCCGTGACGGCGGGAACACGGTAGCTCCGGTCATTCCGGGGCGCCGCCAACGGGTCCGCGCAAGCGCGGCCCGATGACAGGCTCCGCGGCGAGCACGGAATCCATGTTTCCATGGTATTGCCATCTTCGATGTTGAGGTGGATATGGAATCCGGGTTCGCGCTTTCAGCGCGCCCCGGAATGACGGAATATGAAATGAAGCTTTCCGACCTTGTGACCGAAGCCGCGCGCGACCCGCGCCTTGCGGCTTTGGACATCGCGGGCGTGACGGCGGACAGCCGCAAGGTGAAGAAAGGCGATCTGTTCGTCGCCGTGCCCGGCGCCAAGGCCGACGGCTCGCAATTCGTTGTGCAGGCATTGGCGGCGGGCGCCGCGGCGGCGATCGCGGAGAGCGTCCCGGCCGGATTGTCGCCGGACGCGCCTTTCGCCAAGGTATCCAACGCACGGCTTGCGCTTGCGCGCGCCGCGGCGAAAATCTTCCCGCGCCAGCCGCGCACGATTGCCGCCATCACCGGCACCAGCGGCAAGACGTCGGTCGCGGCCTTCACCCGCCAGATATGGACCATGCTCGGCCATCCCTCGGCGAGTATCGGAACCGTGGGTGTCGTCTCGCCCGGATACGACGTCTATGGCGGGTCGCTCACGACGCCCGATCCCGTGACGCTGCATACCCTCATCGACGAACTCGCGGGCCGAGGCGTGACGCATCTCGCGCTCGAAGCCTCGTCGCACG
>CAMDXM010000067.1 GCA_945878025.1 Pseudorhodoplanes sinuspersici | reverse complement strand
GACTGGCGGATCATCGCGCGCGAGTCTTCCGCCGGGATAAAGCCAATTCTTAGGACCCCCGTCTTGGCGGGATCGTTCGCTTGGCCCCAGGCCGGAGCCGCGCACGTCGCCAGCAGGGCGACTGCGGCAAGTTTCTTGAGTGCATGCATTTCCATCCTCCCTTATGAATTTTCGTTTCTATCCGCGCTGCGCAACGGCACGATATTATGTGGCGCATTTAGAGCTGCAGGGTGGTGAGGCTCGTTCCTTTCGCTATTTGGCCGCACGTGAGCTTTGTTGGCGCCTTTCAACGGACTTAGAGCGCCAGCGACACTGGCACATGTGTGTCAGCCAAGGACGTGACGAAACGATAACATCTTCGGCCACTATCGCCCAAATCCTGAATAACCCTCCTTGCATTGAAAAAATCGATAACGGCCAGATCACCATCTCATGTTGATATTCTTGACCTGCGTGTAGCTCAGAAGCTCATCGAAACATTCCTCCTCGCCGATGCCGCTCTGTTTCCAGCCGCCATACGGTGCGCCGAGATAGCGTCCATTGGAATTAATCCAGACGTAACCGGCCTCGATCCGGTCGGCGGTTTCCATCGCCTTGGCAAGATCATTGGTGACGATCGCGGCGGTCAGGCCATATTCGAGGCCGTTGGCCTTCGCGAGCATGTCCTCATAATCGTCCCAGGTCAGGACGGACATGACGGGGCCGAAAATTTCCTCGCGTCCGATCCGCATCGCGGGCGTTACCCCGTCAAACACCGTTGGAGCGATGAACAGGCCGCCATTGAGTGCCGCATCCTTCGGCTTGCCGCCGCCGGTGAGAAGTTTTGCGCCTTCCGACTTCGCCGAAGCGATGAAGCCCATGATCCGATCGAATTGCCGCTCGGACACGATAGGGCCGACATCATTTTCTTTTAACCAGGGTACTCCGATGGGGAGCGCCTCCGCTTGTTTGACAAGCTCCTCGCTGACAGCCTTGTGCAGCGACGAGTGGACGAATACGCGCGAGGTCGAACTGCACGACTGACCCTGCCGATTCATATTCATGCCCTTGATCGCGGCCGCGGCGGCTTTTTTGGGATCGGCATCTGGGAAAATAATGATAGGGTTCTTGCCGCCGAGTTCAAAGCTGACGCGCTTGAGGCCCGACGCCGCGTCGCGCGCAATGGCGCGCCCTGTCGGAACCGAGCCGACGAAGCCTATGCGTTGCACATCCGGGTGGCGCACCAAGGCGGAGCCCGTCGCACCGTCTCCTGTGATAATATTGACGACGCCCGGCGGGAAAATATCCTCGCACAACTCACCGAGGCGCAGGCTCGACAACGGCGCCTGTTCCGAGCCCTTGATCACGACGCAATTACCCGCGGCGAGCGGAGCCGCGGCTTTTTCCGCGCAGAAGCGGAATGGATGATTGAACGGATTGATCTTGGCGACGACGCCGTAAGGCTGCCGGCGTGTCAGATTGAGATGTCGCGGGCCTTGCGACGATGTCTCGCCCTTGATCTCGGTAATCAGCCCGGCGAAGTAGCGCAGTGAATCCGCGGTCCAGGTCATGTCGCCGCGCATGCCGACGATGGCGTTGCCGGAATCGACTGCGTCCATCAGGGCAAGCTCGTGAGCGTGTTTTTCGATCCGTTCGGCGAGAAGCACGAGACAGCGTGCGCGCTCCTTGATCGGCACGTGCGACCATTCGGTAAAGCCAATCTTCGCCGCCTTCACCGCGCGGTCGACGTCCGCTTCGGTTGCGAAGGGAACGTCGCCGAGTTTGTCCATATTCGACGGATTGATCGATACGAAGCTCTTACCCTCGGTTGGCGCGACCCATTCACCTCCGATGAAGAGACCGCGGGGCGTGAAATTAAGATCTGGAGCTTTCATATCGGATTCTTGGATCAAGGCACGATCGCGGCGCGGAGCACGCTTCGATCAGAGGCTTTCTTGAAGGCCAGGTCCAAGTCCTTGAGCGCGAACTTGGAATCGACGATTTCCTTGAACGGAAACCGCTTGCGGTTCGCCATTACGAAATCGAGCGCCTGGATCAGATGGCGTGGGTGATAGTTGTGAATGCCGCGCATGGTGACCCAGCGTTTCACCAGCATGTTGGCGTCGATCATCACGTTGGCGTCGGGATTGACGAGGCCGCCGAGCACGTAGCGCCCGCCAACGCGCAACATCTGCAATCCTTGCGGAATTACGTCAGGTACGCCGCAGACCTCGATCACGGCGTCGGCGCCGTCCGGCTTGCAAAGACCCCGGATTTTCGCAACGACGTCCTTGTTCGACATGTCTTTGATATTGAAGGTGTGGTCGGCGCCGAATTTCTTGGCGACCTCAAGCCGGTCGGGAACCGCGTCGAGCCCGATCACAAGGCGGGCGCCGCGCGCTTTCGCCATGGCGCAGCCGTAAAGACCGAGCAGGCCCAGGCCCTGAACCACGACGGCGTCGCCGAGCGCGATTTCAGCGGCTTCGGTTACGGATGCCATGGTCGCGACTCCGCAATTGAGCGGGGTTGCTTCCTCGTCGCTTAACTCATCCGGCAGCTTCAGAATCCATGTGCCCGGCAGGATGTAGCAAAGCTCGGCAAAGCCGCCGAGGAAATGCGGATCTTCTTCAGCCAGATCATGGCCGTATTTGCGCACGCCGTTGCACTTCTGTGGCATGTCGTGAATTTCGCGATAATAGCAGTCACCGTGGAAGAAGTATTCGCTCCAGGTGATGCGATCGCCCACTTTCAGTGGGTCGCCGCGCATGTCCTTGTCGATGCCCGCGCCGATCTCTTCGATGACACCGATGATCTCGTGGCCAAGGATGCCGGGGCAGGGATTCGGGCGGCGTCCTTCATAGGAGTGGATGTCGGAGCGGCAGATCGTCGACATCGTAACGCGCACCAGCACCTCGCCGGCCTTTGCCGGACGCACCGGATAATCCTTCATAATGAAAGGCGTGTTCGGCGCCTCGTAGACTGCCGCCTTGGCGGTGCGAACCATAGCTTGATCCTTCCCTAGACCGCGCCGTGCCGGCGCTTGTTTTTAGACTGCGGTGCATTGCGCACCGAAGTCGACTCTTTTCTCTGCAACGCGTCAGATAGCCGGCCCGTTGATCGCAAAATCGAAGATGTGAAAGTTCCGCAAACCGCCGCGCGCCGCACGTGCTGCGTAAGTCTCGTGCAAAGGATAATTCAGCACGAACGGCACCTTGGCTTCGGACATTCCGCCATGTGTGCGCAAACGGTGGCCCGCCAACCCGCTCATGTCATGCTTCGCGGGCGTCATCCCGATGCAATGGTCGATATCGCTGATTACGACGACATCGCCCTCACGGTCGATCGGCAGATCGAACAATCGCGCCGCCGTTTCCTTGTCGCAAACCATCTCGACGCCAGGAAGCTTCCTCGCGACCCGCATCACGTCCTGCGGGGTTGCCTTGCCGTTGCAATAGACGCGCACGAAGCCGCCAAAAGAACCGTGATGGGCGACGAAATAGTCGGTGATCGGACAGATCACGACGGTCGAATCCTTGCCCAACTCTTTGTCGAGGATATCCTGCAGCCAGATGACTTTCGGCGTCTCGTCGGAATTGGATTTGTCGTTCATGCCGTGATCTGCGGTCAGTGCAACGATGGCGCCGAGCGCGTCGAGCTTGCCGAACAATTCGTCCATTTTCTTGTAATAGCGGTCCGATTCCGCTTCGCCTGGAGCGTATTTGTGCTGGATGTAGTCGGTCAGCGACAAATACATGACGTCGGGTTTGCGCTGTTCGAGCAGCTTCAAGCCTGCTTCGAGAACGAACAGCGACAATTCACCCGAATACATGTCTGGCAGAGGCTGGCCCACAAGTTCGAGGACATTTTCGATGCCGTTCTCAGCCATCGTGCATTTGTCCGCTTTCTCGGAGGAGAAATTGATGCCGCCGGCGGCAATGTCCATATCCTTGCCGAGCTGCTGGCGCAGTTTGTCCTTGGCTGTAATCGAAATCACCTTGGCGCCGGCGCGGCCGAAAGCGGCGAGGATCGTGCTCGACCGCATCAATTCTGGTCCGGTCATCACCACGGCCTTGCGGCTCTCGGGTTCAAGATAAAAATTGCCGGAAATGCCGTGAATCGACGGCGGGCTGCCGGTGATGATCGACACATTGTTTGGACAGGTGAAGCTCGGAATCACACATTCTGCAATACTGCTGAAGCCCTTCTTCATGAAACGCGCGATATTCGGAATGAGACCATCCTTCAACGCGCGATCGAAATAGGCCGGATCGCCGCCATCGACACAGACAACGACGACAGGGCGCTTGGGCCAGCGATAGCGGACGCCGTTGAGACGGACTTCCCGCGTCGATTCAATTTGCGCCATTTTTCATTTTCTCCCGTGCTTCCCTCGGATCAGGGATTGTGTCGTTCTTGGGCCGGCGTCGGCACTCGGATTGAGAAACCGACGGCAGCAAAGCGGCCGGTGCCACGAGCATTGGCACTTGCATAACCCTAGGAGGCGGAGGAGTATCTGTAAAATTGGCTTTTCACGATAATCCATCGAGTTTATCAATGCATCAGCGCTGGCTCGCCGCGTTCCATGCCGTCGCACGGGCGGGAGGTTTTACCGCCGCCGGCAAGCTGCTCAACGTCGGTCAGCCGACGGTGTCGACCCACGTTCATGCGCTCGAGGAGCACTTCAAGGTCGAGTTGTTTCATCGCCGCGGCCGCACAGTTGAGCTGACAGAGATCGGCAAGCTTTTGATGACGGTCACGCAAGGATTGTTCGGTCACGAAGAGGAGGCGATCAATCTGTTGCGCGCGGCGCAAGCGCTTGAGATTGGTTCGCTCAAGATCGGCGCGATCAGACCTTCGGACGTCATGGAAATCGCCGCAATCCTCGTCAAGAAGTACGAGAATCTGAAGCTTTCGGTTACGCTTGGCGCCGGCCCGGATCTGCTGGAGGGACTGCTGAAGTTTGATTTCGACGTCGCGATCGTTGGCGACGAACCGGAGGACAAGCGTTTTTACAGCCAATTCTACAATAAGCACCGCATTCTGATCGTCGCCAACATCAATCATCCGTTCGCGCGCCGGCGCTCGATACGGATCGAGGAGCTGGAGGGACAGGATTTCATATTGCGAACGTCTGGCTCCACAACACGAAAGATCTTCGACCGTGCCTTGCAGAAGGCCGGTGTCACGATTCATCCGATTATGGAAACGAATAACCGCGAAGCAGTGAATGCCGCGATTTTACGCGCGATTGGAATCGGAGCGATTTCAGAATCTGAAATCATCGCACACGCGCGCTTGAAAGTGCTCAATGTAACCAATGCCGAAATGTTCAATTACGCTTATGTCGTATGCTTGGCCGAACGGCGAAAACGGCCCCTGATTGATGGTTTTCTAAAAGTCGCAAGCAAACGCCCATCAAGCCAATGAGTGAATTTACCCGTACTGGTCCACTCGCGGACTGTGAAATTCGACGCCGCAGTTTACAATCTGCTCGTATCCAGTTGTTCTGAAATAGTCGTTTTTGGCGACGTTCACATCTAAGTCGTTGATTTTGTAACAAGGGCATTAATCTCTTAATCAGCGGGTCGTAGGTTCGAGCCCTACTGCGCCCACCAATCGGATCAACGCTTTAATCGGATTGGTGGAAATGGTCAGGCGCCGTTTCGGTGCTGGCAGCCGACCCTGGCGCTGTGTTTGGACTCACAGAATCAAGAACCGAGCAGGGCGATCCGCTCGGCGGCGCAGCTTGCCTTTCCAACAAGGCAGCATTTCGGTTTCCTAAACCGATGACCGGAAATTCCAGCCTTTCCGGGCCCGCCGGTTTTCCGAAGCTGTCTGAGAGCGTGATCTCATGGCTGAACAAGCAGAAAATTCGCGCCAAAGACTCAGCGAAACCAGCGACTCCATGAATATTGTGTGGCGGCTTTGCTTCGTCATCTGCCGCTGAGCGGCCTTGGACGAAATACCGAAGCCATTTATTTACGAACCATCGCTTCGCGCCATTCTCTTGATCTCAATCAAATCCGCCGATGTCCGCAGAGCTATTTATGTTTGCGTGAAGAAAGTCCATTTTTCAAAAATCTACCAGCTCCTGGAACCGGGGCCTGTTGTGCTGCTGACCACGGCGCGCGGCGCGCGGGCCAATGTCATGACGATGTCATGGCACATGATGGTTGAGTTTGAACCTCCGATGGTCGCCTGCATCGTCAGCAGCGGCGCTTACAGTTTTGCCGCCCTGAAGGCCACCAAGGAATGCGTGATAGCGATCCCGGCGCGGCCGATCGCGAAAAAGGTCGTCCAGGTCGGAAACTCATCCGGACGCGACATCGACAAGTTCGCGAAATTCAAGCTGACGCCGATATGTGCAAAGTTTGTCAAAGCCCCTCTGATCAAGGAGTGCTTTGCAAACCTGGAATGCAAGGTGGTCGATACCCGCCTGGTTGGCAGTTATAATCTCTTCATTCTCGAAGTCCTGGGAGCCTGGACTGATCCGGCGCAGAAGGATCGACGGACGATTCATCACCGCGGATATGGCGCCTTCGTTGTCGATGGAGAAGTGATCAGGCTCAAATCGAGAATGCGTTAGGCAGCGACACGAACAAGGTTCGGAACGCGCTCGCCAGCAGAATTTCGCCAATCACATCCGCCGCGCGACGCGCCAGGCGTTCAGCGGTAGCACGTCGTCCAGTATCGGATTCCGCGATAGGGATCATACGCCAGGCATCGGACCTTTCGGGGCCTGACATAGACCACCGGAGGGGCATAGTACGGAAACGCCGGCCCATAATACCCGTAAGCCGGATAGGCAGGCCCATAATAGGGATAGGGATAAAATGGATAGGCCCCCGCTCCAATCGCAAGCCCGCCGAGCAGTCCGGCCGCGGCGCCGAGCGCGATCGCGGTGTTGCGCCGGCCCCGCCATGATGAGGAAAACTCCATCGCCGATTGATTCACAGATTCTGTCGCGGCGGGACGTGGCTTTTCACCGGCTGCGACATCCGAAGCGCCCGTGGACAGGACGGTTATGCTGAAAAAAAGCGCAGCGACGATGTGAGAAAGCTTGTGCATAATCCAACTCCCCCAAAGACATCTACTCGGAAAATATTATCGACCCTTGATCTTGGGAGTTTGATCGAGATCAAGCGCCGCAATTCGGATGGATTTTAAAAATGTCCCGGAAGAGATCATTTCGTCCTCGACGCCTCGACGCGAGGTAAAGCCTTCCCTTCCGTCTATCCGGGGAAAGCGCCTCTCGCGGTGTTGGCGTGATTATCCTTCGAAATATTCGTACTGGAATCAATTTGTCAGGTTGGAGAAATTGATCGCGGTTCCGCTCAAATGCGCGGCAAGCGCGCCTCCCGCAAGCGCCAGCAAGCTGACGGCTGTCACAAGACCTCCGATTTTTCCGCCTCCGGTCCAACCGGCGAGGATCGCTTTGCATATGGTATTGACTGCAATTGCGATCAGGATGGCCTGAGCCGCAAGCGTATGTTCAACGCCGCTGCCGCCGCCCAGGCGCGCCATTGCAATCGTCACTGCATCGACATCGGCTATACCTGAAAGGCCGGCCACGAGCAGAGCTCCGGCGTTGCCGACCATTGGGCGGACGATCGCAGTGGCGAGCAAGACAGCCGTAATGAAGGCGGCGAGTTTCAGAGCCGTGGCCAAGGCTAAAGGATTGTCGATCTGCAATCGCGGCGCCTCACGTTGGGGGCTTGCGAGCAGCAGGATGGCCGCGCCGGATACGAGAATAATCGCGGCGGACGCCAGTGAGGGGATCACCGCCGGACTCAATGTCCAATTGATCGCCGTCGCAATAACGCCGACGCGCACCATCATCACAGCGCCGGAAAGCAGAATGCCTGCGCTCAGAAGACCGGCAGACGCTGGATGTTCGGGCCCCAATCTTGCGAAGGCCAAGGTGGTGGCTGTCGACGACGCCAGCCCACCGGCGACCGCCGTCATGATGACGCCGAACTGATCTCCGAACGCGCGCACCGCGACATAACCGCCAAACGAAATCGCCACAATCAGAACGGCCAAAAGCCAGATCTCGTGAGGGTTGATTGCATTCCACGGATCGATCGTTCGATCCGGCAAAATAGGCAACAGCAGGAAAGACATCACGAGCAGGATCAGGACAGCGCGGATTTCCGGCCAGGTCAGGGACGCAATCCAGCGGTGCAGAGTTTCGCGCAACGCCAGCAGAACGGTCATTGCGACCGCGCACGCAATCGCAATGCGGAGTTCGCCGGTTACCGACATGACGCCGAGCAGGAACGTCAGCATGCCGGCGACCACCGATGTCACGCTCAAATTTCGATCGGCTTGCGCCTCCAGCCAATGGAATGCCGCGAAGGCGGCGGCATAGCCAAGAAAGACAAATCCGACTATTTGGACGCCAATTTGCAAGGAAAGAGCGCCCGTTACGCCGCCGAGCAGACCGGACAGAGCAAAAGTGCGAAAGCCGGCCGCTCGCTGACGGTTTTCCTCATCGCGCGTGCGCCACCCGCGCTCCAGCCCGACGAGCATGCCAACCGCGAGCGAGACGATCAGGCGGCTCAGCGTTTCGTTAAGATCCATTCCGGTGACCGCATATTTCGTGAGTCGATTTCGACTTCATGAAATTTTACCGCATGCGATCAATGGGTTCTTGACATGCATCAATGGAAGAAATCTCGGCGGTGATTTGCTCTCGATGCGTCGGGGCCCAAGGCGACGCTGTTCGCCTTGGTCAAGATGATTTTCTCCAATCGGGATTTTTACGGCTATTCGCATGCGGAAGGCAGCCCGACAATCCGTCCACTCTGAGCTGCCCAAATTGAGCAGTTCGTCTTATTGGAGCCAGGGCGCCGTCGAATTGATGGCCGACTTAAGGACGGGGCCTGCCGGATTGTCGGATCGTGAGGCGGCTATCCGGCGGCGGTCTTTCGGATCGAACGTTGTTGCCGAACAGGATGAAAAAACGGCGCTCAAACTGCTGGTGCGCCAGTTTGCAAGTCCGCTCGTTCTGATTCTCGTATTTGGCGCGATTATTTCACTTTTCCTCCGCGACTGGATAAATGCCGCGATCATTCTCGCGATCGTGCTCGGCAGTACGTTGCTCGGATTTTCGCAGGAATATCGTTCGGCAACAGCGGTGGCTGCGTTGCGGCGCCGGCTCGCGCTGACTGTCAAAGTCATTCGCAATGGTCCGCGCGCGATTCCTGCGCACAGGCTCGTTCCGGGCGATATTATCGAACTCTCCGCAGGGAATCTCGTTCCCGCCGACGGACGCGTTCTTGACGCGAAGGACTTCCTGGTAAGCGAATCCAGTCTGACCGGCGAATCCTTCCCGGTCGAGAAGCGCCCCGGCCTTGTGTCTGCCGAGGCGCCGATCTCGGCTCGAAGCAATTGTGTGTTTCTCGGCGCCTCGGTCCGCAGCGGAACAGCAAGCGTGCTGGTGGTGGAGACAGGCCGCCGGACTATATTCGGAAAGACCGCGGCGCGGCTTGGCGCGCCTTCGCCGGACACCGAATTCCAGGTCGGAGTCCGGAAATTCGGTTATCTGCTAATTCGCGTGATGGTCGTGCTGGTTTTATTCGTACTGGTGGTCAACCAACTCCTTGGACGCGATGCGATCGATTCCCTGTTGTTTGCGGTCGCCCTGGCCGTCGGTCTGTCGCCCGAGCTCCTGCCGGCGATCGTCAGCGTCTCCCTTTCGGCGGGGGCCCGGGCGATGGCGCGACGAGGCGTTATCGTTCGCAATCTTGAAGCGATCGAAAATCTCGGAAGCATCGACGTGCTGTGCACGGACAAGACCGGGACGCTTACGGAAGGCACGATTACGCTGGCCGGCGCGGTCGATCTCGACGGAAACC
Source organism: Pseudorhodoplanes sinuspersici (assembly GCA_945878025.1). GTDB lineage: Bacteria > Pseudomonadota > Alphaproteobacteria > Rhizobiales > Xanthobacteraceae > Pseudorhodoplanes > Pseudorhodoplanes sinuspersici_B. The sequence goes on along the minus strand of CAMDXM010000067.1, from coordinate 6,126 downwards.
CTTGCGAGGAGGTCCGGCGATTGGCATTTCTCAATGCTTCGCTTGAAACCGGAATTGAAAATCCGCTGGACGCGGCGATCATGGCGGCGGGCGTGCGCGACGGACTGAAAGTCACAGACGGCAAAATCGACGAGATCCCCTACGATTTTATCCGCAAGCGCCTGACCGTTGTTGCTGCCGATCCGCGGGATCGCGAACATCATCTCATCGTCACGAAAGGCGCGTTCGACACCGTTCTCGCGGTCTGCGTCACTCTGCGGCGGAAAGGCGAGGACATTCCGCTCACCGATGCGGATCGCGCTCGATTATCTGACCGTTTTCGTCAGTGGGGAAAGCAGGGATTCCGCGTCCTGGCGCTCGCGGTCAGACGCGTGCGCGCGAAGCAGGTGTATGGCCATGACGACGAAGCTGAAATGTCCTGTCTCGGATTCCTGCTATTTTCAGATCCGCCGAAGCAGGGGATCGAAGCGATCCTGCGGGATCTGAAGCATCGCGGCATAGACATCAAGATCATCAGCGGGGACAACCGCTATGTCACCGCGCATCTGGCGGCGGCGGTCGGCCTCCGCGCCGATTCAATGCTGACCGGAACGGAAATCGCGCGGCTTGACGACGAGTCGCTTCAGCACGCCGCCGATCGAACGTCTCTTTTTGTTGAAGTCGATCCGCAGCAAAAAGAACGGATTGTGCGCGCCTTGCAGAAAGCCGGGCACGCTGTCGGTTATTTGGGCGATGGCATCAACGATGCCCCCGCTCTGCACGCCGCCGATGTCGGAATTTCGGTCGATCAAGCCGTTGACGTGGCGCGGGCGAGCGCGGCGATCGTGTTGCTCAAGCCGGATCTTAAAGTATTGTGCGAGGGCGTTGACGACGGGCGCCGGGCGTTCGTGAACACGCTGAAATATATTTCCATTACGACCAGCGCGAATTTCGGAAACATGGTGAGCATGGCTCTTGTGACGCCATTCCTCCCGTTCCTGCCGCTCGCAGCGAAGCAGATTCTGCTGAATAACGTCTTGTCCGACCTGCCATTGATCGCAATATCGACCGACAATGTGGACGAAGCGACCCTCGTGCATGCGCAACGATGGAGCATCCACGATGTGCAATGGTTCATGCTGATCTTTGGTCTGATCAGCTCTTGCTTTGATTTGTTGACATTCGCAATCCTGCTTTTGATCGTCCGGGCCGATGAGCAAACTTTTCAAACGACGTGGTTCGTGGTCTCGCTCATGACCGAACTCGCGGTCGTCCTGGTCCTGCGCACGCATGGACCGGCATGGCGCTCCGCGCCAAGCCGTTTGCTCGGGATCACGACGCTGTGCGTTTTCACTGTTGCGCTCTTGTTGCCTTTCGCCGGCAGCGCCGCCTCGCTATTCGGCTTTGCCCCATTGTCCGGCGTATTGCTGGCGGTCTCTATTGCAATCACGGTCTTCTATATTCTGGTTACAGAGACCGCCAAGCGACGATTCTTCAAACGATATTGCGCGGCTTTGGCTGGCGCGGCTGGCGAGGCCGCAGATAAATGAACCAATAGACCGCCCCGACGAGCCCGCCGCCGCCGATAATATTGCCTATCGTGACCGGCACGAGGCCGACCGCAAAGTGTGACCACGTCAGCGCCTCATAGTGCGATATGTCGCTGCCGATCAGCGGCCATAAGTTGGCCGGCGCCCAGGCCTTGATGAACAGTCCAAGCGGAATGAGATACATGTTCGCGACCGAATGCTCGAAGCCGGCTGCGACGAAGGCTGAGACAGGAAAAATGATGGCAAGAACCTTGTCGCTCAGTGTCCGCGCACCGAACGAAAGCCAGACCGCGAGGCAGACCAGAACATTGCAAAGAATGCCGAGAAAGAACGCCTGCTCGAACGGCAATGTGGCCTTGCCGAGCGCAAGCGTCAGCGCGACTTTGGCGACTTCGCCGCCCCCGGAAAGATACTGGCCCGAAAGAAAAACGAGCGCCGCGGTTCCGATGGCCCCGATCAGATTTCCCGCATAGACGATTCCCCACACGCGCAGCATGTCGCGCAGGCGGATTTCGCCGGCGGCCCAGGCCATGACAATCAGCGTGTCGCCGGTGAAGAGTTCAGCGCCGCCGACGATCACGAGGATGAGCCCGAGGCAGAATACGCTTCCGGCCAGCAGCCTGCCGATGCCGAATGGCACGACGCCGTCCGCGCCGGCAAGCACGGTCGTCGCGAACATTGCGCCGAATGCGATGAACGCGCCCGCGAGCATAGCGAGCGCAAGAAGCGTGAGCCAGTCCAGCCGCGTCTTCTGAACCCCTGCCATTTCCGCCTTCTTCGCCATTTCAGGCGGAAGAAGCGCATCGAAACCCTGCATGTTTTTTCCCGTCGCAATCTCTCATCGCTCTTACGCAATCTGATGGATCTATGAACGTCCGGCGTTGACTTGGGTCAAAACAATGAGGCTCGCACAAAGGTCAAATATCGATGGAAGGATCGTTCTTGAGGAGGCCGCCGTGCAAACACCGGCACAGATCGATTTTCAGGGGCTGAATGCATCCCCGCAAGCCTACGCGCGGGTTCAGCAATGGCTGGCCAAGCTCGGGGGGCGATACGGCCGCATCACGGCGTGCCGGGTGGGCGATCAAGGGGCCGGGAGAGCAGGGCAATATTCCCGTTCGAAACCGTTGATACCGATCAAAATCCATAGCGAGCCCGTCTGCTAGTCAGGATCGTTACCTTGTTCGCAAAGGAGAAAGTCATGATCCGATTATTGGCAATTTCAGCGATCGCCGTGACCGGCCTGATCGGGTCGGCATTTTCAGTGGCCGCGCAACAGGCGCCGGCGGTCGAAGAAGAACTCGTTCTCATCACGCCGGTCGCCAAGACCCTGACCGATCCGGCCCTGGCGGACTTCGCAAAATTCGCCAAGGAAAAGTGGAATATCACGGTCAAGACCAGCGCTCTGGCGGCCGGAACGCCGGTCGCCTATGGGCGCATCGTGGAATGGAAAGGCCGTCCGGGAGCCGACATTTTCTGGGGCGGGGAAAGCGCATTGTTCGACAAACTGGCGGAGCAGGGGCTGCTCGCCAAGCTCAACTTGCCCCAGGACGTGATGAATGCGATTCCGGCAAGCATCGGCAAGCCGAAGTCAATTCCGCTGAAGGATCCCAAGGGTTTCTGGACCGGAACGGTGCTTGAGCCTTATGGCCTCGTCTATCACCCCAAGGTTCTGCAACGCCTTGGCGTGCCGGAGCCGAAAGATTGGGACGATCTGCTCAATCCGAAACTGAAGGGCCATGTCGCCCAATGCGCGCCGACGCGGTCGAGCAGCAGCCATGCGACCTACGAAGTCATCCTGCAGCGCGATGGCGACGCCAAGGGCTGGGAATTTCTGAAGCATCTCGGCGCCAATACCGGCATCTTCACCGCCCGCAGCCGTGACGTGCCCTCGGTCGTCGCGAAGGGTGAATTCGCCGTCGGGTTCGCCGTGCCGAGCTACATGGCGTTCGAGGACCGGCTTGCCGGTTTCGATCTCAAATTCGTGGCGCCGAAAACAGCCTGGATCACCCCGGAACCGATGGCCGTTCTGGCGGGCGCTCCCCATCCAAAGGCTGCGCGCGCGTTCGTCGAATACATGCTGTCCGAGCGCGGGCAGCGCATGGCGATGGAACGAGGTGTGTTCCCGATCACGCCTAAATACCGCGTGCAGGGCGCTCCCGGCTCCACGGCCGAGATGGCGGTCGAGTTCACCGGCGGCATGCGTTCCTATTTCGACCGCGAGGTGACCAATATCTACGACGATAATATCGCGCAGGCGCGGTATGAGGCGGTCAACTCGCAATACCGCAAGGACATCGAGTCGGTCGCAGAAGAACTCAAGAAGAAGTACTGAGCCGTTTTGCTTACCGACCGGAGCCTGGCGAATGCGCATCGATATCAAGAATGTCACCAAACGCTTCGGTGCGATGGCGGCGGTGGATAATGTGACCGTGACCATCCAGGAGGGTGAATTGTTCACCCTCCTGGGCCCATCGGGTTGCGGCAAGACGACGCTCTTGAGGCTGGTCGCCGGATTCTATCCGCCGGATGAGGGCGAAATCCAGTTCGATGGCCGGTCGGTCACCAATGTGCCGCCGAATGAGCGCGGCATCGGGATGGTGTTCCAGAATTTCGCGCTCTGGCCGCATATGACGGTCCTCCAGAATGTGACCTATGGACTGAAACTGCAGAAACTCGGCAGAGCGGAGATCGAATCCCGCACCGCCGCGGTGTTCGAGAAGGTCAAGCTCAGCGGCTATGGCGATCGGTATCCGGGTCAATTGTCGGGCGGGCAGCAGCAGCGCGTGGCGCTGGCGCGCGCGTTGGTGCTCAATCCGGAAATCCTTCTGCTCGACGAGCCATTGTCCAACCTCGACGCCAAGGTGCGGGTGCAGGTGAGGCAGGAAATCCGCAAGCTGCAAAAAGAGCTCGGCATCACGACGATGTATGTGACGCACGACCAGGAAGAGGCGTTGACGCTCTCGGACCGCATCGCGGTCTTCAATCAAGGCAAGGTCCTGCAGGTCGGTCCTCCGAAAGATCTCTATGAGCGCCCCGTCAATCGCTTTGTGGCGGATTTCATCGGCATCAACAACCTGATCGAGGGTGAAGTCGCGTCGGTTGAGACAGCCGAGCGGCGTCTTCGCGTGAAGACGGCCGTGGGCGTATTGGGAGCGATTTTCGACGAGCGATTCCGTGTCGGCGACAAATGTGTGCTCTGCGTTCGTCCGGAGAATGCAAATCTGGATGGCAAGGCGCCGCCGGATCACAATGTCGTCACGGGCCGCGTCACTTTTGCCGCTTATCTTGGAAATGCGCTGCGCTATGACGTGGAATTGGCTCCAGGGCTGATCTTCAAGATCGATATACACGATCCCTGGCACCATCAGATCGTGCCGACCGGCAGCATGCTGACGCTCAGTTTCGCGGCGAGCAGCACCGTGCCGGTCCTGGAGGCGAAATGAAGCTGCCCCGCATCACACTGGCGGCATTCGGCTTCAGCGTCATCTGGGCGTTTCTGATCGTATTCGTCATCTTTCCGCTGATCCGGATTTTCTACGACGCTTTCACCGGAGAGGCCGGCGAATTCACCCTGGCCAATTTCTCGGAGTTCTTCACCGACACTTATTATTTGCGCTCGTTCTGGAAATCGATGGTCCTGGGCGTGGCCGCGGTCTTCACGACGTCGGTTATCGGCGTGGCGGTTGCTTTCCTCCTGTTGCGTTATGACTTCCCGGGCCGGAAGCTGTTCTCGTATCTGACGATGCTGCCCATGATCCTGCCGCCGCTGGTCGGCGTGCTCGGCTTCACGTTCATTTTCGGCCGCGCAGGAACCGTCAATGTCATATTGATGGATTGGTTCGGCATGCAGGACCCGATCAACTTCATGTATGGAATGCACGGGATCCTGCTTGTGGAAACGGTGCATCTGTTCCCGATGATGACGCTGAGCGTGCTGGATGCGCTGTCCAAGGTCGATCCGACCCTGGAGGAGGCCGCGCAGAGCGTCGGGGCGAAAAGCTGGCACCGGTTCCGCACGATCACGCTGCCGCTCACCACGCCGGGCTTCATTTCCGGTGCCTTGCTCGTTTTCATCTGGACCTTCGCCGACTTCATCACGCCGCTTGTGCTCGGCGTGCAGGATTTGCTCGCGCCGCAGGCCTATCTGAACATCATGCAATTCGTCGATCGCCGCATCTTCCGGATGGGCATTGTGATCTCGGCGCTTCTGGTCGTGCTGGCGATCCTGTTCGTCATCGCCGCCAGGCAATATGTGGCGTTGAAGGATTACAGTTCGCTGTCCTATACCAAGATCCAGCGCCGCAGGCTCGGCCCGGTGAAGCAATGGATCGCGGTCGGATTTCTGTCGCTTCTTCTTTTTATCTCGTTCATTCCGCAGGTCGGCGTGCTGATGGCGTCGGTGGGACGAGGCTGGGCGCTCACGCCGATCCCGCTGGTCTACACGCTTGAGTTCTTCAGGCAGGTCAGCATCGAGTCGCCGAAATTCATCATCAACTCGTTCATATTCTCCGGTATCGCGGTCGCTCTTTGCCTTCTCATCGGGGTGCCGATGGCGTGGATTCTGGGCCGCACGCGCGCGCCCGGCCGCAACACC
>CAMDXM010000066.1 GCA_945878025.1 Pseudorhodoplanes sinuspersici | reverse complement strand
GTGTATTTCACTTGACTGAATTTTACTATCGATATAACTTTCGAATCATCCCCATTCGCTGAGGGGCGTCCTGCAGGCGAAACTGGATGTGAATGGGGACGGCGCCCCGCGCGCATGGCTTTCGCAGGCCGTGTCCCCGGGAGATGTGTAGAGAAGGCCTCCTGGCTCACCATGGAGCCCCGGATGGAAGCTTCCGTCGCGCCGCCGGGTCAGATGACCAGGGCCTAATGAGCCTTGGCGCGCCGGCGGGGCAGAGGGGTCCCACCATCTAATAACGCCGCGGTGGAGCGCCGTAAGGCGAGCTGGCCGATCGCAAGGCCGGCACGTGCTCTTCGCAAGAGCACGCTCGATACAGTTGCGCCTTTACGGCGCTCCGCTCCCTCTTTGGGAGTGAAAATTGAGAGAAGGCGACGGAAAACTCCGGCGGGAAACCGCCCGCGAGACCGGACGGGGGCTGGGCTGTTTGAAAATCTGGATCGGAAAGAAATTCGTGCGCCGGATACGAGCACGAATCTATAATTTCGTCATGGCCGGACTTGTTCCGGCCATCCACGTCTTGCTTCGATACAGCAAGAAAGACGTGGATGCCCGGCTCAAGGCCGGGCATGACGATTTTTGATAGAGCGTCCTCACCGCGGCGGAATTTGCAGAAATTCCGTGACCTGCTCCTTGGTCAGCGGCGCATCGAGGAATTTCAGCTTCACCGCATCCCTGATCGCGCCGTCGAGATCGGCCATCTTGTCGGTCTGCATGGTTTCCTTCGGCTGGAAATCCCTGATCGCATCACGCAGCAATTCCTCGTTGTCCACCTTGATCTTGGCCGCATACATCGTGACGGCCTTCGGATCGGAATACATCCAGTCCACGGATTCGCGGTACGCTTTCACGAAGCGCATGATCGCGTCCTTCTTGTTCTTGAGCGCGTCGGCGTTGACGATGATCGAACGCACGGTCTGATTGCGCAAAGAGGGTACGTCGCTGCCGCGCGCAACGATGCGGATCTGGCCGGCTTTGATTTCCTTCAGGCCGAAAGGCGGCGCGGCCCAGCCGATATCGACCTGCCCGCTCATCACCGAGGTCAGCGTTCCGGGCTGGCCGCCGGTCGCGGTCGGCTTCGCCTTCACGCCGAGCTCCTGCGTGAAGGATACAACGATATTGTTCGAACTCGACCCGTTGGTCGAATAGGCGATCGTGTTCGCTTCGGTCGCGTCTTTCAGGCTTTTGATCGGCGAATCCGATTTCACATACCAGTAGAGATCGCCGGTGCCGGTGAACGCCGGCAGCAGCAGCCGCACCGGCGCGCCTTTCGAGAAGGCGCGCATGGCGCCCGCGACGCCGACGCCCGCGCCGAGATCGGCGCTGCCGGAAATCACCGCCTGAATGGTCTCGCCGGCGCCTTGCGTGCCGACAGACTCGATGACGAGATTATGTTTCTTGAAAATGCCGGCGTCCTGGCCGAGCGTCGGCGCCTGGTTTTCCCAGTTGTTGATCTGGCCGATCGCGATTTTGAGCGTGTCCTGCGCGTGCGCCGGAGCGCTTGCGGCCATCGCCGCCAGCGCGGCAGCGACCGTAATCAGAGTGAGTTTCCTCATCGCTTCCTCCTTTTCGCTTTTCCCGATTTCCTTGCATTCGCTGCCGGACGCTTGTTCTTTGCCGGCGCAAGGCCGTTGCCCGATCTTTGCAGTCTCATCATCCAGTATTCCCAGGTCCGCGTCGTGACATTCGCCATCCCGTTGAGCGCGCCGGCCCGTTCGATCTCGCCGCGATGCAGCGGCGCGATCGGGCCCAGCGCCTGCGCCTGAAACTGGAATTCGGCGTTGCGGCAGGAATAGATCGCGCGGAATACGAGCCCCTGGATGTCGCCGGCGACCGCGGTTGCGCCATGCCGGTTCATCAGCACGAGATTATTTTTGCCGAGCGCGCGCGCGAGCGAAGCGCCCTCCTCCGGCTTCACCACCAGAAGATTGGTGTCGCCGAATTCGTCGTGCTGATCCCAGAATGGAACGCTGGCGCCGGCCGTCGCGCCAAGATGAAAGACCGGAACGAGCGGCGTTCCGGTGATGCAGAACGGCATCATCGCCGGCGCATGATGGTGCACCACCGCCATCACATCCGGACGCGCCTTGTAGATTTCGCCGTGGATGACCCGCTCGGCATAGAGCTTCTCGTTGGTCGGCGTCACCGGGCTGGAATCGAGGTCGTATTCCAGCACATCGCCGGGCGCGACCAGTTCCGGCGCGCGCGACCGCGACAGCAGATAACGCTTCGGGTTGCCGGGATGGCGCATCGACACATGACCGAACGCGTCGAGCACGCCCTCGTTCGCGAGGATACGGTTGCCCAGCGCAACCGCATCCCTCGCCTTGTCGAGTGCATCCGGCATCACAACCTGCGCGCGAAGGTTGGCGGCTGGTTAATGTTTTGCAATCGGCCCTCCTGCCCAAGTTGTCCTTGTTTTGCGGGCAGCATAGAGCGTCCCGCGGGCCGCGAACATCCTTAATAAACAGCTGCCCGAATCCCAGCCAAGTCCGTAAGAGAATCCTAATGCCGCCACCCTACAAGAAGCCGCACAGGACAAGGCTTCCATGAGACGATTTCAATTGCCGCTGAAGACGTCACTGCACGGCACGACCGTGCTTGGCGTCGTCATGATTGCGCTGACCTGGGGCACCATCGCGTTCCACCTGCACGCCAACAAAAACGCGGCGATCCAGAGCGCGTTCCAGGAATCGGCCAATCTCGCCCGCGCCTTCGAAGAGCAGATCGCCCGTACTGTCCGCGGCATCGACTCGACCCTGCTCGTCCTGCGCGCGATCTATGTGAAGAATACCGACAAGTTCGATCTGCCGGAATGGACCTGGCACGCCGGCATCGTGACCGACGTCGTGATTCAATATTCGATCATCGACCGCGACGGCCGGCTGAGCGCCTCCTCGCTCGGCCCCGTCGCCGCGATCGATCTGAGCGACCGCGACCATTTCAAGGCGCATCTCGACGCCGCGATCGACGAGGTTTTCATCAGCAGGCCCCTGACCGGGCGAAATTCCGGCAAGCCTTCGATCCAGCTCAGCCGCCGCATCCTGCTCGAGGACGGCGTCTTCGCGGGCGTGATCGTGGCCTCGGTCGATCCGGCCCAGCTGACGCAATTTTATCAATCCATCAATGTCGGGCGCGACGGCGCCATCAACCTGATCGGCCTTGACGGCTTTGTGCGCGCGTCGCGCGGATTCAAGCGCGAACTCGTCAGCTATACCGGCTCGGGCGGCGTCGTTTCGCGGGTCGCGACTGAACCGGTCGGCTCTTTCCGCGGTGGCGGCGCGGTCGACGGCGTGGCGCGCCTGCTCTCGTATCGAAAGATCGCCGGGCTTCCTCTCGCCGTGACGGTCGGCCTTGGCGAGGACGAAGTTCTCGAATCCTATTATGCCGACGCGCTCAAATATATCGCAGCCGGCACGGCGATCACGATCCTCGTCCTCGTCGTCATGGGCGCGAGCGTCCGGCATCGTCACGCGCTGACCAAGGCGTATCTGGCGCTGCGGCGCAACGAGATCGTCGCGCAGGCGCGAAAAACCGAATTCCGCGCCGCGCTGGAGAATATCGAGCAAGGCATTTTCATGGTCGATGCCGAGGGCATGGTCAACGTGATCAACCGGCGGGCCGTCGAATTGCTCGACCTGCCCAAAGAATGGCTGGGCGGCAGCCGGCCGCTGAAAGAGATGCTCGCTTATCTGCGGGAGCGCGGGGAATTCGCCAACGATAATTTCGACGAGCGCGTGCGCGCCATGCTCATGGGCGACGGGCTCGACAGCAGCATCCCCACATACGAGCGCACGCGGCCGAACGGCACCGTGCTGGAAGTCCGCTCGATGGCCACGCCCGACGGCGGCATGGTCCGCACCTTCACCGATGTTACCGAGCGCAAGAAGGCCGAAGCGCGGATCGCCGAAATGGCGACGCACGACGAACTGACCGGCCTCGCCAATCGTTCGCTGTTTCGCGAGCGCGTCGCGCAAGCGCTCGGGCGCACGCAACGCTACGGCGAGCCTTTCGCATTGCTCATGCTCGATCTCGACCGTTTCAAGCCGATCAACGACACGCTCGGCCATCCGGTCGGCGACGCGGTTCTGAAGGAAACGGCGCGGCGGCTGGAGCGATGCGTACGCGAGACCGACACCGTCGCACGCCTCGGCGGCGACGAATTCGCGATCCTGCAGGCGCAGGCCATGACGCAGGACGAGGTGGGGCATCTGGCGCAGCGCATTCTCGCCGCCGTCACCGAGCCGATGGACATCAACGGCAACCGGATCGAAATCGACACCACGATCGGCGTCGCGTTCGCGCCGCGCGACGCCGCCGATCACGACCAGCTCGTCGCCAAGGCCGACCAGGCGCTTTACGAGGGCAAGAAGCGCGGACGGCATTGCTATTGCTTCGCCGGATCCGCGCCGTCGCCGCAGCCGTTACCGAGCAAGGCGGCGCCGCCCGTCGCCGTCGCCTGAACCGCGACGGTTCTCTTTAAATCCGCCGAATCGGCCTTTTCCTCGTTGACGGCCGACATGATCCCCGTTTAATCGCGTGTGTCGGTGCCGGGGTCGAAGTCCATGCCGGGAAAAGTTGCGTTGCGCCACGATGGCGATGTCGCGGTCATTGCGGTCGATAATCCGCCGGTGAACGCGCTGAGCCACGACGTGCGGACCGCCCTCGCCGACGCATTCACCCGCGCGCGCGACGATGCGAATATCCGGGCCATCGTGCTGACGGCGCAGGGACGCACCTTCGTCGCCGGCGCCGACATCACCGAATTCGACAAGCCGCCGATGAGTCCTTCGCTTTCGGATGTCATCGCCCTGATCGAATCGATTCAGAAGCCGGTCGTCGCCTCGGTGTTCGGCACGCCGCTCGGCGGCGGGCTTGAGATCACGCTCGCCTGTCATTTCCGCATCGCTGCGTCCGGCACGCGGCTTGGGTTGCCGGAAATCAAGCTCGGGCTCATTCCCGGCGCCGGCGGCACGCAACGCCTGCCGCGCCTCGTCGGAATGCAAAAAGCCGCGGCGATGATCCTGTCCGGCGATCCGATCCCCGCCAAGGATGCGCTGGCGGCCGGGCTGATCGACGAGATTTTCGAGGGCGATCCCGCCGCTTCGGGCATAGCCTTTGCGCGCAAGGTTCTCGCTGAAAAGCGGCCACTCACCCGCGCACGTGACCGCGAGGACAAGCTTGTTGCTTTACGGGCCGATCCGAAAACGTTCGAGGAGATTGTCGCCGTCAACACCAAACGCAGCCGCGGCCTCGATGCGCCGGCGGCCGCGATCGAAGTCCTGCGCGCGGCGATTGATGTTCCTTTCGACGACGCCCTGAAACTGGAACGCGAAGCCTTCGTGCGGCTGCGCGCAGGTGATCAATCGAAAGCGCAGCGGCATATTTTCTTTGCCGAGCGCGAGGCCGCGAAAATTCCGGGATTGCCCAAAGATACAAAGCCGCGCGAGATCAAACGCGCGGCCGTGATCGGCGCCGGCACCATGGGCGGCGGCATCGCAATGTGCTTTGCCAATGCCGGCATTCCGGTCACCATTGTCGAGACGAACGCTGACGCGCTCAAGCGCGGGCTCGACACCATCGAAAAGAATTACCGCGCCTCCGCCGCGCGCGGCGGCATGAGCGAAGCCGATGTCGGCAAGCGGATGTCGCTGTTCAACGGCGTCACCGGCATGGACGCCGCGAAGGATGCCGACATCGTGGTCGAAGCCGCCTTTGAGGAGATGGGCGTCAAACGCGAGATTTTTGAAGGCCTCGACCGCGTGATGGGACCGCGGACGATCCTTGCGACCAACACGTCCTATCTCGACGTCAACGAAATCGCGCGCATCACCAGGCGTCCCGCTTCGGTGCTGGGCATGCATTTCTTCAGCCCGGCGAATGTCATGCGGCTGCTGGAGATCGTGCGTGGCGCGGACACCGCGCCGGACGTGCTGGCGACCGCCTTGGCGGTCGCACGCGCGATCAAGAAAGTGCCGGTCGTGGTCGGCGTCAGCCACGGCTTTGTCGGCAACCGCATGCTGCGCATCCGTTCGATCGAAGCCGAGCGGCTGTTGCTCGAAGGCGCGCTGCCGCAGGACGTCGATGGCGCGCTGACCGAGTTTGGATTCCCGATGGGACCGTTCGCCATGAGCGATCTTGCCGGCCTCGATATCAGCTGGCGCATGCGCAAGGCGCAAGGTGCGCGCGCGGAGATCGCCGATCAGCTTTGCGAAGCCGGACGCTTCGGGCAGAAGACCGGCAAGGGCTTCTATCTCTATGAAAGCGGATCGCGCGCCCCGCGTCCCGATCCCGAGGTCGAAAGCCTGATCGCGGCCACCTCGAAACGCCTCGGCGTGACGCGCCATCCGCTCGACCGCAAGACGATCGTCGAGCGGCTGATCTTTCCGATGATCAACGAGGGTGCGCGCATCCTGGAGGAAGGCATCGCAGCGCGCCCCGGCGATATCGATGTGATCTGGATCTACGGCTACGGCTTTCCGCTCTGGCGCGGCGGGCCGATGTTCCATGCCGACACAGTCGGCCTCTCTTACATTCGCGATCGCCTGCGGGAATTCGCCAAACAGACCGGCGACAAACGACACGAGCCAGCTCCCTTGCTCGACACACTCGCGTCCGAGGGCCGGGGATTCGGTTCGCTGGCAAAGGCTTGAACGTATGTCCTCGGCCCGGCCCTATATCTGGGAAAAGACCTATCCGCCGGGGATTTCCTGGGACGCGCCGATCGAGACGCTGACGCTGCCAGCGATGCTGGACCGCAGCGTCGCGCGCAATGCACAGCGCCATGCGATCTCGTTTCGCGACCGGCGCATGACCTATCGGGAGTTGGAGAATGCCGCGAATTCGTTCGCGGCCAGATTGCTGAAAGCGGGAATCGGCAAGAACGACGCCATCGGCTTCTATCTTCCCAATTCACCGCATCATGTCATCGGCCTGTTCGGCGCGACGCGAGCCGGCGCGCGCGTGGTGCAGCTCAGCCCGCTCGATGCCGAGCGCGAACTGATCCACAAGCTGAAGGATTCCGGCGCGCGCATCGTGTTGACCGCGAATGTACCGCCGCTCCTGCCGATGGCGTTGAAGCTGAAGGCGGCCGGATTCATCGATACCCTGATCGTGGCCGACGATGGCGAATGGGGCATGCCGGCCTGTCCGCTTTTGCCGGTCCCGGATGACAAAGGCGTGGTTCCGCTCGAACGCCTGACGGATGCCGCTTTGCCCGCGCAATGGCCGGCGATCGCACCAAGCGATGTCGCGGTGCTGCAATATACCGGCGGCACGACCGGCATTCCCAAAGGCGCGATGCTGACGCATGCAAACCTGAGCGCGTCCTGCGCGATCTACGACGTGTGGTTCAATCCGCAAAGCTCGGTCAAGCCGGGCGAAGCGCGTGCGATCTGCGCGCTACCGCTGTTTCATATTTTTGCGCTGTCGACGGTAATGCTGCGGCATCTGTCGAATGGCAATGAAGTCCTGCTGCGCCAGAAATTCGACATCGAGACAACACTGGAAGATATCGAACTTCGCCGCGCCACTCATATGAACGGCGTGCCCACCATGTGGATGGCCTTGTGCAATCATCCCGGCATTGAAAAACGCGATCTGTCGTCGCTCGTGAGCTGCTCTTCGGGTGGCGCCGCCCTGCCGGTCGAGATCGTGGAGCGCTGGCAGCAACTGTCCGGCAAAATCCTGCGCAGCGGCATCGGCATGACCGAGACTTCGCCCGCCGCCGCGACGCAGCCGATCACGCGGCCCGGCAAGATCGGCTCGTCGGGGCTTCCGCTTCCCGGCGTCGTGATCGAGATCGTGGCGCTCGACGATCCGCGCCGAGTGCTTCCCATCGGCGAGACCGGCGAAATCCGCATCAAGGGGCCGAATGTCGTGTCCGGTTACTGGAACAGGCCGCAGGACACGGCGGAAAGTTTCGTCGACGGCTTCTGGCTGTCGGGCGACATTGGATACATGGACACGGATGGTTTTCTGTTCGTCGTCGACCGCAAGAAGGACATGATCATTTCCGGCGGCTTTAATGTTTATCCGCGCATGATCGAGGAAGCGATCTACGAGCATCCGGACGTCGAGGAAGTGATCGTCATCGGTGTTCCGGACACCCATCGCGGCGAGGCAGCGAAGGCATTCGTGAAACTCAAATCGGGCGCGGCCACCCTCACGCTCGAGGCGCTACGCGCATTCCTCGCCGACAAGATCGGCAAGCACGAAATGCCCACGGCGCTCGAAATCCGTTCGTCGCTTCCTCGCACCACGGTTGGAAAACTCTGCAAGCGCGAACTCGCCGAAGAAGAACAAGAAAAGCGGCGCGCGTTGCCGGAGGCCTCCTGATGGACCTTCGTTTCACGCCCGAAGAGATCGCGTTCCGCGACGAGGCGCGCGCCTTCATGCAAAAGGCTCTGCCGGCGCCGATCCGCGACAAGATGATCGAAGGCCGCCGGCTGGTGAAGGACGATCTCGTGACCTGGCAGCGCATTCTCAACGCCAAGGGCTGGGCGGTGCCGCATTGGCCGGTGCAATGGGGCGGCGCCGGCTGGAGCGCGGTCGAACTCTATCTGTTTCGCGACGAGATGCAGCAGGCGCCGGCGCCCGAGCCGCTGCCATTCGGCGTCAACATGGTCGGCCCGGTCATCATCGCGTTCGGCAATGACGCGCAGAAGAAAAGATTTCTGCCACGCATCGCCAATCTCGACGACTGGTGGTGCCAGGGTTTTTCCGAGCCGGAGGCCGGCTCCGATCTCGCCGCGGTGAAGACGACGGCGCGCCGCGGCGGCGATCACTACATCGTCAATGGCCAGAAGACCTGGACCACGCTCGCGCAATATGCCGACTGGATCTTCTGCCTGGTGCGCACCGACCCGTCAGCGAAAAAGCAGCAAGGCATCTCGTTTCTCCTGATCGACATGAAAACGCCGGGCGTCACGGTGCGGCCGATCCAGACCTTCGACGGCGGACATGAGATCAACGAAGTGTTTTTCGACGACGTCCGTGTGCCGGCGGAAAACCTTGTCGGTGAAGAAAACAAAGGCTGGGACTATGCCAAATTCCTCCTGGGCAACGAGCGCAGCGGCATCGCGCGCATCGGCATTTCCAAAGCGCGGCTGCGGCGGCTGAAGGAATTGGCCGCGCTCGCGACAAGCGGCGACAAGCCGCTGATCGCCGATGAACGCTTCCGCATGAAGATCGCTGCGATCGAGGTCGAATTGAAGGCGCTCGAAATGACTCAGCTTCGCGTGCTCTCACGCGAGCGCAACGGTCACGACAGCAAACCCGATCCAGCCTCCTCGATCCTGAAGCTCAAGGGCTCCGAATTGCAGCAGGCGATCAGCGAATTGCTGCTGGAGGTCGCGGGTCCCTATGCCTTGCCCGACCAGATGCCGCATGACGAGGCCGAACGCTGGAACGAACCGCCGGTCGGTCCTGAATGGGCCGCGACCCTCGCGCCGCACTATTTCAACTGGCGCAAGGCGTCGATCTATGGCGGATCGAACGAAATCCAGAAAAACATCATCGCCAAGGCGATCCTGGGGTTGTGATTTGGGGCTGTGATGGATTTCGAACTGAACGAAGAGCAGCGGCTTCTGCAGGAGAGCGTCGGACGCATGCTGGCCGGCGCGTACGATCCCGACCGGCGCAAGCGTTACGCCAGCGAACCAGGCGGTTTCAGCCGCGCGATCTGGCACACTTATGCCGAACTCGGATTGCTCGGATTGCCGTTCGAGGAGAAGCATGGCGGCATTGGCGGCGGCGCAGTGGAGACCATGATCGTGATGGAATCCTTCGGCCGCGTGCTGGCGCTCGATCCTTATCTGGCCAGCGTGGTTCTCAGCGGCGGGTTCATTCGACTCGGCGGCGGTGACGTTGTGCAATCAACAATCCTGCCCAGGATCGCGTCTGGCGAGATGCTGATGGCTTTCGCTCACGCCGAGCGGCAATCGCGTTACGATCTTGCCGACATTGCCATGACCGCGCGCAAGGATGGATCGCATGTCGTTCTCGACGGCGAGAAAACCCTTGTCCTTGGCGGCGACAGCGCGGACCAATTGATCGTGTCGGCGCGGCTCTCCGGAGCGCGGCGGGACTCTTCGGGCATTGGGCTCTTCCTGGTCGGAGCTGCGGCAGACGGCGTCACGCGACGCGGCTATCCCACGATCGATGGCCGGCGCGCGGCTGAGATCGCGTTCTCGGGCGTGCGCGTTGCGGCGGATGCCGTCATCGGCGAACCCGGCAACGCGTTCCCCCTGATCGAGCATATCGCCGATCACGCGATCGCGGCACTTTGCGCCGAAGCGGTCGGCGCGATGCAGGCCCTGCATGACAATACGGTCGAGTATCTGAAAACCCGCAAGCAATTCGGCGTGCCGATCGGCAATTTCCAGGTGCTGCAGCATCGCGCGGCCGAGATGCTGATCGCACTCGAACAGGCGCGCAGCATGGCTTTGTTCGCGGCGATGATGGCCGACGACGCGGATCCGGCCGCGCGCCGACAGGCGATGTCGGCCGCCAAGGTGCAGATCGGACGCTCCGGGCGGTTCATCGGCCAGCAGGCGATCCAGCTGCATGGCGGGATCGGCATGACGATGGACTATTCCGCCGGACATTATTTCAAGCGCCTGACCGCGATCGACACGATGTTCGGAGACGCCGATCACCATCTGGCACGGCTTGCGCGCTCCGGCGGCCTTGCGGCTGCGTAAATTACGGGCTCACCCGGCGGCGCGTCGGGAAGGTCAAAAGCCCGCTCACGATCTCGAATTGCCGGAGGCTGCGTTCGATCGCGCGGTTGAACGGATTGTTCCAGATGCGATCCCACCACAGCGGCAGCAAGCGGCGCAGCAGTTCGATCCCTTCCACTCTGAACCAGACCACCGCGACCAATCCGGTGCAGAACCAGGACAGGAAATGATAACGCGGGGTCGCGATATAAAACAGCGAGACCGCATGCTGGGCGAGCGTCGCGCCCGCGATCAGGCGCAGCCACGGATCGAAGCCCGTCCGCACCATCGCACGGACCAGGACGACGAGAGCGAGCGCGTGCAGCGGCGTCATCACCGCCAATTCGGACGGGCCGCTCAGCCATCGCACGATTTGCTTTCCGGCGCGCGCAAGATACTCGCTGCCAAAATCGAAACGAACGAGATCCCATAGCGCCGAGAGATAAGCCATCGGCGGCATCACCAGCACCAGCGGATGCGTGGAATTGCCGCTGAAGGGAACGATCACGCCGCCGAAATACCAGTTATGCAGCGCCATCGACGTGACCGGCAGAAATCCGACGCACAATCCGGCGAGGCGCAGCCATTCGCGCCGATGGAGCGCGGCGAGACCCGCGCCGCCGAGCATCATTGCGGCGAATGGCGCGATATTCGGGCGCATGAATACGGAGAGGAAAATCAGGAACGCGGCGCCGCAGGCGACGCCGAATCCGCGGCCCGGCCCGTCGGCTTTCCATCCGGCGAGCAAAAGCAATCCGCTGAAGGCGAAAATACAGGCGGCGGCGTCCGCGAAACCGCGTGCGCCCCATTTCGCGTAATGAAAGAACGATGTGCCGAACAATCCGCCGACCGGCACCGCAACGAACAACAAAACCAGCGCCAGCGCCCAGCGCGTCGGCAGGAAACGGCGATAGAGCGCGAACACGACGAAGGGAAGCAGAAGAACGAGCGACAGATATCCGAGATTGGTGTCGCCGAAGATGAACATTTCGAGCGCGCGGAAATAGCGCAAGCCCGGACCGCCGTAATAGAAAACGCTTTCTCCGCCTTCGAGCGCTTTCGCGATATCGCCCGCCAACAGATATTGCGCGATCCGGCGTCCCATTCCCTGGTAATAAAGACCGTCATCGCCGCCATCGAGCGGACGCAAGCCCCCGATGAAGCTCGCGTCGTCGATCGCGATCACGGCGAGCGACAGCGCAATCAGCGTGAAAGGCAGAACGACGCTGCGCCGCCGCCAGCGCACCAGAAGCCCGACGATTGTCACGATTGCGAACACGGCCAGCGCCGTCGCCAGCGCCTGCCGAAGATGGATCGTCACGGTCGGATCGAGGCTCATCGCTAGCTGGCCGGGCTTCACCCCGATGCCGTAGATCCGCCGCCCGATATCGCCCGGCTCGATCACGCGGCATGCCCAGAGCGGATTGGACAGGAGCGTGAATTGCTCGGCCCGTTCCTCCCAGATGACGTCGCCCTTCCAGCACAGATCGCTGCCGGCATAGGTCGCCGGAAAACGGTAGGTCACGAAGAACGGCATGCCGAGCTGCCAGCGGTGCAGCCCCATCCAGAACCGGCTATCGCGCTTGACGCGCGCGAGGTCGTGGTCGCGCCCGGACCAGTTGTAACGAAGGTCGTTCACGAAACCGAGCCGCAGCCAGACCGGATCGGCGAAATCGATATGGTCGACCTTGCGCGACATTTCGGCGCCGCGCAGGATTCCGTCGGCGGAAAACGCAAACACGCTGTCGGGAAATCCAAGCCCGCGCCAGCAGCCATTGGCGGCCGGATCGCAGCGTTTCTCGGGCGGGTGGGCCTTGTCGAATTCCGCGGCCAGCAGCCGGTAGACTTCGGGCGGCAATCCGGACACCAGCGCATCGCTCTTGCCGTCCGGCAGGAAGATATTGTGGCCTTCTTCGATCGCGGGCGGATTGAGGACGGCCTGGCCGGACACCGCGACGAAGGCCAGCAGGATCGACAACAGCCAGGGCCGGTTGCGCGCCGTCACCTCGCCTGCGAATGCGATCACCGCCGCGGCCGCGAGCAGAAAATAGCCGAACAGATGATTGAGCGGCAGTCCGACGATGGCCAGAACGAGCGCCAGCAGCGTCAGGCGGCGCAACAGGCCGAACCGCCGCGGGTATGATGAATCGTCGGCGCTTTGTGCCATAGCGTCTGTGTTTATTCTGCCGCCGTGACAAGGGCAACACGGGGCCGACGCGCGCAGGCTCGTCCCTTCGGACGCGCCATCCCCTTGCGCCATTGCGCGATTTGCCTCTATTGCCTGCCTTGGCCGTGCGCCAGCAAGTCGCGGCTCCGGGCCGTGATGATTTTGGATCGATTCGATCCAAAATCATGAACGGGGTCGATTCTGATAGGTTAGAGCATGTCGTCCGAGGACCGCTTCGCATTTTTCGGCATCGTGCTCCGGGAGACGCCGTGATCCGCGTTGGAATCGTTGGCAGCAATTTCGGCCGGACGGTCCTCTTGCCCGCCTTCCGCGCCGATCCGCGCTGCGAGGTCGTGGCCATGGCCGGGCGCGACGCCAAAAAGACCGCCGACATGGCCCGCGAAGCCGGGATCGCGCGCGCCTTCAAGACCTGGGCCGAACTCGTGGATGACGGCGGGATCGACGCGGTCGCGATCGCGACCCCGCCCAGCCTGCAGCCCGATATCGCGATCCAGGCCCTGCAGCGCGGCAAGGCCGTCTTTCTGGAAAAGCCGCTGGCCGCATCCATCGCGCAGGCCGACGCGCTGCTCGAACAGGCGCTGGTGAGCAAGCGGCCCGTGATGGTCGATTTCGAGTTTCCGGAATTGCCGGCCTGGCAGCGCGCCAAGGCGCTGATCGACGAAGGCGCGATCGGCGCGTTGCGCCATGTCGTGGTGTCGTGGCAGGTCGAGAATTACGCAACGCGCATGCGCCTGAAAAGCTGGAAGACCAGCGGCGACGACGGTGGCGGCGTGCTCGGGAATTTCGTCAGCCATTGCTTCCATTATCTGGAATATTTCTGCGGGCCGCTCGCCAATCTCTATGCGCAATTATTCAGACTGTCGGGCGAAAAGAACGGGTCCGAAAGCATTGTCGCATTGGTCGGCGAATTCGCATCGGGTGCGGCTCTGAGCCTTTCGATGAGTGCCGCCTCCTATCTCGGATCGGGACATCGCATCGAGTTCTATGGGGAGGACGGCGCCTTGATGCTGGTCAACACCGGCGCCGATTATATGCGCGGCTTTGAGTTGTTCTACGCGCACCGGCCGGCGGAGACGCTTGCGCGCGTCGACGTGAAGGCGCCGGACGATTCACAGTACGCGGACGGCCGCATCGCGCCGGTTTCGCGGCTTGCGAAACGATTTCTTGACGCCATCGAAAAAGGCGGCGATGTCACGCCCGGCATCCGCGAAGGCCACCGCGTGCAGCATCTGATCGAGCTGGCGCGGCTCTCCCACGATGTCAGCGAATCCGTGGCGACAGATATATGAGCAGTAAACGCATCCTCGTTACCGGCGGCTCCGGCTTTATCGGCTCCGCCCTGGTCAAGCGCCTCCTGCGCGAGGGCGCAAGCGTGCGCGTGCTCGACGACAATTCGCGCGGACGGCCGCGGCGTCTCGCGGATGTCGAGAAGGACATCGAGTTTGTCGGCGGCGATATCCGCAATTTCGATACCGTGCTTGCGGCGGCTCGCAACATGGACGAGGTGCATCACCTCGCTTACGTCAACGGCACGGAATTCTTCTACAGCCAGCCCGAACTCGTGCTCGATGTCGGCGTGAAGGGCATGATCCACGTGATCGATGCCTGCCGCCGCCACGGCATCGGCACGCTCATCCTGGCGTCGAGTTCCGAGGTCTACCAGACCCCGCCGCACATCCCGACCGACGAGACAGCGCCGCTCGTCGTGCCAGATCCGATGAACCCGCGCTTCTCCTATGGCGGCGGCAAGATCATCAGCGAATTGCTGGCGATCAATTACGGGCGGAAATTCTTCGACCGCGTGCTCATTTTCCGCCCGCACAATGTCTATGGCCCGGACATGGGCTTCGAACACGTGCTGCCGCAATTCGCCTTGCGCATGAAGAAAGCCGTCGCCGAAAACCCGTCGGGTCCGGTTCCCTTCACCATCCAGGGCACGGGGCAAGAGACCCGCAGCTTCTGCTTTGTGGACGACCTGGTCGAAGGGGTGATCGTGATGCGCGCCAAGGGCGCACACCTCAATATTTACCATGTCGGGACCCTCGAGGAATTGAGCATTGCCGACCTCGCGCGGCGGGTCGCCGCCCATGCCGGGCGCGAACTGGACCTTAAAACCAGCGAAAAGCTCGCTGGCAGCACCGACCGGCGCTGTCCGGATATTTCGAAATTGGCGGCACTGGGTTATAAGCCCGCCGTGCCGCTGGCGCAGGGCCTGCCCCCAACCATCGACTGGTATTGGGGACACGAGCATCTCGCACCGAAATCCTGACCGGCTTTAAGACCTGAAACTTGGGGGTACTTGTGTTGCGTCCTGCCAAAATCGCCCGTGCCGCCGGCACCGGGGCCAGCGTGCCGGTCGAATGCTGCCAGATCTGCGGCCATGCACCGCTCGAAAACGCGCTCTCGCTGAGCTACATGCCGCCGGTCAACCAGATGGTGAAGATCGGCACCGTGCCGCATCAGCAGCCGTGGTTTCCGACCAATCTGTTCTATTGCTCGCAATGCGAACTGGTGCAGCTCGGGCTCGCGGTCGATCCCGTCATCATCTTTCCGCCGGAATATCCCTACACCAGCGGCATGACCAAGCTCCTGCGCGACAATTTCGCGGAGCTCTACGTTGAATCGTCCAGGATGCTGGCTCTTAAAGCCGACGATTTCATCGTCGATATCGGCTCCAATGACGGCACGCTGATTTCGAATTTCCAGAAGGGCGGACACCGCATCCTCGGCATCGAGCCAACCGATGTGAGCAAGATCGCCAACAGCCGCAACATCCCGACCATCCAGCGCTATTTCGGTCTCGACGTCGCGCGCGAGGTGAAACGCGAACACGGCAACGCGCGGGTCGTCACCGCGGCCAATTGCTTCGCGCATATCGAGGACGTGCATGCCATCGTCGACGGCATCAACGAATTGATCGGCGACACCGGCGTATTCATCTCGGAATCGCATTATCTCATTCCGCTGCTCGACCGGCTGCAATACGACACCGTGTATCACGAGCATCTGCGTTACTATTCGCTGCACAG
>CAMDXM010000065.1 GCA_945878025.1 Pseudorhodoplanes sinuspersici | reverse complement strand
GGCGCGGATGAGATAATGTAAATTAGCGATTAATACGCATGGGTGACTTACGTACCAAGGCCGCGATCCTTCGCTTGGCCGTTTCGCTCGTATTCGCGAACTGGCCGCCAATTCGCGGGTGCTGGAATCTCGCGACGCGAATATTTCATTGAGCAATATTGCACAGACAATAGATGTGCACTCCGATACTTAGCGGAGACTCACGTAGAGGCTATTGCTCAGTTGAGTCCCACATTGAAAATATGCCTTTTTTGTTTGGAAGATCTGCCGAGGATCGAGCGTGAGCATGTCAGTTGATTGAGTCCACTTGAACTTTGTTCAGGGATACGGCTGCCTTCCGGCGCAGCCTTCAACGACTGAAGGACCTCAACATGACGCGCATCCTTGTGATCGACGACGATGAATCTGTCTGCCTCGCGATTGAAAGATTATTGCGTCAGCATGACCACGTTGCGGTTCTGGCGAATAGCAGCCGCCTCGGTGTCGAGGCTTTCGATGTATCCATCTTCGATATGGTGATGGTCGACATCTTCATGCCGGAAATGGACGGCCTCGAAACGATCAAGGATTTTCGCAATCGAGCTCCGACGCTCCCCATCGTGGCCATGTCCGGATTCAGATTTCGAAATACGATGGCGCCCACTCCGGATTTTCTCGGAATGGCTGCCGAGCTCGGCGCAACTTACTGTTTACGCAAGCCGTTCGGGTCACACCAGCTGATGGCGGCGGTGAATGCGTGCCTGGGTGAAAAATCCCCAAATTCCTGCGCCACGGAAGCCTGATATCCAAAGATGTTCAGCCGACGCATCGCCGAATAGCTGATTCGCAGTCACGGCGATTTTGAAGCCAGAAGCGTGAACCTCACGCCTGATCGCTCTCTTCATCGAAAATCATTTGTGGCTACGCAAGCAAGCAGGCGATCCAGAGCGCGCTTCACCTCCTGGACGGATCCCGAACCTTGACGCTCAACGATAATCGCCTCTTCGAGCGCGCCCGCAACATCGCTAATTTCCGAAAACCCGAAAATGCCCCCCGCGCCCGCCAGACCATGAGCGATATCCCTGATGTCAGCCAGCGCGGCTGAAGACATGGAGTCGTCATTGAGCGCGGATCGATGCCGCAACAGCATCAACGATTCATCATTGAGGCGCCGCAAGAAAACCGTGCGCATTGCTTCAAAGCCATTATCCGCGGGTTTCAAATAGCCGCGCACCGAAGCCGCGAGAGTCATCGGGTCGAACGGCTTTGGAATTACGCCGGCGGCCCCCAATGAACGAAAGAGATCGATTTCTCTTGTTTGAGCGCGAGCAGTCATGAAGACAACAGGAATGCCGGCCGTTACAGCCTGGCTCTTTAGACGTGCAAGCGTATCCGGTCCGTCCATCTCGGGCATCAGGACGTCCAGGAGAACGATGTCCGGCAACCATTCAGCAGCGACTAGGAGGGCTTCGCGGCCGGAGCTGCAACTCCGCGTCCGGAAATCAGGGTCGAGACAGAGCGAGGCCTCCACAACCTCACGAATGTCGGGCTCATCTTCGACATGAAGGATACGATGCGAAGCCATGCAAACTCCCGGAAAGTGAACGAAAACAGAGAACCGCGCGATCGCGATACGCCGCGCCAAAGGCCGAAAAACACGCGCGATTCGTGCGCCTGCGCCGAGATGCGCCGGGAAATATCGACCGGCAATATAATCGAAACCGTTAAGAGGCCTCGATCGGGAGAAGAATTAGTACGTAGAAATGATCCGCAATAATACTGCCATCCGCTCCGGCCTGCGAGGAAGGGCTCAATCGCTCAAGTTACGCAGCACGCCTATCATGACGCGACATCACGGCCGTTCGCCGAGCGCTATGCGGACCAGATCGACTGCGTTCCTGGCGCGGTATTTTTTCATGATGTGAGCGCGATGGACCTCGAATGTCCTTGTGCTGATTCCCAGCTGATATCCGCCTTCCTTATTGGAAGCACCGCCCATGATCATGGTCAGCACTTCAATTTCGCGCGGCGTCAAGCGCCGTTGACCGGATTGGTGCGGCACGGATGGCGCATGGCTGCCGCGGCTATTACCAAGCAAAACCTCAATCACTCCGGAATCCCGGGCCAATGCGGTTTCCGCGCCCGTCGGCATTTCGATTGAATGGCCAATCCGTTCCATGATGTCGCAGACCCGCCCGGTTTCCCGAAGGGCATTCTCCACCATTTCCCGCATCAAATTCGCTTCCACATCCTCGCCATCCGCGGAATGCTGGCCCGTTTCCTTGATCTCGTGCAGATAGAGAAGCAATGCAGTCAACGGCTCGCTGAGCTGATGCGCCATCTCGGCGCCCACCTCATCGGCCGCCCATATTCGCGCGGTCGACACAAGATCGACCTGAAGCTGATTCAATTTTTGAGCGGCATAGTGAGACGGCGACGAATACGAAACGCTGGGACGCAAATTGCTGAGAGGCATCGCGTCAATCCTTCCCTTGTGTCACGGTTCACTTTCAAGCAATTGCGAAGAAGCGCAGCATTGCCAAGCGAACTGGTGACCTATCAATGTCCGGATCACGAACGACTACGTGAGATTGCGCTAAGTATCCTACTCTTTCGCTTAACTTACTGATCAAAATAGAACAACTAGGGCGATTAACTCATGCGACAAATACTTACGTGGTGATCGCATCGCGAATACACGCAGATAGGTCGCAAATGCTGCCGTTGTTTTTCCGCAACAAGCGATGATCGCACGTCAGGCCGACAAACGATGTTGATTATTCGTCGACTGCCCTGGTTCGTGTCCAATTCCAATACTGAACACCTGTTTGGGCTAACGAACGTCTGCTCGGCGTCAGATATCGCCGTCTCGAACATGCGCCTCATCGGCCGGTCCGATTTGCGGCTTTTCATGCAGAATGACGTTCAACAATGCGGGGCGAACTTCAATATGGCCGTTGTAATCGATGAAGCCCAACTGGCGAAATTTGTTCATGAAAAAACTGACGCGGGATCGCGTGGTTCCGACCATCTCCGCCAATGTTTCCTGGCTGATTTTTGCCAGTATTGGCTCCGGCGGGCTTTCTTTGCCGAAATTCGCCAGAAGCAGAAGAATTCGTGCGAGACGTTTTTCGCTTGAATTGAATAGTTGATCAACCAGGTCTTCTTCCACCCGGACATTTCTATGCAAAAGATGCGCGATAAATAACTCGGCAAAAGCGGGCTCTTTGTGGATTACGCTGACGATGTCGGCAATCAGTATTTTCGCCACCTTGCATTCGGTCATGGTGGTGACAGTCGCCAGCCGCCGTTTCTGTCCGACCAAGCACCCTTCGCCGAAGAAAGCGCATGGACCCAGAATAGCGATTACGGCTTCCTTGCCTTGCTCCGAAAGCACGACAACTTTCGCTTTTCCAGTGTGCAAATAGAAAACGGAGTCAGATACATCCCCTTGCGAATAGATGATCTGATCGCTTTCGAATTCCAATACGAATTGCCCGCCGTTCACTTTAGAAAGAAATGCTTTTGGATCAAACGGAGGCATTTCCTTGGGTGTCTTCATAGGTAGAGTCCAAGGTCGATTGAAGTGCGATTGTAACACATATACCACACGTCGATTGAAGTACAATTATAACATATATTCGATGCAACCTGAAGTAGAAATATTGGAAATATTGGCCTGGTCGCACCCCTTAGGCACTCTCCTTGTTGAGAATCTCAAAATTTTTGTTGAGAATCCCGAACTTTCGCTCGGTATCAGCAGGATTTGTGCGCCGCATCGTGACGCGGTCATTGCCAACGGATGGAAATCGTTCGGCAGTGCGTTCAACCAACGCAAGCTGAACCTCCGGGATACCTTGCTGCGACGCGAGATATTTCCGTGCGTCTTCAAGTGCCAGCACAGTGCATAGAAGAGCGCTCAGGGACATGGTTTAAGGGGGGCTCCAATCAGTCACGCATACTGACCTATGCAGAAGACCGGCATCAACGCACTGGGATCCGATAAAATTCTAGAAACGGCGAGTTTGCATTCTTCACCATCGTTTCAGTTCGATTCGGTTCGTGAGCGCTATTGATCAGTCGACGATCCTTTGCGGTGCAAACATATGGCGCGGAGACACTGGCCTCGGATGCAATTTCGGCTCGCATATTCACTGCGATAATTTGTCGCGATGGCGAAAGCAATCGGAGGGGGAGAGTGACAAGCAATAAACCCTCAAAATCTGCGTGCCACCCGCGCATCGTACGGCCGGATAACGACGACCTCGTTCAGCGCAACGGCATCCGGTCGATGGAGTTCGAACACAGGCTGTTGAACGGCCTGCAGATGATTTCCAGCCTGTTGATGTCGCAGAGCCGGGTCGCAAGCTCCGAAGCCGCCGCGCAATTGGTTATCGCCGCTGGCCGCATTAGCGCGTTCGAACGCGTTCATCGCGGGCTGCATCTGCTCGATCATCGAGAGCATGTGGAATTCAGGCAGTATCTTCGGCAACTATGCGAAGATCTTTCGAGTCTGCTTTTTCAATCCAAAGCCGGCCGCACCATCGTCGTCAAATGCGGTGAAATCGCATTGCCAGCGACATTTGCTATTCCGCTGAGCTTTATCGTCAATGAGCTGATCACGAACTCGGCGAAGTACAGTGATGGCAATATCGCCGTTCAACTCGAAGCATTGTCGATTGTGAACTATTCGCTGTCGGTGTCGGATGACGGGCCAGGATTCCCGGCGGGATTCGATCCCGAGAGCGGTGAGGGGCTTGGCATGAAGATCGTGCTCTCGCTTGTTAAGCAGATCGGTGGCGAATTCCATATCGCACCCGGCCGTGCCGGCGCTTGCTTCAGGATCACATTCCGCGTTCCTTCCGATTGGCCGTCGCAGCCGATATCGAAGCCAATGCGTTCCTCAGTCTTGGCGCTCATTCACCAGAAAGCTTGAATGCAGGCCCCCTCAGACAATTTCTCCGATTCGGCCCCGGATTCCGCGAGCGCCTTCGATGTGCAATTCTGTACAGACAGCTTTTGATACCGGGGTGTAGCGTCGCCCCACTGATCCAGTGGTGAAAGACGCTCCCATGCCGTCGGCTGTAATCAAACGTTCGGTCGTGATCGATGGTCACAAGACCAGCGTCACTCTTGAGGATCCTTTCTGGACGGGCTTGAAGGAAATCGCCCAGAACAGCAATTTGACGCTGTCGAGTCTGGTCGGACAGGTCGAGGCGACGCGCGTCGATGCCAATTTGTCATCCGCCCTGCGCATGTTCGTGTTTCAACACTTTCGCAGAGAACAATCGGCGAACCTATAGGCTTTGTGTGATGACGAAATGTTGAAACACCGGGTTTGATGCCATTGGCGACGGCCCGCGAGAAACGGAAGGCTCTCTCAACGCGGGCACGCAAAAACCCCAGCCTGAACAAGACTGGGGTTTTCTGCCAGTTTCGGTAAGGAGGGGCCTGCCGAAATCCAGCTTACTGCGGGCACATTGATCAAACGCATTTCAGTTTCACGCCGATGTTCAATATTGAGCATAGGGGAAATTACTCACAGGAAAATTTGCGATTTTGCAGTGCAAAACGCTAGCCGACGCTGTGTCGTCATATCGACGCGGACTCGGCTATGCGCGAAACGGAAGAATGTTCCCTCTCATAACGTTCGGCTTTTTATACAAATGCCGGAGGCAGACAAACCGGTTTCCGGAATAACCGTTTCTGAGCACTGGTAACGGCTGAGATCGTCGCCATATCTATTCCGGGCAGCAAGCTTAGAGCAGGCGAATGAATGTGGCCTTCGTTTCCGATATGACGCCGTATTTGACCGCCGTGTTTGCTGTTGCGGTTTTCCTGGTCGTGGTTGCATTCACTGTGAGCCGCCAGAACGTGCAAACTCAGAAACCACTCAAGCAGACCACTCGATCGCCGCATCGAACAATGGGACGGCACGATAAAGTTTAGCAACGCCACCGGACGGTCCGGTGTGACGATTTGCGGTTGGGCCTCGATCAATCAAAATCACCTAGTTGCCGGGAATCCCGTCTGAGCCCCGGCAGAACAGAGAAGCCACGGCCGAAACGCCGTGGCTTCTAATGTGTTCCTATGTTCAAAATTGTACAGACGAGTTTGGATCGGAGGGCGTAATTTTTAACGACTGGGGACGAACGAAATTCCGGTTCGGTCACGTCATTCCGGGGGTGGGACAATGCTCGCAACGTTATTGGAGACAATTCTCGAAACTTTTCTGACAAATGCAGGCGCCCTGAAGATCGCGACATTGCTCACGCTTGCAGCGATGGCTTCCGCGGCCTTGGTCCTGGCGCATCGCCATAAGCGCGAAAAAGAAGAAATGGCGGCCGACGACGATCGTAACCGCGGCCTTTTTCGAACTGGCGCCTCCGACTCTGCCGGCGACCGGACCGCGGAGTTGATCGCCGAGTTCCGGCAACGCAACGAGTCTCGAAGTTCATAGGCGAGCATCAGTCTATTCTGCGGCCAAGCCGGACCGCCGTTTCCGTTGCGCAACGCTGCGGTCGTCCTCACGAAACGGAATTAGCGGCATACCCACGGCGGCTTTGAGATCATTGCCAGAGTTCACAGCGTCGGCCCAGGCGGGCAGATCAACATAGAAGATTACGCCCCCGCCCGCGGCATCGTCGAAACTGACCTTGCCGCCAAGCCGTTCGACGATCTGCTTTACGATGCTGAGGCCAAGGCCTGTCCCCCCTTTTTGCCGGGAATTCGTGGCATCGGCCTGCGCAAATTTTTCAAAAATACGCGGCTTGAAGCCGGCGGGAATACCGGCGCCATGATCGCGCACGGATATACGGACAAAGCTCTTGTTCGTCTCGACCCCGACCACAACCTCGCCGCCCGGGGGCGAGAACTTGACCGCATTCGACAGGAGGTTGGTCACGACCTGGGCAAGTCGGTCTGGATCGGTGCTCACGTCGTCATCTGCCGAGGACGCGCTGAGTCGGATGCGCACGCCGTAATCTTCGGCGAATCCGCGATTATCCTCGATCACCTGTTCCAGCAGCGGACGTATGCTGACGCGGCGCAAATTGAACATGACGTGGCCGGACGCGACTTTCTCGATGTCGAGAATATCGTTCACGAGACGGACGAGTCGCTGGCTGTTCGCATGCGCGATCGCCACCAACCGGGCCGCCGGTTTCGGCAGCTTGCCGGCCCATTGCCCGACAAGCAGTCCGAGTGATCCCGAAATCGACGTCAGCGGCGTCCTCAGCTCATGGCTGACGGTCGAGATAAACTCATCTTTCAAACGCTCCAGGGTTTTGCGCTCGACGGCATAGTTCAGGGCTCGCAAAAGCCCGCGCGTCTCGATCTGTCCCTTGATCTGATAATCCTGCGCGCCTTCACGCAGAGCTTGTTCCGCCAGCGATTCGTCGTCGAGGCCTGTCAATACGACGAGGGGAATGCTGGGCGCGGCCGCGTGGGTTCGCCGTATCGCCGCCAATCCCTGCGCATCGGCCAATCCGAGATCGAGCAGCACCAGGTCGACGGTATGTTCCGAAAGGTGTTTTTCAGCCTCTCTCATACTTTTCACGTGCGTCAAATCGATGCTGCGCGCGCCCTGCTCATTAAACATTTCGCGCAGTAATCGAGCATCGCCGGGATTATCTTCGACCAAAAGAATCGTCTTGATCGATTTCCTGCTCATCCGTTTTGCACCTGTCGCGGCAATTTCACTTTTGTCAGCCAGAAATGATTGATGCTCTTGACGAGGCTTTCAAACGCCTCCAGTTCCACCGGCTTGCGGAGATAGCAATTCGCCTGGTGTTGATAGCTGTTCACAATGTCCCCCTCCGCATCGGACGTGGTGAGAATGATAGTCGGAATCGTTCTGAGGCCCTCATCCTCCTTGATGAGACTCAGAACCTCGCGGCCATCCATTTTCGGGAGATTGAGATCCAGCAAGATGAGATCCGGGCGTGGACAATGAGCGTTGTCTCCCCATTGTCTCAGAAAGGCCATGGCCTCAACGCCGTCGGAAGCCACGTGCAAACGGACGCGGCTGTTGGCAACGCGAAAGACCTCCTGCATCAGCCGGACATCACCCGGACTGTCTTCGACCAGGAGAACTTCTATTGTCATGTCGTTTCCGTCGGTGGCTTTCATTATTTTTCTCTTTTTTCTGCCAAGGCGAACCGAAAAATTGATCCGTGCCCGAGTTGTGACTCAACTGTGATGCTGCCGCCGTGGCGCTCGACGATCTTCTTGCAGATGGCCAATCCTATGCCGGTGCCGGCGAACTCTTCACGTTTATGCAACCGCTGGAACATGCCGAAAATCTTCTCGAAATATTGCGGCGCTATTCCAAGCCCGTTGTCCTGCACCGAAAATATCCAATTCTTCTCATCGTTTATCGCGGCGGAGATGTGTATTTTGGGGACTCCAGGGTTCTGGTACTTGATGGCGTTGCCGACAAGGTTCTGAAACAGCTGAGTCAATTGCACTTCGTCCGCCAAGACGATAGGAAGCGAATCGCTCGTCACCTGCGCGCCGCTCTCTTCTATTGCATTGCGCAAATTGACCAGCGCTTGCTGCAACGCGATTTCGCTGGACGTATTGCGCGGATCCCTTCCTTTTGACCCCACGCGCGAAAACATGAGCAGATCCTGGATCAGTCGCCGCATGCGGGTGGCGCCGTCCACGGCGAATGCAATGAATTCATCGGCATCGGCATCCAGCTTTCCTTTGTATTTCCGGGATAGAAGCTGCGTGTAACTGGACACCATTCGCAGCGGCTCCTGCAAATCATGAGAAGCCACGTAGGCAAATTGCTCCAGCTCCTCATTGGAGCGGCACAATTCGTCCACCTTGCGCAGCAGATGCGCTTCCGCGGCCTTGCGCTCGCTGACATCGACGATCACGCCCAGGACCAGGAGACTGTCGCCGACGCGGATTGATGTCAGCCCTACCTCGATGGAAAATTCGCTTCCGTCCTTGCGTAATCCCAATAGATCGGGCCCAGCTCCCATCCTGCGGATCTTAGGTTGCTGGTTGAAGGCCTCACGCCGGCGGGCATGATGGATACGCTGACGCACAGGGACGAGCATGTCGACGGATTCGCCAATCAGTTCCTCGCGGTGATAACCGAATTGTTGCTCAATCTCCGCGTTGACCATCACGATCTTGCCGTCGTGATCAATCATCACCATGCCATTCGGACAGGCTTCGACAGCCAGGCGAAACATCTGCTCAGCGAGAGCGCCCTCGGCGATATCGAACATCATGCAAATGAGCCGCCACAGAATGATTCGTTGATAATCTGTGGCGAGTATTGCCCTGCGGCGGGGCCGAAATACTTAAGGAGATCGGAAATCCCGATAGCGATTAGTACTTACGTAGTTCCGACAGCCTCGTTGTATTGGAGCGATTGCTTCCGACCGGAATGAACCTCCGTAAGGCGGGCGAGCATGTGGAGGATCATTTTCCCCGATCGGCGACGGCAACATATCCGTGACCGAGAAACGGAACGGACCAGTTGTTCATCGCGAATCCATCAGCGGTGTCGGTCAGGGGCTCATAGTTTTCAAAATCGTCCACGAATGGCGCGTTAATATCGTCGAGCGATACTTCGGCATCCTCGGTATAGAGTCCCAGCTTGCCGTCCGTGTAGGGCCGCTCCGTGTCTGCATAGGATACGATGTCATCGCCATTCACCCTTATGGAGATGAATTCGTTTTCTTGCGTGATCAGAAAGCCATGCCATGCGCCAATCCGGAAATCGCCCTCTCCCGAGGCCAGAAATCGCTGACCTCCGGGATAAGCAGGATCGCGCTTGCCAAGCTCCCAACCCGTTGACTTGATCGCAAGATAATAGAAGTGTTCGTCGTTCTGGTAATTCCAGACAAGCCACGCGCACTCCCATGGATTCGGGAGGGAGCCGATACGAAGCTGTTTGACCGTTTGGACACGCCCGCCAAACAAAATGCGGCCGGAATAGCTTTTCTTGCTGATCAGCAAAGCTGCGTGTGTAGCGTCGGAGTGATCCGCCGCTTTCGGACTGAGAACGAGAACCCGCGTGGTTCTTTCGTCCGAGCCGATCGGCGCTGCATCATTGGCCGACTGGGCTGCGCTGACTTGCGAAGGGGCGCCGGCATTCGCGTTGTCGGCCTCATGGGCCTCGACAGAGATGACGGCAATGCAACCGACGAAAAGCGCCGGTACAGACCGCATCGCCGCGCATGCTCGAGAATTTTTCAAAACGTCAGTCCGATCTGAGCTCGCCAGCCGCGCTGACGTTCGTCATCTCCGACGTTGAACACATATCCAATCTGCAGACTCAGCAAGGCGTCATAAGAGCGATAATTGTCGCCGCCGAGCCACATATATGAAAGCACGCTCGGTCCGATCCCGCCCGCCCAGGGCGTGCCCGCTTTGTTATCGTAGCCGGCGACGGCAAGAAGCGTCGGACCGATCGCACCACGGACCGGAGCGCGGAATTCATAAAGAAGTCCGGCATTCGCGCGGACGTCTTCGAGCACACGTCCGTCAGCGGTCCGCCATGAGCCGACCGTTCCGAAATCCCAATATGGTTTCCAGCCCACCGAATACGGATACGGGTCGGATCCGAGGCCAAGCCCCCAGTTCAACACAAACTCCGTTTCCGATTCTGGCTTAAGAAAATGATCGATGGCGCCGCCAACATAAAGATTGAGGTTTGGAATGGGGCGATACCGCAATCCTAATGCCCCATCGGTTTCCCGCACGCCGTTGGAATCCTTGCCGCTGAAACCACGCGTGAAGGCTTCAAGGCCGGCGAACGAAGGCAGATAGCGTCCGTCGAAGCGGATGCTCGTTTCCGCGCCGCCAAAGAGATTTTTCCCGCCCGCCGATTCCGGCCGACCGGCTATGCCGCCCACGCCCAGCGTAGTCCTGATTGAAGCGTCCGCCTCCACGACCTCGTTCTTGATGCGCTCGAGTTCGGATTGCGACCGGCCAGCGAAGCTCTTATCGCCCGCATACCAGCGATCCAATCCTTGTCGATAAAGTTTCGACGCCAGTGGTGCGTTCATGAGAATATAAGCGTTCGCCGCATCCAGATAAGCCGGGCCGACAGGGCGCAATTCAAGTCCGCTAATCAGGGCATCTGCGCCCTGTCGCCGCTGTCTTTGCTTGAGCAGCAGATATCCAAGATTGAACCATGCATCCGCCACGGAAGGGTCCGTTTGAAGATATTCCCGATAGGACATCACAGCCGCCTGTGGAGAGCCCTCGCTTTCGGCGAGCTTCGCCTTCGCCACTGCACGCGTGTATCGAATATTTGCAATCGATTTCCGGTCGAGATCCCGGCGTCTCAGCGCCGCGTCAAAATCCTGTATCGCGCCTTTAAAATCTTCAGCATCGAAACGTGCGAAGCCTCGTTGTGCGTACAGCCACCCCTTCTCTTGCCCTTGCGCTATCAAGTGTCCGGCTTCTGCTTGCGCCTCCCGTTTACGGCCGGCGCGCGACAGCGCATCGATACGATTGTAGGTCGCGGGCCTGGAGCTCGAATCGCGTTGTGGGGCGCGCGCGGGGGCGGTGGACGCCTTTTGTGCTTCCACGAGCGCGGCCTGAACGTTTTGACGCTGCTCCGCCGAAAGCTTCTCACCAGCAAGCGCCGTCGTGAAATCCTCTATCGCGCCCGCAGTGTCGTGCAACTCGCGACGGAGATATCCGCGCTGCGCTTGCATTGTGGAGCTTGTCGGATTGAGAGCGATAAAACGATCGGCTTCAGCTGCAGCCTCCCGCTTGTGCCCCATATCCGATAACGTCTGCATCCGGATGGCTATTGCTTCTTCGGAATTTGGATTGCGTTGCAAAACCTCGCGGGTTTCCCTGGAAGCAGTTACATAATCTTTCTGCTTCAACGCGTTTCGGGCCCGCTCAATTTGCTCATGGGACGCTGCGGCTTTCACCTCATTAAGCCCCGCTTCGACATTGCGGCGCTGATCCGGCGCCAGGCGGTCGCTGCCGAGTGCGGAGGAAAAATCGTCGGCTGCCCCTTGCATGTCATTCAATTCGCGCCTGAGGAATCCACGTTGTGCTCGCAACGAAAGGTTTGTGGGCGCTCGCTGAAGGAATTGATCGGCGTCTGTCAGCGCTTCGCGCTTTTTTCCAGCTCCCGCCAGGCTTTCGACGCGAATGCGCATGGCCGGTTCGGAATTCGGGTGACTCGCCAGGATCACGCCGGCCTGGCTGGACGCTTGCATAAAATTACCACGGATCAAGTCGGCTTGTGCGCTATCAAGCTTGCCTTGCATTTCTGTTGCCTGAGCGTCGGCGATGCCTGCCTGTACGTTGCGCCGTTGATCGACCGTAAGGCCTCCGCCGGCGATAGCCGCGGTAAAATCCTCTATGGCTCCCGGAAAGTCCTTCAATTCCAGCCGCAGAAATCCGCGCTGTGCCCGGAGTGCAGCCGTTGCCGTTCCTCGTTTTGCGAAGCGGTCCGCTTCGGCCAGCGCGTCGCCTTTACGCCCCGTACGCGCCAATGCATCGACCAGGTTTCTGACCGGGCCTTCATCATCCGAACGCAATGCAACGGCATTCCGCGCCGCTCGAATGACCGCTTCGTCTTTGGCGGAAGACAGTTTTGCGTTTCCAGAACTGTCAGCCGCCACCGTGGAAAGCGGATCGGCACGGGCCGTTGCTGTGTGCCATGGGCAGAACCCGATCGCCAGCATAGTCATCACTGCGGCAGGCAGCCTGTGGCTTTGCGAGCAAATGGCGGCGACAGCATGCGAACACCGGGATTCAAGGAAATGCCGATTCATCGGAGCCTCCTACCGGTTGAGCTCAAGGGCCAGATTTCCGATGATGCGGTCGTTTTCTTGCGCCAGATCCGCGCCCTGCCGAAGCTTGATCGGATACGAGTGGGCGGTCTTGTCCCAGACCAGCGGTTTCCCGGTCATAATGTGGCCGAGATAGATACTGGTGGCCCGCACGGCTGCGAGAAAATTGACAACATTTGCAACGATCAGTCGCGGTGCGGATATCAATCCATGTCGCATGTCGTAGATTCTGGTTGTGAAGTAAATCCGGTGAGCAATGCGCCAAACAAGAAAAATGAGATTGGCGAGGAATAGCCAGACGATGTAATTCTGTGCCAGCAGAGCAAAATCAAATTGGCTTCCTGTTTCATATGAAGCCAAATAGAGTTCGATCAAAACCAGATTGATTAACACGAAGTAACCGAAGATAACGGTGGGACCGGTCACAATCCCTTTCCGATCGCGAGCCAGAAAATACTTCGTTCCCCAATTCCCGCCCCAGCCGTGCGACGACGTTCCCTGAAATACGATACCGATGAGCCAACGGGCTCGTTGCCGGTACGCAGCGCGCACTTTTGACGGAAAGAATTCGCGGGTGGCGATAGGCAGCGTACGTCTGACATAGACCGGCGTAATCGTCTCGCGATGAACGTCGATGGTATAGTTGACCGGACACGACACGAACGTCGTTCTCAAACCGAGCGCGCGCAATCGAAAGGCAATGTCGTAATCTTCGGTGAAGCTCGATATCTGAAACACCGCACCCGTATTATTCTCAGCGAGCGCGACGATGGCGTCACGGCTGAAGCACGCCGACACGCCGGCGCATGGGATCAAGCCGCTCAGGTGTTTACGGACAAGGAGATCCTTGGTGTGGACTTCGGCAAACTCGTCCATATAAATTCCGCCAACGACGTCCAGTAGCGATTGGCTGAACGAAAAGACGGGCAGTTGGACGAAATCGTACCTTGTTCCGATAAGTAAATTGAAGACCGCCAACTCATGCGGATGAATGAAATCCTCCGCGTCGTGCAGTGCGATGCCGGCAAACGGCGCGCCAAGTTCGTTCTCGCAGTCCAGAATCGCCGTCAGGATGACATTGAGGCAATCGGCCTTACTGGTCGGACCGTTGCGCGAGACCACCGCCATGTGAACATTCGGAAAATTGTTCTGCGCCCGGTGAACCTCGGCAATCGTCTCTTTGTCATTCTGATAGACGCCGATGAAATAATGATAGTTTCGATAAGCCAGCAGACGAGAATTCGTCGCAACCATGGAGAAAATGACGTCGTGCTCGTGCCATGCCGGCACCATTATCGCCAATGGCCGTTCCGGCAGACTGCGTGCTTTCGAAACAGAAAGCGCCAGCGCTCTGTCTTTTGCGTCCTGATCTCCGAATAGTTTCAGACACCAGTAATACAAATCGACAAAGATATCGTCGACGCTCGAGATTGCCGTGATGACGGCGAGCGCAATTGTGAAAATCTCGATGTAATAGCGATACTCTAAGATCGCAGATGTAAGTTCGTCCACGCTGCCCCACGATGCTGCCGGACTGCCACGTACGCTTCTGCGCTCGTCTGAACAGCCATCCTCATTCGTAGAGCCGCGACAATTCTTTGCGCAGCATGTCCGTCGCCATATGGAAAGATTGGCCGTGCCATTCTTTCGTAGGCGGCGGTATCAAAACGAAGGTCAGTGAGTGCCTTGAAAACATGACTATGCTTGGTGCCGACCACGCGCACCGCACCGGCGGTGACCGCTTCCGGACGCTCGGTGACATCACGCAACACCAGCACCGGCTTACCCAGGGCCGGCGCCTCTTCTTGCAAGCCACCGCTGTCGGTTATGACAAGCCAGGAACGCTGCATCGCACCGACAATCTCGGGATAAGACGTGGGCTCGGCCAGCACGATCCTGTCGTGATTTGAAAGAATCTCATGGGCAATCAATCTTGCGGCCGGGTTCGGGTGAACCGGGAAGAACACCCCCGTATCGGGCGTTGCGTCGACGAAAGCGCGTATCGCCGCCAGGGCCTCGCGTAGCGGCTGGCCGAAATTCTCGCGCCGGTGCGCCGTCAAGAGAATGGGCTTGGGAATTTCCGGAAAACCGGATGGAGGCGCCGGCTTTCCCGACGCCGCGTTCATCAGCGCATCGATAACGGTATTGCCCGACATCAGAATGCGGTTTTCGGGTATACCCTCGTCTCTGAGATGCGACGCGGCGGCTTCGGTAGGCGCGCAATGCAGCAGTGTCGAAACGGCGATGGCGCGCCTGTGAAATTCCTCGGGAAATGGCGCCGACATGTTACCTGTTCGCAATCCGGCCTCAACGTGCACGAAAGGAATGCGGCGATAAAGCGCCGCGAGCGACGCCGCAAAAACCGAGGTCGTATCGCCTTGCGCAATGACAATCTCAGGCCGGATACGATCGAGAGCTTTGTCGAGCTTGCCGACAAGCGAGGCCAGAATTGGCGCGAGATCGGCGCCCTTGGGATCATATGGAATAATATGGTCAGGAAGAATGTTGAAATCGTTCAGAGCCCCTTCCAGCAAACCGTTTTGCTGTCCTGTGGCGATCACGAACGGTGTCGCCCAATCCGCCTGGCGCAGGCACCGAATCACCGGCGCCATCTTTATGACTTCGGGCCGCGTACCGACGACGCATGCGCATCGTATACGTGATTGGTCGACACTGGGCACATTTTGAATATTCATTTACACAACAACAGGCCACGTCAGTTTCAATCGGAATTGGTTTTCGTCAGCGACGGAAAACTATAGAGGCGATCGGAAAACCGTCTATTCGTGGAATCACGGAGCCGCGTATCAGTGAAACTACTACGCCGCGCGCCTTTCACAGGCGATTGAAATCAAAATAACAAGAACTCGATCGATCGAACGGTAGGATCCGTTTATACTGTTCGCATTTGGCACAGATGACGATTGGGTGCTCCCAGTGCGACGAGAGAAAATGATTTTGTAAGTGAAATCTTTCAGTACGATTGGGAGCACGAATTCGTCGAACCGAGACGTGATTGGCAAGGCAACGATATTTATCGTCGACGGAATATCAACGTCGAAACGCCGCGCTATCATCGCAGTAAGATGTTCATTCGCGTCGTTTCGTCGAAACCGTTCCGGCTTTACGTATTGCGACGTTCGCAATGTTGCGCATGTTCGCCGTCAGCACCCCTGAGACCATTTGAGGGACTTCACGAAGGGAGGATTTCTGGTTCATCGTAGCCGCAAGGAGCGAAGATGAAACAGAAACCCGGACCGGGCAAAGCGCCCGCAGAACAAGTGCTGAAGGACATTCGGCGTCA
>CAMDXM010000064.1 GCA_945878025.1 Pseudorhodoplanes sinuspersici | reverse complement strand
CTTAGTCTGCAACATATAAGTCGAAAAGTGTTTTTGTTGAGAACGCATCCGTTAATGGCTCTCGCGGTGGCGCGACGCAACCTGCTGGGCGACGTCGAGGAAGGCGCGCACCAGCGCCAGCCGCCTGCGATCCTCGAGACAGACGACATATTCACCGACATTCAGGTCGGCATCGGCGATTGCGATGGGACGAAAGCGCGGATCGGTGCCGAATTCGCTGTCGAACACGACGCCGATCCCGAAGCCCGCGGCCACGGTCTCGCGCACGGCTTCGCGCGTCTGCACTTCGATCAGCGACCCTGGCACCACGCGAGCCGCGGCAAGGCCGGTCTCGAACACTTCGCGCGTGATCGAACCGCGTTCGCGCACCACGATATCGCGTCCGGCCAGGTCGGCGAGGCGCATGCGGCGGCGGCGGGCGAAAGGGTGCTTGCGCGGCACGAACAGGACGAGGTGGTCCTCGCGCAGTTTCATCGAGTGGATGCGCGGGTCCGACGTGACCTTGGCCATGACCGCCACATCGGCGGCGTGCCCGACCAGATGCTCCAGCACCGCGGCGGAATTGTCGATCTTGAGCGTAAAGGTGAGGCCTTTGTGGCGTTTCTTCAGTTCCGCCAGAATGGGAATGACATGGTAGGCGCTGTCGGCGCTGACCCGAAGATGCCCGCGCGTGAGATCACGGCTGCCGGCGAGCAAAGCATGCGCTTCTTCGCCCGCGGCGAACAGCCTGGTCGTGATTGCAAACAGCGATTGTCCGGCTGGCGTCATCTGCACGCCGCGTCCGCGCCGGTTGAACAGGCCGATTCCATAGGTCACTTCCAGCGCCTTGACCTGAGCGGAGAGGGTGGGCTGGCTCAGGCCCTCGGTGCGCGCGGCGAGCGAAAAACTGCCGGCGCTCGCGACGACATGGAAGGCCTTGAGCTGGGTCATGTTCATATAGGTGTTATCTATATGTCATATCTAAAACAGATATTAGAACGATAGGCGAAACAAGGCTAGGCTTGCTGTATCAGCATAGGGAATGACCGATGGCTGCACAGAAGGCCGTGTCCGAAACCGGCGATCCGCTGCTTCTCACCCCCGGGCCGTTGACGACCTCAAAGAGCGTCAAAAGCGTCATGGTCCATGACTGGGGCTCGCGCGACGCGACCTTCATCCGCATCAATCAGTCCGTTCTGACCACGCTGACCGACATCGTCGGCGGCGGGACCGAGTTCGTGACCGTTCCGATGCAGGGCTCCGGCACCTTCGCGGTCGAGGCGATGCTCACCACCTTCATTCCCCGCAACGGCAAGGTGCTGATTCTGATCAATGGCGCCTATGGCCAGCGTGCAAGGAAGATTTGCGAGATCGCGGGCCGCGCCGTTGTCGTGCACGAGACGCCCGAGGACACGCCGCCCGATCTTGCTTTGGTCGAAGCGTTGCTCAAAAACGACCCGGCGGTCACGCATGTGTTCTGTGTTCATTGCGAGACGACCTCTGGCATCCTCAACCCGATCCAGAAGATCGGTGAAATCGCCGCCCGCCACGGCAAGCGTTTTCTGATCGATTCCATGAGCGCGTTCGGTGCCTTGCCGCTCAGCGCCAAGGACATCGTCTTCGACGCCGTCGCGGCCTCCTCCAATAAATGCATCGAGGGCGTCCCCGGTCTCGGCTTTGTGATCTGCCGCAAGACGGCGCTGGAACAGACCAAAGGCAACGCCACCACGCTCGTGCTCGATCTGCACGACCAGTGGAGCAATTTCGAAAAGACCGGCCAATACCGCTTCACGCCGCCGATCCACGTGATCGTCGCCTTCCATCAGGCGCTGGAGGAATTCCGCGCCGAAGGCGGCGTCGCCGGCCGCGGCGGACGCTATGCCGACAATTGCAAGGTGCTGATCGACGGCATGTCCGCGCTCGGATTCGAGCCGCTGCTGCCGAAGGCTTTGCAGGCGCCGATCATCGTCACCTTCCGGATGCCGGCCGACAGCGCGTTCGTGTTCCAGACCTTCTACGACAAGCTCAAAGAGCGCGGCTATGTGATCTATCCGGGCAAGCTGACGGTCGCGGATTCGTTTCGCATCGGCTGCATCGGCCGGCTCAACGCCGATCACATGCGCGGCGCACTCAAGGCGATCCGCGACATATTGGGTGAAATGGGCGTGCGTTCGCTGAAAGCGGCGGCCTGAAGGAGGCGTGTTCGTGAACTATAATCGCGTCGGCGCAGATGTCACCGTCAACGGGCGCTCTTACAAGTTTCCGAAGGCGCCGACGGTGGTTGTCTGCATCGACGGATCGGAGCCCGGCTATATCGAGCGCGCGATCGAGAAAGGGCTTGCGCCGAATATGGCGCGGATGATGAAGGACGGCGCCAATCTGCTGGCGCATTCGGTCATCCCGAGCTTCACCAATCCGAATAATATGTCGATCATCACCGGACAGCCGCCGGCCGTGCACGGCATCGCCGGAAACTATTTCTACGATCCGGCGACCAAGACCGAAGTGATGATGAACGACGCGAAGTTTTTGCGGGCGCCGACCATCATGCAGGCATTTCATGATGCGGGGGCCAAGGTCGCGGTGGTGACCGCCAAGGACAAATTGCGCACTATGCTCGGCAGCGGCCTCGACATGGCGAGCGGGCGCGCGATCGCGTTTTCGTCGGAAAAGGCCGACAAGGCGACCGTGAAGGAACACGGGATCGGCGATGTGCTCAATCGCGTCGGCATGAAATTGCCGGAGGTTTATTCGTCGGACCTTTCCGAATTCGTCATGGCCGCGGGCGTCTCGATCCTCGAGCGCGAGCGGCCCGACGTGATGTATCTGTCCACCACCGATTATGTGCAGCACAAGGCCGCGCCCGGCTCGGAGCTTGCGAATTCCTTCTACGCCATGATGGACAAATATGCCGGCCAGCTCGACCGGCTCGGCTGCGTCTTGGTGATGACCGCCGATCACGGCATGAACGACAAGCATCTCGCCAATGGCGAACCGGATGTGATCTATCTGCAGGATCTGTTCGATCAATGGCTCGGCAAGGACAAGGCGCGGGTGATCCTGCCGATCACCGATCCATATGTCGCCCATCACGGCGCGCTCGGATCCTTCGCGACCGTTTATCTCCCCGAGGGGACCAAGGCGGCGGACATGATTGCCAAGCTTTCCGGCGTCGAAGGCATCGACATCGCGCTGTCGCGGGCGGACGCCTGCAAGCGCTTCGATCTGCCGCCGGATCGCGTCGGCGACATCGTCGCGCTCTCCACCATTCACAAGGTCCTCGGCACGAGCCGCGCCCGCCACGATCTCTCCGGCCTGACCGAGCCATTGCGCTCGCATGGCGGGCTGACGGAACAGACCGTGCCGATGATCGCCAACCGCAAAGTCACCATTCCAGAAGGCCGAAGCTTGCGCAATTACGACGTATTCGACATCGCTCTCAACCACGTTCATTGAAGGGACGGCCGTGAATATCCAGGCGCAACCGGTGGCCGAATTCCGCAAGGAGTCGATGCGCATTGCGGGCAAGCGCGTGGACACGGACGAGCGCATCGAGGTGCTCAATCCCTATAACGGCGCCGTCGTCGGGACAGTGCCGGCGGCGCGGCCGGAACACGTGCGCGATGCTTTCGCCAAGGCCAAGGCGTTCAAGCCGAAACTCACCCGCTATGAGCGCCAGCAGATTTTGCTGCGTACCGCCGACCTGTTGCGCGACCGCAAGGAGCAATTCGCGCGCATCATCACCGCGGAATCCGGATTGTGCTGGAAGGATTCACTTTATGAAGCCGGCCGCGCCTATGACGTCTATTCCTTCGCAGGGCAATTGACGATCAAGGACGACGGCGAAACCTATGCCTGCGACATCTCTCCGCAAGGCAAACAGCGCAAGATTTTCACGACGCGCATGCCGCTCGGCGGCGTGATCTCGGCGATCACGCCGTTCAATCATCCGCTCAACATGGTGTCGCACAAGCTCGCGCCCGCGATCGCGACCAATAATCGCGTGGTGCTCAAGCCCACCGAACTGACGCCCCTGACCGCGCTCGCGCTCGCGGACGTGCTCTATGAAGCCGGTCTGCCGCCGGAAATGCTGTCGGTCGTGACCGGCAATCCCTCGACCATGGGCGACAGCATGATCACGGATCCCGATTGCGACCTGATTACGTTTACCGGCTCGGTGCGCGTCGGAAAATACATCGCCAGCAAGGCCGGCTATCGCCGCATCGTGCTTGAACTTGGTGGCAACGATCCGCTGATCGTGATGGAGGATGCCGATCTCGAAAAGGCCGCCGAGCTCGCGGTGCAGGGCGCAACCAAGAATTCAGGGCAGCGCTGCACGGCCGTGAAGCGAATCCTGGTGGTCGAGAAGGTCGCCGACGAATTCTCCAAACTCGTGCTGGCCAAGGCGAAGAAGCTCAAGGCCGGTGATCCGATGGACCCCGCGACCGATATCGGCACCGTGATCCATGAGAATGCCGCGAAATCCTTCGAGCGCCGCGTCAACGACGCGGTCGCGAAAGGCGCGGTCCTTCTGCATGGCAACGACCGGCAAGGCGCGCTTTATCCCGCCACCGTCGTGGATAAAGTCCCTTACGATTGCGAATTGGTGCATGAGGAAACCTTTGGTCCCGTGATTCCGATGATCCGCTGTCCGAATGACATCGCGGAGGTGATCCGTATTTCGAATTCGACGGCCTATGGCCTGTCGTCGGGGGTCTGCACCAACCGGCTCGACCACATCACGCGCTTCATCAACGAGCTGGACGTCGGGACCGTGAATGTCTGGGAGGTTCCGGGCTATCGGATCGAGATGTCGCCTTTCGGCGGCATCAAGGATTCCGGGCTTGGCTACAAGGAAGGGGTGGTCGAGGCGATGAAGAGCTTCACGAATGTGAAGACCTATTCCTTGCCATGGCCTGCATAAAAACGTTGAATGCTGCGATGGAAAGACCGGGAAAGTGTCATGCGTTCTTCATGAGATCGTGCAACGCACGAGCGGAGAACTGTAAAACAGGGGTGGAGGAGTCGATGAAAAGCAAATTATTGGGCGCCGTTTTGGGCCTTGGCCTTGCGATCGGAATTGCCGTTCCGGCGCAGGCGCAGAAGACATCAATCAACATCTATACCGCGCTTGAAAACGATCAGCTCGCGCCGTTCAAGGCCGCGATCGAAGCGGCCGTGCCGGGCGTCGAGGTAGTCTGGACGCGCGATTCCACGGGCGTCATCACCGCGCGCTTCCTCGCCGAAAAGGATAATCCGCGCGCGGATATGGTCATGGGCATCGCGGTGACCAGCCTGATCCGCTTCGCCAAGGACGGCCTGCTCGCTTCCTACAAGCCGAGCGGCGTCGATAAGCTGAAGCCGCAATTCCATGATAGCTCCGCCGCGCCGACCTGGACCGGAATGGACGCTTACATTTCGGTCGTGTGTTTCAACACCGCGGAGGCGGTAAAGGGTAGCGTCGCCGCA
Organism: Pseudorhodoplanes sinuspersici; assembly: GCA_945878025.1. Taxonomy (GTDB): domain Bacteria; phylum Pseudomonadota; class Alphaproteobacteria; order Rhizobiales; family Xanthobacteraceae; genus Pseudorhodoplanes; species Pseudorhodoplanes sinuspersici_B. The sequence continues at coordinate 10,857 of CAMDXM010000064.1, read as the reverse complement.
CCGGCGTCGTGGAAGGATCTGACCAAGCCGGAATTCAAGGGCAAGCTGGTGATGCCGCATCCCGCGTCGTCGGGCACGGGATATCTGACCGTTGCCGCCTGGATTCAGGTGATGGGCGAAGCCGAAGCCTGGAAATTCATGGACGCCCTGCATGAGAATATGGGCGTCTATACGCATTCGGGCTCGGCTCCGTGCGTTCAGGCTGCCAAAGGCGAGAGGCTTGCGGGCATCGGCTTCGACATGCGCGGGGCGTCCGAGAAGACCAAAGGAGCCCCGATCAACATCATCCTGCCGAAAGAAGGGTCCGGTTGGGACATGGAAGCGGTCGGCATCGTGAAGAACACCAAAAACCTTGAACTCGCCAAAAAGATCGCCGACTGGAGCGCCAGCAAGGCCGCGAACGAGCTGTATTCGAAGTTCTACGCCATCGTTGCGGAACCGAGCGTCAAGAACACGCCGCCGAATTATCCGGCGGACGCGGAGAAGTCGATGGTGAAGAACGACTTTGCCTGGATGGCGGGGAATCGCGACCGTATCCTTGCCGAATGGAGCAAACGTTACGAATCCAAAGCTGCTCCCAAGTAACTGACGGCCTAATTGCTCCCCGGGGGCTTGCTCCCGGGGAGTGTTTCGCTGACGATGCCCGAGCCCGGGTATAAGTCGCTGAGACAAGCAGGTTAGGCGTGATGAACAAGCAGATCGATGGTGTGTCCCGTGCGGGCAACGGGTCCGTGGCTGCGGCCGCCCCATTTCTCCGTATTCGCAATCTGGTCAAGCGTTTCGGCAGCTTCGTCGCGCTTAAGGACGTCTCGCTCGACGTCACCAGCGGCGAATTCGTCTGTTTCCTCGGACCGTCCGGTTGCGGCAAGACGACGCTTTTGCGCGCGATCGCGGGCCTCGATCCGCAGGACGAAGGCACGATCGAAATGGGCGGACGCGACGTTTCGCACCTGCCGCCGGCGGCGCGCGATTTCGGCATCGTGTTTCAATCCTATGCGTTGTTTCCGAACCTGACGGTCGCCGCCAATGTCGGTTATGGCCTGGTCAATCGCCGGCGCCCGAATTCCGAGATCAATGCGCGCGTGAAAGAGCTCCTGGCGCTCGTCGGGTTGTCCGATCAGGAAACCAAATACCCGGTCCAGTTGTCCGGCGGCCAGCAGCAACGCGTCGCGCTCGCCCGCGCGCTCGCGACCTCGCCCGGATTATTGCTTCTCGATGAGCCATTGTCCGCGCTCGATGCGCGGGTGCGATTGCGGCTGCGCGACCAGATCAAGGACCTGCAGCGGCGTCTCGGCGTCACCACCATCATGGTGACACACGATCAGGAAGAGGCGATGTCGATGGCCGACCGCATCGTGGTGATGAATCAGGGCGTCATCGATCAGGTCGGCACTCCGTCCGATATCTACCGGCATCCGACCACTGCCTTTGTCGCGGATTTCGTCGGCAGCATGACATTCATGGATGCTGAGATTGCGGGGCCTGACGGCGTGCGCGTCGGGGACTTGAATCTTCATTGCAAGGACGCCAAGGGATTCGTGCAAGGATCGCTGGTGCGGCTCGGATTGCGCCCGGAAGAGGTGCGTGTGCGCAATCTCGACAGCGCGACACAAAACAAGATCGATGCGAAGGTACTCAGCCTCGACTTCCTCGGGTCCTTCTGCCGCGCGCGTCTCAACCCGGAAGCCGCGCCGGGCATCACCATCCTCGCCGATTTCTCGGCCAACCTGATGCGCGATCTCGCGGTCACCGAGGGGCAGAAGCTCGCCATTGCCCTGCCGCCGGAATCCTTGCGCCTGTTCGCACGAGGCTGACGTGAGCGGGGCCGCCCTGTCATCGGATCGCGGTCCGGCTCTGTCCGGGATTTCGCGCGATGCCCTGATCCTGCGTCTCGGCGTCGCGATTTTGGTCGGCTGGCTCCTGCTGACGATCGCATTCCCGCTCTGGTCGCTGCTGTCGAAGAGTTTTCAGGACGGCGACGGACATTTTGTCGGGCTGAAGAACTACATCGTCTATTTTTCGACGCCTACCTTGTTCGGGTCGATCTACAACAGCGTCTGGGTCGCGGTGGTCTCGACCGTGATCGTCATCCCGATCGCGTTCATCTATGCCTATACGCTGACCCGCACGAAGATTCCGCTCAAAGGTCTGCTCTATTCGGCCGCCCTGCTGCCGCTCTTTGCGCCGTCGCTGCTGTCGGCCATTTCGCTCATTTATCTGTTCGGCAATCAGGGATTGCTGAAAGGCTTCCTGTTTGGCGGGTCGATCTATGGACCGGCAGGCATCGTGCTGGCGCAGGTGTTCTATTGTTTCCCGCATGCACTCATCATTCTCGTTGCCGCGCTCGGGCTCGCGGATGCGCGGCTCTATGAGGTCGCCGATGCATTGGGGACGGCGCGGCCGCGGATTTTCTGGACCGTCACGCTGCCCGGCGCCAAATTCGGTCTGATCAACGCCTGTTTCGTTGTCTTCACATTGGTCGTCACGGATTTCGGCATCGCGAAAGTGATCGGCGGGCAGTTCAATGTGCTCGCGACCGATGCCTATAAGCAGGTCGTGGGGCAGCAGAATTTTGCGATGGGCGCGGTGGTCGGCATGGTGCTGCTGGTGCCGGCCGTCGCGGCTTTCGTCATCGATCGCATGGTGCAGCGCCGGCAGGTCGCGCTGTTGTCGGCGCGGGCGGTGCCGCTCGAGCCGAAGGAGAACAAGCTTCGCGATTGGGCATTGACCGCTTACGCGTTGGTGATCGCCGGCCTGATTGTCGGTGTATTGGGCACGGCGGTGTGGGCGTCGTTCATCACCTATTGGCCGTACAATCTGTCGCTAACCCTGAAGAACTACGAATTCGGCACCTTCGATGCCGCGGCCTGGTCGCCTTATTTCAACTCGCTCAAGATGGCGGCGCTCGCAGCGATCATCGGCACCGCGATCGTGTTCACCGGCGCCTATCTGGTCGAGAAAACCAAAGTCGCCTCCGGCGGCCGCGCCATCGCGCACCTTCTGGCGATGCTGCCGATGGCCGTTCCCGGCCTTGTGCTGGGCCTCGGCTATGTCTTCTTCGTCAATGCAGCATGGAATCCGCTGAATATCTTCTACGGCACGCTGATCGTGCTGGTCGTCAATTCGGTCGCGCATTTCTACACAGTCGCGCATATCACCGCGCTGACCGCATTGAAGCAGATCGATCCCGAATTTGAATCCGTGTCCGCCTCGCTGAAAGTGCCGGTCTGGCGCACCTTCGCCCGCGTCACCGTGCCGATCTGCATGCCCGCGATTTTCGACATCGCGATCTATATCTTCGTGAATGCGCTGACGACCGTGTCGGCCGTGATCTTTCTTTACGGTCCGGGCACCAAGCTCGCCTCCGTCGCCATCGTGCATATGGATGAGGCCGGCGTGACCGCGGGCGCCGCCGCCATGGCGACGCTCATTGTCCTTACGGCTTTGGCCGCGAAGCTCCTTCATGTATTCCTCGACCGTTTTGTCTTCATGCGCCTGCAGGCATGGCGGCGGCGCTGATGGAGCCCGCCGTGGCGAAGCCTCCTTTGGAATCGGAAAGCGACACCAATCTTTCGCCGGAGCGCCGCGCCTGGGCGGGCCGCAATCTCGATGCCGCCGCGCGCGCGCTGTTGGCCGAGGACGAACGGTATTTCCTGAAACAATCCGTGTCGACGCCATGTCTCAACGCAATTGTCAAAGCTGAAGGCATCTTCATCGAGGATACCGCCGGCCGGCGGTACATGGATTTCCACGGCAACAATGTCCATCACATCGGTTACGGCCATCCGCGGCTCAAGCGCGCGATCGTCGAACAGATGGACGCGCTTCCATTCACGCCGCGCCGCTACACGGCGGGGCCGGCGGTGGCGCTTGCGAAAAAACTCTCAAGCATCGCGCCGGTCAGGAACGGCAAGGTGCTGTTCACGACCGGCGGCTCGGACGCCGTCGAGGTCGCGATCAAGATTGCGCGCGTCGCGACCGGCCGCTACAAGACGCTGTCATTCTGGGATGCCTTTCATGGCGCGGGGTTCGGATCGGCCGCGGTCGGCGGCGAAGCGTTATTCCGCTCGGGGTCGATCGGCCCGCTGATGCCGGGCGCCGAGCACGTGGCGCCGTTCTCAAGTTATCGCTGCCCCTATGGAACGGCGAGCGGGGAAGAATCAGGCAAGGCCTGCGCCCGGATGATCGATTATGTGCTGGGCCGTGAGGGCGATGTCGCAGCCTTCATCGCGGAGCCCATTCGCGCCGTGCCGTTCATTCCACCGGCCGGGTTCTGGAAAGAGGTGCGCACGATCTGCGACCGGCATGGCACGCTCTTGATATTCGATGAAATCCCGGCAGGTCTCGGCAAGACCGGAAAGATGTTCGCGTGCGAACATGACGGGGTTGCTCCGGATATCGTGGTTGTCGGCAAAGCGCTCGGAGGCGGCATCCTGCCGATTGCGGCGGCGATTGCGCGCGAGGGCCTCGATGTCGGGGCGGATTTCGCCTTCGGCCATTATACGCATGAGAAAAATCCGGTGACGGCGCGTGCGGCACTGACCACAATCGAGATCATCGAACAGGAAGGCCTGGTTGCGAATGCCGCCAAGGTCGGCGCCTTTGCGTTGAAAGGTTTGGCCGAACTGAAGATGAAGCATCCGCTTGTCGGAGATGTGCGCGGTCGCGGCCTGGTGATCGGCATCGAGCTTGTGACCGACCGCGCGAGCAAGACGCCGGCCAGCAAGCAGGCCGAGATCGTCATGTACCGCGCGCTGGAGCGCGGATTATCCTTCAAAACCACGTTTGGCAATGTCCTGACCTGGACGCCGCCCTTGACCGTGACCGAGGCGGACATGGCGCGTGCGATCGGAATTCTGGACGAATCCCTTTCTGGTGTGTGATAGAGCATGATCCCGAAAAGTGGTATCCGGTTTTCGGAAAAGATCATGCTCAAACGAAGAGCGTGAAATTGGGGGCGTGCGATGCCAGGCAATCTGGATCTGGACCAGCTCAAGAAAGCCGTGAAAGCCGGCGAGATCGATACGGTCGTTGTCGCCATGGTCGATATGCAAGGCCGTCTGGTCGGCAAGCGTTTCCAGGCGGAATATTTCGTCGACGGCGCCTACGAAGAGACGCATGCCTGCGATTATCTTCTGGCCAACGACATCGACATGGAGCCGGTCCCGGGATACGCCGCCGCGAGTTGGGAAAAAGGCTACGGCGATTTCGTTCTGAAGCCCGACCTGTCCACAATGCGCCGCGTGCCGTGGCTGGAGGGGACCGTCCTCGTCCTCGCCGACGTGCTCGACCATCACCACCACGATCTGCCGCATTCGCCGCGTGCGATGCTCAAAAAGCAGCTCGCGCGCTTGGCAAAGGACAAGATGCGCGCCTTCTTCGCGTCGGAACTCGAATTCTACTTGTTCGATGAGTCCTTCGAGTCGGCCGCGCAGAAGCGATATGCGAATCTGAAAACCGCCGGAACCTATATCGAGGATTACCACATCCTGCAGACCACCAAGGAAGAAGGCGTGATGCGTGCGGTCCGCAAGGGCCTGCAGGGCGCCGGCATTCCAGTGGAGAATTCCAAAGGTGAGTGGGGTCCGGGGCAGGAAGAGATCAACGTGCGCTATGCCGACGCGCTCGATATGGCCGACAACCACGCCATTCTGAAAAACGGCATCAAGGAAATCGCCTGGTCGCAGGGCAAGTCGGTCACCTTCATGTCGAAATGGAATTACGGGCTCGCGGGCTCAAGCTCGCATGTCCATGCGTCGCTGTGGGACAGCGAGGGCAAGACGCCTCTGTTTTTCGACCCGAAGGCCGAATACGGCATGTCGCCGCTGATGCGGTCCTTCGTCGCCGGGCAATTGAAATACGCAAACGACATCACTTATTTTTTGGCGCCCTATATCAATTCCTACAAGCGCTTCCAGGTCGGCACCTTCGCGCCGACCAAGGCGGTCTGGAGCCGCGACAACCGCACCGCGGGTTTTAGGCTCTGCGGCGAGAAATCGAAAGCGATCCGCATCGAATGCCGCATTGGCGGCGCCGACCTTAATCCCTATCTCGCATTCGCAGGCCTTCTCGCCGCCGGACTTGCCGGCGTCGAAGGGAAGCTGACGCTCGCCGAGCCGCATTCGGGGGACGCATATTTCGGCGCGAAACTGCCGGAAGTGCCAAGGACGCTGCGCGAAGCGGCGGAGAGCCTGAAATCGTCGAAGATGCTGCGCGCGGCCTTTGGCGATGCTGTGGTCGATCACTATGTTCATACGGCGAATTGGGAACAATTCGAGTATGACCGCCGCATCACCGATTGGGAATTGATGCGCGGGTTTGAAAGATACTGATGTCCGACATCGTCTGTATTTCGCCGGTCGACGGGCGCGAAGTTGCGCGCAAGCCGACGGCGTCCGGCGCCGAAATCGAGGGCGCCATCGCATCTGCCCGCAAGGCGCAAGCCGAATGGAAGCGTGCGCCGGTTGCCGAACGCGCCAGGCTCTGTTCGGCGGCGGTCGATGCGATGCTTGCGATGCGCCCGGAGATCGCGCCCGAATTGTCCTGGCAGATGGGCCGCCCGATCAAATATGCCGGTGGCGAACTCGGCGGGTTCGAGGAACGCGCCCGCTACATGATCGCGATCGCGGAGGAGGCGCTCGCGCCTCTCGTTCCTGCCGCCAAGGACGGCTTCAAGCGGTATGTCCGGCACGATCCGGCCGGCATCGTGCTCACGGTCGCGCCCTGGAATTATCCGTATCTGACCGCGGTCAACACCGTTATCCCCGCGCTGATGGCGGGCAATGCCGTGATCTTCAAATCGGCCGCGCAAACTATTCTGGTGGGCGACCGCTTCCAGATGGCAATGGATCGTGCCGGCCTGCCGAAGGGATTGTTCCGTACGCTGGCGCTGTCGCATGACGACACGCTGACATTGATCGCGTCGGGCAATATCGACCAGGTCTGTTTCACCGGTTCGGTCGCGGCCGGCCGCGCCATCGAAGGCGCCGCCGCCGGCACTTTTACCGGTATCGGGCTCGAACTCGGCGGCAAGGATCCGGCCTATGTGCGCGCGGATGTCGACCTCGCGCATGCGATCGAGAATATTGTCGACGGCGCCTATTTCAATTCCGGGCAATGCTGCTGCGGGATCGAACGCGTCTATGTGCATGAGGCCGTCTATGACAAATTCGTCGACGGCTTCACGGCGCTGACCAGGCAATATGTGCTGGGCGACCCGCTCGATGAGAAAACCACTTTGGGCCCGATGGCGCAAAAGCGGCTCGCCGCAACGGTGCGCGAGCATATCGCTGAAGCGATGCATAAGGGCGCCAAAGCTCTGATCGACCCGAAGTCTTTTCCGAAGGATGCCGCGGGCTCGACTTACCTCGCGCCGCAGGTGCTGGTGAATGTCGATCACGGCATGAAGGTGATGATGGAGGAAACCTTCGGGCCGGTCGCGGGCATCATGAAGGTGAAGAATGACGATGAAGCGATCCGTCTGATGAACGACAGCCCCTATGGATTGACCGCCTCGCTGTGGACGCGCGACCGCGACGCGGCCGAGCGGATCGGCATGCAGATCGAAACCGGCACGGTGTTCATGAATCGCTGCGATTATCTCGACCCGGGACTGGCCTGGACCGGCGTCAAGGATACCGGCCGCGGCGCGACTTTATCAAAACTTGGCTATGAGGCGCTGACGCGCCCGAAGAGCTTTCATCTGCGTGATATCTAACGCCGCCTCATCCTTCGAGACGGCTGCTTCGCAGCCTCCTCAGGATGAGGTGAGAGAGAATGGAGTGACTTATGCAACTGCGCGGCAACTGGAATTATCCGACCAGCATCCGGTTTGGAGCGGGACGCATCGGCGAACTGGCCGACGCGGTGAAAGTCGCGGGCATGAACAATCCGCTTTTTGTGACCGATCCGGTACTCGCCAAAATGCCGATGACGGATGCCGCGATCAAGCAATTGCCGAGCGCGGCATTATTCAGCGAGATTAAACCAAACCCGGTGGAATCGAATGTCGCGCAGGGCATCGCGGCCTATCGGCGCGGCAGCCATGACGGCGTGGTCGCCTTTGGCGGCGGCTCCGCGCTCGATGTCGGAAAACTGATCGCCTTCATGTCGGGGCAGTCGCGGCCGATGTGGGATTTCGAAGATATTGGCGACTGGTGGACGCGCGCCGATCCGAAAGGCATTGCCCCCATCGTCGCGGTGCCGACGACGGCGGGCACCGGTTCGGAAGTCGGCCGCGCTGCGGTCGTGACGCATGAGGGCACGCATACGAAGAAGATCATCTTCCATCCGCTGATGATGCCGAAGGTCACGATCTGCGATCCCGAGCTCACGGTCGGAATGCCGGCACACATCACCGCCGGCACCGGGATGGACGCGTTCGCGCATTGCCTTGAGGCGTATTGCGTTCCGTCTTATCACCCGATCGCGGAGGGCGTCGCGGTCGAGGGCATTCGCCTCGTGAAGGAAAATCTCGCGACGGCGGTGAAGGATGGAAAGAACATCGAAGCGCGCGCGCAGATGATGGCGGCGGCGGCCATGGGCGCGACGTCGTTCCAGAAAGGGCTCGGCGGCATTCATGCGCTGTCGCATCCGGTCGGCGCGCTTTACGACACGCATCACGGGCTGACCAACGGCGTGTTCATGCCGTATGTGCTGGCGTTCAACAAGAAAGCGATCGAGGACAAGATCAAGCGACTCTCGGCCTATATCGGCCTGAAGCCGAATTTCCGCGCCTTCATGGATTTCGTTCTGCAATTGCGCGAGGAGACCGGAGTGCCGCATACGCTCGCGGGCTTGAAAGTCGGTCCGGAGAAGGCCGACATGATCGTGGAGATGGCGCCGAAGGATCCGACCGCGGGTGGCAATCCCGTGCCGCTCGACAAGCGCGCCGCGCGCACGATCTTCAACCGCGCGCTCGAAGGGCGGCTCTAAAAGAAGCGCGCAAAGGCGGGATCGCCGCGTAGGCGTTCGAGATCGTCCGGCCGGTCGATATCCCAGAGCGCGGGCGTTTCGCGGCAACTCAATCCGCCCTCGGCGATGCGCTTGCGAGTCTCAGCCATGACTATGTCCGTGCCCCAGGGCATCGTATTGAAAAGAGACGGCCGCGGCTGCCGCATCCCGATCAGCACATAGCCGCCGTCCTCGGCGGGAATGATCGCGATATCGCAACCCGCGCGCAAAGCATCCGCTGACGCCTGCAAATGCGCGGACGACAGCGCCGGACAATCCGTCCCGATCACCAGCATCGGTCCTGACACCGCTTCGCTTGTCGCGAGCATGCGCGCGCCGAGATCTCCGTCGGGCTGACGCCGGATCGCGATCCGCGACCCAATTACGAGTTCGCGAAAGGAAGGGTGCGTGGCGTCGGGCGCGGCCCAAAGCGTGACCGGGCCGGTTTGCGCGGCAATCGCCGTTTCGACGGCGCGCGCGGTCAGCGCTTCTTGCAGCATCGCCGCGCCATGCGCGCCGAGCGCGGGAATCAGCCGCGTTTTGGTCAGGCCCGGGATCGGCGCCTTGGCCAGGATTGAAATGGCGATGGGCTCAGTCGCCATAGCCATATCGCTTCGCAAGGTTAGCGGGGCTCGCTCCGAGAAAATAAGCAAGCCGCAGGCGCCACATCAGGACGATCGTTCTCACGACGCCGTTTTGCTCCCATCGCCGGCCCGAGGTCGTGACCTGTGCGCGCAGGCAAAGCGGCGGAGATATCCGCTTGGCCGCCTTGGAAAATGCGATGTCCTCCATCAACGGAATGTCCGGAAAGCGCCCAGCCTTCCCGAAGGCATCCTTACGCACGAAAATAGCCTGATCGCCGGTTGCAATTCCGGTCAGGCGCGAACGCGCATTCATCATGGTGGCGACGATGTGAAGAAGAGGATGGCGTCCGTCGATCCGGACATCGAACCGACCCCATGCCGTGCCGGTTCGCGCGAGGCCATCGAGAGCCAGGCGGTCGGCCTTGTCCGGCAAAACGCAATCGCAATGCAGGAACATGAGCACGTCGCCCATGGCCGCCGCGGCGCCGGCATTCATCTGGCGGGCGCGGCCGCGCGGCGCAGCGATCACGCGATCGCAAAGCGGCGCGGCAAGCGCGGGCGTGCCGTCACCGCTGCCGCCGTCGACGACGACGATCTCGACGCCGCGCCCGCGATAAGCCGCAAGGCGCGACAGCGCGCCGCGGATATTCTCCGCCTCGTCGAGCACCGGCATGACAATGGACAGCTTCGGCATGACATCGCTGCCGGGGTTCGAGCGTTACGCCGGAAGCGTAGCGGAATGAGGCCGCGCCTGCTCAACCCCATAATCCGGCCCCGCCGCGATGCGCCCGAAATAGGATGCATGCGCCGCGGACTCGTCCGGCCAGCGATTCAGGAACCGCTTCATAAAGCCGGCATTATCGTATTCCAGCGGGATCGCATCGATATGCACGCCATTCTGCACGGCCCCATAGAGCGGCGGGCGCGGGGAGGGCAGCGTCGCGATGCGGGTCATCAATCCGAAACAGGAACGGCGAAAATTCGGCATCCCGGCCGCGCCATTGTTGATGATCGTGAGATCGCCATCCGGGGCTGAGAAGCGGCGCAATGCCGCAAGACACGTATGTGTGGATGCAAATATGTCGGCGGACGCCTCGCGGCGCAGGCGCTCGAATTGCGGGCGGCGGGTCTCATCGTCGAGCATGTCATGAGAAAAATTCCAGCCGGCCAGCGACCATGCATCGCCATGCGCGATCGCGACTTTTGCGTTACCGATTTGGGCGGCAAGATGCATCGGCAATTTTCCAAGACGCTGTTGCGCGTCCGGGAATGCCCCGGTCACACGGCGCAGATCGTCCAGGATCAGATTGGAGCGGGCGAC
>CAMDXM010000063.1 GCA_945878025.1 Pseudorhodoplanes sinuspersici | reverse complement strand
AAGGCGCAGATCGCGGACCAGCAAACCAAGATCGAGGACGAGCGTGGCGCCGGCCAGCCGCTGGCTGAAATCGCCAAGAAACTCAATCTTTCGCCGCGGCGCATCGAGGCCATCGACCGTTCGGGCCGCGATCCGAACGGCGCACTTGTCGCCGGGATTCCCGTCAATGTCGATTTTCTGAATCCCGCTTTCGCCTCCGATATCGGGGTTGAGAACGAGCCGGTGCAAACCCCCGAAGGCGGTCATGTCTGGTTCGAAGTGCTGGGAACGACCCCCTCGCGCGAACGGCCGCTGGCCGAAGTGCAGGACCGCGTGGCCGAGCGTTGGCGCGAGGATGAAATCGCCGCGCGCTTGAAGACCAAGGCGGCGGAACTGGCCGACAAGCTCAAGACCGCGAAGGTCAGCGAGGTCGCGGCCGCCGCGGGATTGAAGGCGCAGAATGTGAAAGGCCTCAAGCGCGCCGCCGTTTCCGACGCCGTGCCGGCCAAGGTGGTCAATGACGTATTCTCGACACCCAAGGACGGCGTGGGCAATGCCGAGGGAGAGCGGCCGACCTACCGCGTTGTGTTCCGCGTGACCGACATTTCCGTGCCGAAGCTCGATCCAGCTTCTCCGGAAGCCAAGCTGCTCGAAAACGCGCTGCGCGCCGCCGGGTTCGAGGATCTGGTCAGCCAATATGTCGTGCGGCTGCAATCCGATCTCGGCACGAGCATCAACGAGGCCGCCCTGAACCAGGTGCTGTCCGGCGCCGCGAACTGAGTGCCGGCGCATGAGGACCGAACCGCCGATCGAAACCTTTTCGCGGAGCTATGACCGCGGCGAGACCCAGGTGGTCTGGACCACGCTCGTCGCCGATCTCGAGACGCCGGTCTCTGCGTTCCTGAAAATTGCCGGCGGCAAGCCGATGAGCTTTCTTTTCGAATCGGTCGAAGGCGGCGCGGTGCGCGGGCGCTATTCGATTATCGGTCTTGAGCCCGACCTGATTTTCCGCGTGAACGGAGAGCGGGCGCAGATCAATCGCGCCGCGCGCCAGAACCCGGATGCCTTCACGCCTTGCGATCATCCGCCCCTGCAGGCCCTGCGCGATCTCATCGCGGAAAGCCGCATCGCGCTTCCGGCGGACCTGCCGCCGATGGCCGCCGGAATATTCGGCTATCTCGGTTACGACATGGTGCGGCAGATGGAAGAACTGCCCGCGCCCAATCCCGATCCGCTCGGTCTGCCGGACGCGATCATGGCCCGCCCGACCCTCATCATCGTGTTCGACGCGGTGAAGGATTCGATCACGGTGGTGACGCCTGTGCGTCCAGCGGCGGACGTATCGGCAAGCGCCGCCCTCGCCCGCGCCTCGGAACGGCTGTCGAGCGTCGTCGATGCGCTCGACCGGCCGCTCGACAAATCCGCAGTCGACTTCGATCCGGGGCCGGTGGCGGTGGCGCAGACATCCAATACCAGCGCGGACGAATACCGCGCGATGGTGCTGCGGGCGAAGGAATATATCGCCGCCGGCGACATCTTTCAGGTCGTGCTCTCGCAACGCTTCGAGGCGCCGTTTTCGATCCCGGCTTTTTCGCTCTATCGCGCCCTGCGGCGGGTCAATCCCGCGCCGTTTCTCTATTATCTGGATTACGGGACTTTCGCGGTCGCGGGATCGAGCCCGGAAATCCTGGTGCGCACGCGCGACGGCCGCATCACCATTCGCCCGATCGCGGGAACGCGGCCGCGCGGCGCGACGCCGCATGAAGACGTCGCGCTCGAGCAGGAATTGCTTGCCGATCCCAAGGAGCGCGCGGAACATCTAATGCTGCTCGATCTCGGACGCAACGATGTCGGCCGGGTCGCAAAAATCGGCAGCGTCAGCGTGACCGATCAATTCTTCATCGAGCGCTACAGTCAGGTCATGCATATCGTGTCGAATGTCGAAGGCGATCTCGCGGACAATCGCGACGCCCTCGACGCGCTGGCCGCCGGCTTTCCGGCCGGCACGGTGTCCGGGGCGCCGAAAGTGCGCGCCATGGAAATCATCGACGAACTGGAAAAGGAAAAGCGCGGCGTCTATGCCGGCTGCGTCGGCTATTTCTCGGCTGCGGGCGACATGGACACCTGTATCGTGCTGCGCACCGCGCTCGTGAAAGACGGCAAGATGTATGTCCAGGCCGGCGCTGGAATTGTCGCCGACAGCAATCCGGCGTCCGAGCAGGCCGAATGCGTCAACAAGGCCAAGGCGCTGTTTCGCGCGGCGGAGGAAGCGCGGCGCTTTGCGTCGAGCGCCGGACGCGGGCAATAACGGTCATTCCGGCGGCTCCCTTGACCCCCTCCGAACCCCCGTCTAAGACCCGGAACCGGCAACAAAAACGGGCGGGATGAGGGCGCGATGATCGTCCTGATCGACAATTACGACAGCTTCACTTTCAATCTCGTCCATTATCTTGGCGGGTTGGGGGCGGACGTGGCTGTGCATCGCAACGACAAGGTGACCGCATCCGACGTCGTCGCGTCGCGCCCCGACGCCATTGTGCTCTCGCCCGGCCCATGCACGCCGAACGAAGCCGGCATCTGCCTTGAACTGATCGAGAAGGCGGCGCCCACGATCCCGATCATGGGCGTATGCCTCGGCCACCAGGCCATCGGTCAGGTGTTCGGCGGCAAGGTCGTGCGCGCACCGGTCCCGGTCCACGGCAAGATGTCAGAAATCCGCCACGAGAGCACGGGTGTCTTTCGCGGGATCAACGGTCCGTTCAAGGCCACGCGCTATCATTCGCTGGTGGTCGAACGCGCCAGCATGCCGCGCGATCTGATGGTGACGGCGCAAACCGACGGCGATCTGGTGATGGGACTGGCGCATCGCGAATTGCCGATTTACGGCGTGCAGTTTCATCCCGAAAGCATCGCGTCCGAGCATGGCCACCTGATCCTGAAGAATTTTCTCGATATCGCCGCAAGCTGGAACGCCAAACACGCGCCGGCCGGGCAGACATTGAAGAGGGTGTCGTGATCGACGAATTCAAGGCGCTTATCGGAAAGATCGCGACCGGCGCCGCATTGTCGCGCGACGAATCCTCCGGCGCCTTCGATCGCATGATGTCCGGCGAAGCGACGCCGTCGCAGATGGGCGCGCTGCTGATGGGATTGCGCGTGCGCGGCGAGACCGTGGACGAAATCACCGGCGCGGTCAGCGCCATGCGCGCCAAGATGCTGCGCGTCAACGCGCCCAGCAATGCCATCGACGTGGTCGGCACCGGCGGCGACGCATCCGGTTCTTACAACATCTCCACTTGCGCCGCCTTCATTGTCGCCGGCGCGGGCATCCCGGTCGCAAAACATGGCAATCGCGCCCTCTCCTCGCGTTCCGGCGCCGCCGACGTTCTGACCTCGCTCGGCGTGAAGATCGACCTCACGCCCGAGGAGGTAGGCCGCTGCATCGACGACGCGGGCATCGGATTCATGTTCGCGCCCGCGCACCATCCCGCGATGAAGAATGTCGGGCCGACGCGCGTCGAGCTTGGCACCCGCACGATTTTCAATCTGCTGGGCCCGCTGTCCAATCCGGCCGGCGTCAAGCGCCAATTGGTCGGCGTGTTTTCCCGGCAATGGATCGAACCGCTGGCGCAGGTTCTCAACAATCTCGGGTCCGACAGCGTATGGGTTGTGCACGGCTCCGACGGCCTCGACGAGATTACAACATCCGGGCCGACCTATGTGGCCGCGCTGGAAAAAGGCAAGGTCCGCACGTTCGAGATCAAGCCGGAGGATATCGGTCTGAAAACCGTTAAGCCGGAAGCCTTGCGCGGCGCCGACGCCGATACGAATGCGGCGGCTCTGAAGGGCGTGCTCGACAACAAAGACTCCGCCTATCGCGATGTCGCGATGATGAACGCGGCGGCGGCTCTTGTGGTCGCGCAGGCCGCCAAGGATTTGAAGGAAGGCGCGGCGCTCGCGCGCAAGTCGCTGGAATCCGGAGCCGCCAAGCAGCGGCTCGACAAGCTGATCGCCGTTTCGAACGCATAAAGCCAGGATCGCAATGGCCGACATCCTGAAAAAGATCGAAGGCTACAAGCGCGAGGAGATTGCAGCGGCGAAAATGGCGCGGCCTCTTTCGGCGCTCGAAGCGGACATCAAGGCGGCGGGACGACCGCGCGGCTTCGCGCGGGCGATCGAGCGGCGGATCGCGCAGGGACACTATGCGCTGATCGCCGAGATCAAGAAGGCAAGCCCGTCGAAGGGATTGATCCGCGCCGATTTCGATCCACCGGCGCTGGCGCGCGCCTATGAACAGGGCGGCGCGACGTGTCTTTCGGTGCTGACCGATGCGCCGTCATTCCAGGGCAAGCCTGAATTTCTCACGCAGGCGCGGGATGCGACCGCCCTTCCCGCCTTGCGCAAGGACTTCATGTTCGACGTCTATCAGGTCGCCGAAGCGCGCGCATGGGGCGCCGATTGCATCCTCATCATCATGGCCGCGCTCGACGATGATGCGGCGAAGGATATCGAGGACGCGGCCTTCGATCTCGGCATGGACGTCTTGCTCGAGGTCCATAACGAATCCGAACTCGATCGCGCGCTGCGATTGCGCTCGCGGCTGGTCGGCATCAACAATCGCGATCTGCGGACCTTCGAGACCTCTCTGGCGGTGAGCGAAAAGCTTGCGCCGAAAATTCCAGCCGGGCGGATCGCAATCGGCGAAAGCGGCCTCGACACGCCGGCGGATCTCAAGCGGCTGTCGAAAGCCGGCATTTCGTCCTTCCTGATCGGCGAGAGCCTGATGCGCGCCGCGGATGTCGCGGCGGCGACGCGAACGCTTCTGGCCGGCGGCGATGGCGCTGCTATTCGCGCGGCCGGCTGACCATGGCGCGCGCCAGGAAACCGACCAGGAAAACTACCAAGAGACCTGCCAAGAAAGCTGCCAGGAAGGCCGCCAGGATACTCACTCATCTTGCGACAAGCGGCGAAGCGCGGATGGTCGATGTATCGGCAAAGTCCGCGACCGAGCGCGAAGCCATCGCCGAAGGGCGCATTACCATGTCCCCGGCGACGCTCGATCTCGTCATGAAAGGCAATGCGAAAAAGGGCGACGTGCTCGGCGCCGCCCGCATCGCCGGCATCATGGCCGCGAAACGCACGCACAATCTGATCCCGCTCTGCCATCCGCTCGCGATTTCCAAGGTCACGGTCGATATCGTGCCGGACCGAAAGACTCCGGGGCTGGTCGTGACGGCATCGGTGAAAGTGAACGGGCCGACCGGTGTCGAGATGGAGGCGCTCACGGCCGCCGCCGTCGCGTGTCTGACCATCTACGACATGGTGAAGGCCGTCGAGCGCGGCATGCGCATCGAGGGCATCAGGCTCATCGAAAAGTCCGGCGGAAAATCCGGCCTCTATCGCGCGAAGGACTAAGTCGTGGCGCTCATCCCGGTGTCAGAAGCGCTGGAACGAGTGATCGCGAAAGCCGGCCCGCTGCCGCCGGAAACGGTTCCGCTTGCCGCCGCGCATGGTCGCGTGCTGGCCGCCGATCTCACAGCGCTGCGCACGCAGCCGCCGGCGGATGTATCGGCGATGGACGGTTACGCCGTTCGCGCGGCCGACATCGCGGCGGCGCCCGTCGATCTGAAAATCACCGGTGAGGTCGCGGCCGGGCGGCCTTTTGCCGGATCGGTTCATCCCGGCGAGGCGGTGCGGATTTTCACGGGCGGCGTCGTTCCACCCGGCGCCGACACGATTGTCGTTCAGGAACACACGCAACGCGAGGACGACCGCGTCCGGGTCGAGAAGGCAACGCCGGTCAACAAGCATATCCGCCGCGCCGGACTCGATTTCAGGACCGGCGATGTCCTGCTGCCACGAGGCCGCTTGCTGACCGGACGCGACGTGACGCTGGCGGCGGCGACCAACAACGCGACGCTGCCGGTCGCCCGCCGCGCAAAGGTGGCGGCGTTCGCGACCGGCGATGAACTCGTGATGCCCGGCAGCGAACCCAAGCCCGGCCAGATCGTCTATTCCAACGGCTACGCCATTGCGGCGCTGGCGCGGAGCGAGGGCGCGGAGATCGTCGATCTCGGGATCGTGCCGGACCGCATCGAAGACACCATCGCCGCGATCCGGCGGGCGCGGGCGAGCGGCGCCGATGTGCTGGTGACGACCGGCGGGGCGTCGGTCGGCGAGTACGATCTCGTCCACAAGGCCTTTGCGGCCGAAGGCCTCACGCTGTCGTTCTGGAAAGTCGCGCTGCGCCCTGGCCGTCCGCTCATGCATGGGCTGCTGGGCGGAATGCATGTGCTCGGTCTTCCCGGCAATCCGGTATCGGCGTTCGTATGCGCGTTTCTGTTCTTGCTGCCGCTTCTGCGCCGGCTGGCTGGCCGCGCCGATCTCATTCCGGAAACCGAATCGGCGGAGCTGGGGATCGGCCTGTCGGCCAATGACGAGCGCGCGGACTATCTGCGGGCCACGCTTGCGCCAGGACCGCATGGCATTCCGGTCGCAACCCCGCTGCCGCTGCAGGATTCGTCCCTTATGCACGCTCTGGCAAAGGCCGATTGCCTTGTGATCCGGGAGCCTTTCGAGCCCGCCCGGCGGGCCGGAGAAGCGTGCCGCATCCTTAAGCTTCCGCTTTAGCGAAGGCTCAAGTTCTTCACCTGAAATTAAATGGTTGCGGAACACATATCGAACAGATAGTGTCTGTTCATGATTTGTTTCTATAGCTAGGGCCATTCCGGGGGGACCACAAGGCGATGCTGACCCGCAAACAGTTAGAGCTCCTGCGCTTCGTCAACGACCGCCTGAAGGAAAGTGGTGTGCCGCCCTCCTTCGACGAAATGAAGGATGCGCTCGATCTGCGCTCCAAATCCGGCATCCACCGGCTCATAACGGCGCTGGAGGAGCGCGGCTTCATTCGCCGTCTGCCGAACCGCGCGCGCGCCATCGAGGTCATCAAGCTTCCAGAATCGGTCAGTCAGGGCATGGGCAATGGCGGCCGGCGCGGATTCACACCGAGCGTGATCGAGGGCAATCTCGGCCGCGTGCGGACGGGCTCCGAGGACGACAGCGGCCGTCCGGTTGCCGTGCCTGTCATGGGCCGCATCGCGGCTGGCACGCCCGTCGAGGCGATCCAGACCCGCAGCCACACCATCAACATGCCGGCCGATATGCTGACGTCCGGCGAGCATTTCGCGCTCGAAGTGCGCGGCGATTCCATGATCGACGCCGGCATCCTCGACGGCGACATGGCCCTCCTCCGCCGCACGGAAGCCGCCGAGACCGGCGACATTGTCGTGGCGCTGATCGACGACGAGGAAGCGACGCTCAAGCGCTTCCGGCGCCGTGGCGCGTCGATTGCGCTCGAGCCCGCCAATACGGCCTATGAGGTGCGTATCCTTCCGCCGACCCGCGTGCGGATCCAGGGCAAGCTGGTCGGGATATTCCGCCGCTATTGATCGGGATTTGTCGGCTCAATGTCCTCTGTGCGCGGCGTCGCATCGGGCGGCGCTGGCTGACGGGTCTGCGCAGCCCGTGCGGGCGGTTGCGGCCGCCTCGCCCATGGCCGGTCTTGTCCGGGCGGATTGGCGCGAACGACGTCGAAGACTTTTCCATTGCGCGTGAGATCGAGGGCGCCGGATGCGCGCAGTTCGTCCCGGTCGATCAGGAACGCCGCGCAATCCGTGGGCGCGTTGCGCGCGGTGACGACCAGCGCGGCCTTGCCACAATCCTCCGCCAGCGCTTCCATCGAGAATGACAAGGCGACGAGCGAACGATCCGGCAGTTTCGCGATGCACCCCTCGGGATCGCAGCGGATCTGCTCTGACAGGCTTTCGTCACGAACCGCGCGGGCATCTCCGTCGGCGGCGAGCCATTCGCGAATTGTAAAATCGTCGTTTCGGCTTTTCATGATGGACAGGCGTCCGTCGCCATTTCGCACGGCGACCATATTTCCCTCGTACGCGATGCGGATATCGGGCAGCGGCGCCCGGCCCGCCCAGATTGCCGCCGCCACAAGCAAGGCCGCGCCCGCAAATCGTATCGGTGTCCGCAATAGACAAAGGACGATGAGACCCGCGGACCCGAGCATCAGCGGGCCCATGCCGAAGGCCGCGACGCGGCCGACCGCGCCGGGAAGGCTCGCCACAAAGAGCGCCACGGCAATCATCCAGTCGATACCGTCTCCCATCAGACGCCAGAACAGGCCGTCAAAGCCGAACGGAATGGCGATCAGTCCCATCAGGCCCGCCGGCATGACCCAGGCGGAGACGATCGGCATGGCGAGGAGATTGGCGATCACGCCATAAGGCGCGAGGCGGTGAAAATGGAAGGCCGCGTAGAGCGTGGTGGCAAGGCCTGCGACGATCGACGCAACGATCAGCGCGACCGCTTCCCGTCCGCCCCACAATGCGATGCGGGTCGCCAAAGGCGTTTCGGGAGGCGTTGAAAACCACGGCAATCCTCTTTCATACGCCGCAACGAGCGCAAGCGTCGCGGCGAACGACATCTGGAAGCTCGGATGCACGAGCGCCTGCGGGGCGATCAGCAAGACTGCGAGCGCCGCGATCGCGATGGTGCGCAACGTCAAGGCCGGCCGGTCGAACATGACGCCGATCAGCACGATCGCGGTCATGACGAAAGCACGCTGTGTCGCGACCTCCGATCCGGACAGCAACAGATAGAAAGCCGCGACCACAATGGCTGCGAACGCGGCCCATTTCTTGATCGGATAGCGATTGGCGAAAGCCGGTACGAGCGCCAGCGAGGCCCGGATCACGAAGAAGACGACGCCTGCCACCACGGCCATGTGATAACCGGAAATCGACAAGACATGCGCGAGGCTTGAGACATACATCGCGTCATTGACCGGCGCGGATATGGCGTCGCGCTTGCCAGTGATGAGCGCGGACGCGATCGCGCCGCGGTCGCCGGAAATCACCGAGCGGATGCGCGCGTCGATCGCGTCCCGCATCGCATGGATCGCCGACGCATAAGCGAGCCAGAGATCCGCCGGATAGGGCGGATCGGAAACCTTGATTTGCCCGAGCACGAAGCCGGTCGCACCGATGCCGTGAAAATACAGATCGCGGGCGAAATCGTAACCGCCCGGGCGAAGCGGACGCAGCGGCGGGTTGAGCCGCGCGCGGATCGTCACAAACGAGCCGACCGCGGGCGCCATTCCCTTTCGAACCGACAGCCGCACCCGGTCAAGCTTGGCATCAAGGCGCGGCGCATCGATCCGGTGAATGCGCAGGATGAAACGATCGCTGCGTTCGCGTTCCTCGCGGTTTTCCACAAAACCTGAAATCCCGGCATAGCCGACCGGCGTCGCGAGAACGGCGTGTTCGATCCGCGCGCTTTTGAAGGTCGCAATCGTGAAGCCGCCGGCGATGGCTGCAATTGCAAGGGCAGCCGGGAATGCGGCCGGCCGGGCGCGAAGTGCGAATACGGACACACATGCAACAAGCGTCAGCGATAACCCCGCCCACCAGGCCGGTTCGCGTTCGACGGAAAAATAGAGCGC
This sequence comes from Pseudorhodoplanes sinuspersici, assembly GCA_945878025.1. Lineage (GTDB taxonomy): Bacteria > Pseudomonadota > Alphaproteobacteria > Rhizobiales > Xanthobacteraceae > Pseudorhodoplanes > Pseudorhodoplanes sinuspersici_B. The sequence continues at coordinate 6,845 of CAMDXM010000063.1, read as the reverse complement.
GATGCCGAGGCCGAATGCGATCGGCAGCCAGGGAACAAGCCGGCCCGGCCCTGTGTCGGCGGTTGCCCATTGCCGCAGATACTGCGCGAGAGTTTCCGCGAGCCACAGCAGATCGTGCGCCCATGGCGGCGCTGCGCGGCGCCATGCCCGGGCGATAACCGGCGTCCACGCTGTCGCGCGCGCCCCGCGATTGCGATCCTGTTCCATGGGCGCGGAACCCCCGTTCCCGCGCGTTACGATCAGGCCGCTATGCTACATGGATCAGCGCTGCTTTTGCTACCGGAAGCGGCCTCAGCCGCTCGCGGCTATCTTCGCGTAAGTATCGCGAAGCCCGACGGTCCGGTTGAAAACCAGCCGGTTTGGCGCGCTGTCGGGATCGGTGCAGAAATAGCCCTGGCGCTCGAACTGGACCGGCTCGCTCGAGTTACTTTTGGCCAAGGCGGATTCCAGTTTGGCGTCGCTCAGCACTTCGAGCGATTGCGGGTTGAGATCGGCGGCGAAATTCGCGGCATCCGGATCGGGCCGCGTGAAAAGCTGGTTGTAGATGCGAATCTCGGCCGTCACGGCGTCCGCTTCCGACACCCAATGCAAGGTCGCCTTCACCTTGCGCCCGTCCGGCGAATTGCCGCCGCGCGACGCCGGATCGTAGGTGCAACGCAATTCGACGACCTCGCCACTTGCGTCCTTGATCGCCTCCTTGCAGGTGATGAAGTAGGCGTAGCGCAGCCGCACTTCGGCCCCCGGCGACAGGCGATAGAATTTCTTGGCCGGGACTTCCATGAAGTCCTCGCGCTCGACATAAAGCGTGCGGCCGAATTTGATCTTGCGCGATCCGGCGTCCGGATTGTCGGGATGATTGACCGCCTCGATGTCCTCGCTCTGGCCTTCCGGATAATTCTCGATCGTGACTTTAAGCGGACGCAGCACGGCCATGCGGCGCAAGGCTGTCTTGTTGAGGACCTCGCGCACTGAAAAATCGAACACCGCCGCATCCACCACGCTGTTCGCCTTGGCGACGCCGATGCGCTTCACAAAATCGCGGATCGCCTCCGCCGGCACGCCGCGCCGCCGCAGGCCCGCGAGCGTCGGCATGCGCGGATCGTCCCAGCCCTTGACGTGGATGTCGCGCACGAGCCCGGTCAGCACGCGCTTCGACAGGATCGTGTAAGTCAGATTGAGCCGCGCAAATTCATATTGCCGCGGCCGCGACGGCACCGGCAGATTGTCGAGGAACCACTCATAGAGCGGACGGTGATCCTCGAATTCGAGTGTGCAGATCGAATGCGTGATACCCTCGATCGCATCCGACTGGCCATGCGCGAAGTCGTAGCTCGGATAGATGCTCCACGTCGTGCCGGTGCGCGGATGGCTCGCATGCAGGATGCGATACAGCACCGGGTCGCGCAGATTGATGTTGCCCGACGTCATGTCGATCCGGGCGCGCAGGACGCGCGCGCCGTTTGGAAATTCACCGGACCGCATGCGGCGGAACAGATCGAGATTTTCCTCAACACCGCGGTCGCGAAAGGGACTATTGCGACCGGGCTCTTTCAATGTGCCGCGCGCCATGCGCATCTCGTCCTGGGTCTGGTCGTCGATATAGGCCTTGCCGTTTTTGATCAGGTGTTCGGCCCATTCGTAGAGACGCTCGAAATAATCCGAAGCGTAGAAGAGATTCGTCCCCCAGCCGAAGCCGAGCCAGCGGACGTCGTATTCGATGGCGTCGATATATTCCTGCTCCTCCTTGGTCGGATTGGTGTCGTCGAAACGCAGATTGCACTGACCGCCGAATTCTTCCGCGATTCCGAAATTGAGGCAGATCGACTTGGCGTGGCCGATATGCAGGTATCCGTTCGGCTCCGGCGGAAACCGGGTCACGATCTTCTTGTGTTTCCTGGCGTCGAGATCAGCCTGCACGATGTCGCGAATGAAATCGCGCCCGCCTTCGGTTCCGACCGTGTCTGTTGCCGTCATGCTTCCAATACCTGCTACCAGAGCGCTTGCGGCGTCCTCGCCTGACGCCCTATCTGCCAAATCCATCCCTGCGCGCCAAGCGTTAAGGCTTGCATCAGGCGCATCAGATAGGGCTTTGCTGATAAGCAGGATTCGGCGCAGAACGTCGACCGCTTGTATGGTACAGGGACCGCGCCAAAGAAAGCCGTTTCAAGAAAACCACATCTCGCAATGACCGAACCCATCATCACCCGATTTGCCCCGTCCCCGACCGGTTTCCTCCATATCGGCGGCGCGCGCACGGCCCTGTTCAACTGGCTCTATGCGCGCGGCCGTGGCGGCAAAATGCTGCTGCGGATCGAGGATACCGACCGCGAACGCTCCACGCAGCAAGCCATCGACGCCATCATCGACGGCTTGAAATGGCTCGGCATCGCCTGGGATGGCGACGTCATCCATCAATTCGCGCGCGCCGACCGGCACCGGGAAGCGGTCGAACAGATGCTGGCGCAGGGCAAAGCCTATCGGTGCTTTGCGACGCCGCAGGAACTCGAAGAGATGCGGGAGAAAGCGCGCCGCGAGGGCCGCACCCGGCTCTATGACGGGCGCTGGCGCGATCGCGACCGTTCCGAAGCGCCGGCCGGCGTCAAGCCGGCGATCCGTCTCAAGGCGCCGCTGACCGGCGAGACGGTCGTGGACGACAAGGTGCAGGGCCGCGTGACTTGGCAGAACGAGAATCTCGACGACCTCGTGTTGCTGCGTTCGGACGGAAACCCGACTTACATGCTGGCCGTCGTGGTCGACGATCACGACATGAACGTAACCCACATCATCCGCGGCGACGATCATCTCAACAATGCCGCCCGGCAGACGCAGATCTACAATGCGCTCGGCTGGGCCGTGCCGGCGATGGCGCATATTCCGCTGATCCACGGACCGGACGGGTCGAAATTGTCCAAGCGGCATGGCGCGCTTGGCGTCGATGCCTATCGCGCATTGGGATATCTGCCCGTCGCGTTGAGGAATTACCTCGTGCGGCTGGGTTGGAGCCACGGCGATCAGGAAGTTTTTTCGACGCAGGAGATGATCGCGCATTTCGATCTGCCGCAAATCGGGCGGTCGCCGGCGCGTTTCGATTTCGCCAAGCTCGAAAGCGTCAATGGCCATTATATGCGTGCGAGCAGCAGCGAGGACATGCTGGCCGCGCTTGAACAGGCCCTGCCGCATATCGCCGGCGGCGAAGCGCTTAAAGCGCGGTTGACGCCCGCGTTACGGTCGAAACTCCTCACCGCGATGCCCGCCCTCAAGGAGCGCGCAAAAACCCTGATCGAATTGCTCGACAGCACACGCTTTCTCTGGGCCGAGCGGCCGCTCATCATCGAGGAAAAAGCCAAGGCCTTGCTCACGCCCGAGGCGCGCAAGCTGCTTGCCGCGCTGATCGTGAAATTCGAAGCCAGCGCGGACTGGAATGCCGGCAGCGCGGAAACGGCGGTCCGCGTGCTGGCGGAGGAATCCGGGGTCAAGCTCGGAGCGCTGGCGCAACCCTTGCGGGCCGCCCTGACCGGCCGCGTCACTTCGCCAGGAATTTTCGAGGTTCTCGAACTCCTCGGCCGGGAGGAAAGCCTGTCCCGCATCAAGGATGCCGTTTGAGAAGACCGTTTATCTTATCTCTTTTGCTAGGGACCGCCAGGCTGCCGCCGGGTATCTTGCGGCGCAGAAGCGGATAAGATACCCAAAATTGGATCGGTCCAGCGATATCGGGAGCCTGCCGGGGCTCACATCCAGTCTCCGTGTCGGCGGCTGAGAAACGGTTTGCGGGTCGGTCTCGGAAGAGGACAGCCAATATGGACGCAAAGACAGGCGCGAACACGAAATCCGGCAAGCTGAGCGTCGGCGACAAGGATTGGTCGTTTCCGATCTACGAAGGATCGATCGGACCGGACGTGGTCGACATTTCCAAGCTCTACGGATCGGCCGGCCTGTTCACCTACGATCCCGGCTTCACCTCCACCGCAAGCTGCGAATCCAAGATCACCTATATCGACGGCGACGAAGGCATCCTGCTCTATCGCGGCTATCCGATCGAACAGCTCGCCGAGAATGGCGACTTCCTCGAGACCTGTTACCTCCTGCTTTACGGCGAATTGCCCACTGCCGCGCAGAAGGCGGATTTCGACAAGCGCGTGAACAACCACACGATGGTTCACGAGCAGATGAGCCGCTTCTTCCAGGGCTTCCGCCGCGACGCGCATCCGATGGCGGTGATGGTCGGCTCGGTCGGCGCGCTCTCGGCCTTCTATCACGATTCCACCGATATCTCCGATCCGCATCAGCGGCTGGTGGCCTCGATCCGCATGATCGCGAAAATGCCGACGCTGGCGGCGATGGCCTACAAATATACGATCGGGCAGCCCTTCGTTTATCCGCGCAACGAACTCAATTATCCGTCGAACTTCCTGCGCATGTGTTTCGCGGTGCCGGCCGAAGACTACAAGGTCAATCCGGTCATGGCGCGCGCCATGGACCGCATTTTCATCCTGCATGCCGACCACGAGCAGAACGCCTCGACGTCGACCGTGCGTCTGGCCGGCTCGTCGGGCGCCAATCCCTTCGCCTGCATTGCCGCCGGCATTGCCTGTTTGTGGGGGCCCGCTCACGGCGGCGCTAACGAAGCCGCGCTGAAAATGCTGGCTGAGATCGGCACCGCCGATCGCATTCCGGAATATATCCGCCGCTCCAAGGACAAGAACGATCCGTTCCGGCTGATGGGCTTTGGCCATCGCGTCTACAAGAACTACGATCCGCGCGCCAAGATCATGCAGAAGACCTGCCATGAGGTTCTGGCGGAGGTCGGCCACAAGGACGACCCGCTGCTGGAAGTCGCCATCGAACTGGAACGGCTCGCGCTCCGCGACGATTATTTCATCGAAAAGAAGCTCTATCCCAACGTCGATTTCTATTCCGGCATCACGCTCAAGGCGATGGGCTTCCCGACCTCGATGTTCACGGTGCTGTTCGCGGTCGCGCGCACGGTCGGCTGGATCGCGCAGTGGAAGGAAATGATCGAGGATCCGCACCAGAAGATCGGCCGTCCGCGTCAGCTCTATACCGGTGCGGCGCGCAGGGACTATGTCCCGTCATCGGCGCGGAAGGCCTGATAAGGCTACGCGCTCTCCTTGACGGCGGCAGCGCCGTCATAGGCCCAGGTCAGATAGGCGGCGCCCCAGGTGAAGCCGCCGCCGAACGCCGCCAGGATCAGCCGGTCGCCGATCTTGAGCTTGTCCTCATAGTCCCAGAGGCAAAGCGGGATCGTCGCCGCGGTCGTGTTGCCGTATTTCTGGATCGTCACCATGACGCGATCCATCGGCAAGCCCATCTTTTCCGCGGTCGATTCGATGATGCGCCGGTTGGCCTGATGCGGCACCAGCCACTGGATCATGTCCGCGCGCAGGTTGTTGCGCGCCATGATCTCGTTGGAGACTTCCGCCATTTTCGCGATCGCGAATTTATAGACCGCGGCGCCTTCCTGATGGACATAATGCAACCGCTTGGCGACGGTTTCCGCGGTTGGGGGAAAGCGGCTGCCGCCGGCTTTCTGGTGCAGATGGATCATGCCGGAGCCGTCGGAACGGATCAGCGTATCCATGATGCCCTCGCCATTTGGCGACGGCTCGACCAGAATGGCGCCCGCGCCATCGCCGAAAATCACGCAGGTCGCGCGGTCGGTATAGTCGATGACGGTCGACATCTTGTCCGCGCCGACAACGACGACCTTGCGGCATTGTCCGGTGGCGATGAATTGCGTCGCGATGCTCACGGCATAGATGAAGCCGGAACAGGCCGCCTGCACGTCGAAACTGCCGATCGGTCCAAGACCCACCATGTCCGCGATCAGATTGGCAGTCGACGGAAAGACGAAATCGGGCGTCGTGGTCGCGCAGATCAGGAGATCGACCTCGGAGGGATCGGTGCCCGTGCGCTTGAGCAATCCGCGCACCGCTTCCGCGCCCATATGCGAGGTCCCGAGTCCCTCGCCTTTGAGGATGCGCCGCTCCTTGATTCCGGTGCGCTCGGTGATCCAGGCATCGCTGGTATCGACCATGCGGGCAAGCTCCGCATTGGTCAGCACAAAATCCGGAAGATATCCGTAAACGCCTGTAATCGCTGCCGTTTTCTGGATATGGCCGTTCGGCTTCATAACCGGATGCTCTGCTACGCGGTGTTGCAACGCGGCAAACTAAGCATTTCGGCGGCCGGACGCCAGTCTCTCACGCGCGACCCTGCCATTAGGATAAATGCAGGGTCTGCGGCACGCGTTTGCGCGCGGCCTCGGCCAGAACCAGTTCGGCCGCATGACGCGCGGGTTCGGCTGTCCCGATCTGCATGATCGCGTCGAGCCGCCGGAAAGCCTCGACCTGCCGGCGGCGTTCCGGACTGTCGCGAAACAGGGGGATCAGCGCGTCCGCCAGCCTTTGCGGCGTGCAATCCTCCTGGATGAATTCAGGCACAATGTTCTCGTTGAGAACCAGATTGGCCAGGATGGCGGACGATGCGGTGATAAGACGCCGAGCGATAGCCGCTTCCAGTCGCGACACTTTATACGCCGTCACCATCGGCACTCCAGAAATCGCAAGTTCCAATGTGACTGTTCCGGATTTGGCGAGCGCGACACGGGCGCGGCGGAACGCCGCCCGGCGATCTTCGCGCTTGACCACGACTTGCGGCCGGAGCGGCCAATTCGCCGTCTCCCGAATGACGGCATCTGCGAGATGGGAGGTCGTCGGGATGACGATATCCAAGGGCCAGACCTGCTTGGCCACGCGCTCGACCGCGCGCTGAAATGGCTCGGTCAGGCGCTTGATTTCGCTTTTCCGGCTTCCCGGCAGCACGAG
>CAMDXM010000062.1 GCA_945878025.1 Pseudorhodoplanes sinuspersici | reverse complement strand
CGCCGTCAAAAAGCTTGAGCAGGTTGGCCGCGAAAAAAGTGCCGTCGATCAGGACGAAAGGAATGATCAGAAGGGCCGCCTGCCACCATTTCCAGTTCCACAATTTCCAGATGACGATGAACCCGAGCAGACCATCGACCACCATCGTCGTCGTCACGGCGATGCCGTAGGCGGAAGCCAATGCGCCCGATGTCCGGAACATGAGCACGAGCAGCAATACGCCGACCAGCAAGGCGTTGTTCACGCGCGGAATGTAGATCTGCCCGTATTGATCTTCGGAGGTGTGAACGATCGCGAGCCGCGGCAGGAAACCGAGCTGGATGGCCTGCTGCACGAGCGAGTATGCGCCGGTGATGACCGCCTGGCTCGCGATAACGGCCGCCGCGGTCGCGAGCAGCACCATCGGCAGCAGCAACGTCTGCGGCACCATGCGGTAAAACGGATTCTCGAGCGTGGCCGGGTCGGCGAGCACCAATGCGCCCTGCCCGAAATAATTGATCAGCAACGCCGGAAGGACGATCCCGAGCCATGCGGTCTGGATCGGCTTCCTCCCGAAATGTCCGAGATCGGCGTAAAGCGCCTCTCCGCCCGTCACCGCAAGGAACACAAGGCCAAGCGTGACCAGCGCTATTTTTCCATGTTCGAACATGAACACGAAACCGTAATAGGGATTGATCGCCAGCAGCACATGCGGATCGTCGCGAATATGCAGAATGCCGAGGACCGCGATCGCGATAAACCACACCACCATGATCGGGCCGAAGAACGCAGCCACTCTGGCGGTGCCCCTGCGCTGCACAGAAAACAGCAGGATCAGAATGACGACCGTGATCGGAACGACGTAATGTTCGAAAGCGGGCGTTGCGAGCTTGAGGCCTTCGACCGCGGACAAGACAGAAATGGCCGGCGTGATAAAGGAATCGCCCAGAAACATCGCCGCCCCGATCATCCCAAGCACGTACACGATCGTGGTGCGGCGGCCGATCGCACGCGAGGCCAGCGCCGTCAGCGAGAGCGTGCCGCCCTCGCCGTTGTTGTCGGCGCGCAGAAGAATAAGGACATATTTCAAGGTCACGACGATGATCAGCGACCACAGGATCAGCGACAGCACTCCCAGCACGATTTCGCGCGTGAGCGGACCGCCGTCCTGCGCGGCCACGACGGCTTCGCGCAATGCGTAAAGCGGGCTCGTGCCGATGTCGCCATAAACGACGCCGACGCTGCCGAGCGTGAGAGCCAGGAAATTCGAAGAGCGACCCGGCTCCGATCCGGCGCCTGCCGCAGCCGGTTCCGGCGCGACACTACTTTGAGCCATTTTCCTATGACCGTGCTGAATGCGCTGCGCGCAAAGAGGGGCGGCTTATAGCACCCTCCCAAGGACAGCAAGCCGATTCTGGTATTCGGGCTTTGCAGCCCTGATATTTCAAGCGGTTAAGGCTTCAAATTCGGCGGCAAAGGGGGCGCTTCGCGCATCAGCGTCACGGTGACGCGACGGTTGGAGGAAATATACGGATCGTCGGGAAACAGCGGCAGCGTGTCGGCTTTGCCGGCAACCTGGAAAAAATGTCCGGCCGGCACGCCCTCGTCTTCCAGGATCTGGCGGATCGCGTTGGCGCGATCGGCCGAGAGTTCCCAGGGTCCGTAACCGCGCTTCGCGGGAACGCGCGAGGCCGATGTGTGTCCGGTGATCGACATCCGATATGGCATCGCCTTGAACTGACCGGCAAGTTTCTGCACGACGCGCCGCGTGCGTTCATAGGGCTCCTTGCTGCCGTCCGGGAACATCGAGCGGCCGTCCTGGTCGACGATCTCGATATTGAGGCCTTCCTTGGTTTCCTCGACCATGATGTGTTTGGAAATCTCGGTGATCTCCGGAAGATCCTGAAGCGCCTGCCGCAGGGACGCGGACGCCAGCGCGAAGCCCTTGTCCTCCTTGAGCCGCATGCCTTGCTTGTTGTTGTGTTCGAGGTCGTCGGGGCTCGGCGTCGACGAGGCGTCTTCCGGATTGATGCGCGCGACATTCTTCAGTTTGGGGCGCGTCGGCAGTCCGTCGACTTCGATGATGCCGGAATAGCGAACGTTCTGCTGCACGCCGAAGGCCTCGCGCATCGAGCCGGCGACGATTTGCAGCTTGGCCTGGTCCTGCGTCGAGAATGCCACCAGCATCACGAAGAAGGCGACCAGCAGTCCCATCAGGTCTGCGAAGGTCACGAACCAGCCGTGCCCGCCGCCGTGAGCCTGGCCTCTTTTCTTTGCCATGATTTCGATCCGTTGGCCGCTACGCTGCCGCCAATTCAACATCCTCATGACGATGCTTCTCCGGCAGATACGCGAGCAGCATTTCACGCACGAGCGCGGGGCTCTTGGAGTCGCGCATCATCAGGACGCCATCGATCATCAGAGTGCGGTTGATTTCTTCGTCGAGGAGTTTGACATGAAGCTTGTCGGCGATCGGCAGGCAGAACAGGTTTGCCACGGCTGCGCCGTAGAATGTCGCAAGCAGGGCGACGGCCATATAGGGTCCGAGCTTCGACGGATCGGTCATGTTCGCGAACATCTGCACCATGCCGATCAGGGTGCCGACCATGCCGAAAGCGGGGGCGCAATCGCCGATCGCGCGATAGATTTTCTGGCCTTCGTCGAGATGCGTGAGGAAATTGTCGCGATCGCGCTCGAGATTGTCGCGGATGAAGTCGGCGTCATAGCCGTCGGCGACGAAGCGCACGCCCTTGGCGAGAAAAGGATCTTCGATCTCGACCCGCTCGAGGCCCATCGGGCCGTTCTTGCGCGCGATCTCGGCAAGGCCCGCGATCTCGTCGACCAGCTCGCGCTGCGACGTGCGCCGCAGCGTGAAGGCGAACTTCATTCCCATCGGAATGCCGTGGAAGATGGAAGCCAGAGGAAAGCGGATCAGGGTCGCCGCGAAGGAGCCGCCGAAGATCACAATGGCGGCATGGACATCCAGGAACATCCCGATTTCGCCGCCCATCAGGATGAGCGTGAGAAGAACGACGACGCCTGAAATAAGGCCCAGCCCGGTTGCAATATCCATTGAACTCTACCCCGACGCCAACGCTACCAAGGGCTCACGACAAGCCGCCCACGAAGCCACCTTAGGCAGGGCGCGCTTAAAGGACCGTAAAGGCTAATAATTTGTCGCCTTCTGTCATCGGAACGCTTTGCAGGCGCTAAGGCCCTGCGCTATCCCAATCCGCAAGAGGCCCGACAGGGGCCCCTGTAGGTCACAGGGAGGACTTAAGACATGCGTGAGATCGGGCACTTTATCGGCGGCAAGACGGTCAAGGGCAAGTCGGGCCGCTTCGGCGACGTTTTCGACCCCAATACCGGCGAGGTCCAGGCCAAGGTCGCGCTCGCCAGCAAGGCCGAGGTCGAAGAGGCCATCGCCAATGCCGAAAAAGCTCAAATCGGCTGGGCCGCGACCAACCCGCAGCGCCGCGCTCGCGTCCTGTTCAAGTTTCTCGATCTCGTCGCGCGTGAGGCGGATTCTCTCGCCAGGATTCTCTCCTCCGAGCACGGCAAGACCATCCCCGACGCCAAGGGCGACATCCAGCGCGGCGTGGAAGTGGTCGAGTTCGCCTGCGGCATTCCGCATTTGCTGAAGGGCGACTACACCGAAGGCGCCGGCCCCGGCATCGATCTCTATTCGATGCGGCAGCCTCTGGGAGTTGTCGCCGGCATCACGCCGTTCAATTTTCCGGCGATGATCCCGATGTGGAAATTCGCCCCGGCCATCGCCTGCGGCAACGCCTTCATCCTGAAGCCCTCGGAGCGCGATCCGGGCGTTCCGATGCGGCTTGCCGAGCTTCTGGTCGAAGCCGGATTGCCGGAAGGCGTGCTCAATGTCGTCAACGGCGACAAGGAGTCGGTGGACACGCTTTTGAAAGATCCTCGCGTGAAAGCCATCGGCTTCGTCGGCTCGACGCCGATTGCCGAGTACATTTACTCGACCGGCTGCGCGCACGGAAAGCGCGTGCAATGTTTCGGCGGCGCCAAGAACCACATGATCGTGATGCCGGACGCCGACATCGATCAGGCGGTCGATGCGCTGATCGGCGCGGGCTATGGCTCGGCGGGCGAACGCTGCATGGCGATTTCGGTCGCCGTGCCGGTCGGCAAGAAGACCGCCGACATCCTGATCGAAAAGCTGATCCCGCGCGTGGAAAGCCTGAAGGTCGGTCCTTCTCACGATCCGCAAGCCGATTACGGCCCGATGGTGACCAAGGCGCACATGAACAAGGTGCGCGACTATGTCGAGACCGGCATCAAGGAAGGCGCCAAGCTCCTGGTCGACGGCCGCAATTTCAAATTGCAGGGCTATGAGAACGGCAACTTCATGGGCGGCTGCCTGTTCGATGAAGTGACCCCCAATATGCGGATCTACAAGGAAGAGATTTTCGGCCCGGTTCTCTCGGTCGTGCGCGCCAAGGATTATGCCGAAGCCGTGCGGCTTCCCTCCGAGCATGAATACGGCAACGGCGTGTCGATTTTCACGCGCGACGGCGACACCGCGCGCGATTTCACCAATCGCGTGAATGTCGGCATGGTGGGTGTCAATTTCGCGATCCCCGTGCCGCTCGCCTACCACACCTTCGGCGGCTGGAAGCGCTCGGGCTTCGGCGATCTCAACCAGCACGGGCCGGATTCGGTCCGCTTTTATACCAAGACCAAGACGGTGACGTCGCGCTGGCCCTCCGGAACCAAGGAAGGCGCCGAATTCGTGATCCCAACGATGCGGTAACCACCGCCGGCTAAAATGCGGGGCATGACGAATCGATCTTCACGCCCCGCCCTCGCCGCCGCCGTCCTTTCCTCGCTCGCGCTTGCCGGCTGCGCCGGCGAGCGCATGAATGGCGGGCTCTTCGCCTCAGGCTCGCAGCCGGATCCGGTTCATACCGGCTCCATACGCCGGCAGCCGCAGGTGGACATGAGCGGCCGCTGGGTGCTGGTCTCGCCCGGCCGCGGCCAGTGCAACATGAATTTCGGCGGCGGCCCGGCCTCGCCGAACGGCTCGGTCGCCCCCGAGGGCGGCTGCCCCGGAAACTTCTTCACCAGCCGCAACTGGAATTTCGAACAGGCGGGCCTCGTGCTGCGCGACCATACCGGAGCCCCGCTCGGCCAGCTAACGGCCGCGGGCCACGCACGCTTCGACGGCAGCTCCGTCGCGGGCGAACCCATCACGCTTTATCGTTAAATCCATCACGCTTTATCGCTAGAGTCCCCTCGCGCAATCTGGCAACAATCCGGTCTCGATGCCGGATGTTCGCCGGATTGCGCATCAGGATTCATCATGGCCCAGTACCAGCTTCACTGCTTCGCCCAATCCGGCAACGCCTACCGTGCGGCGCTGATGCTCAATCTCATGCGCGCGGATTGGGAGCCGGTATTCGTCGATTTTTTCGGCAAGGCCGTGCAGCGCACGCCGCAATGGCGCTCGGAAGTGAACGAGATGGGCGAAGCCCCGGTCCTCGTCGACGGCGAACGCACGCTGTCGCAGTCCGGCGTGATCCTGACTTATCTGTCCGAGAAATCCGGTCAATACAAACCGAAAACGGAAGACGACCGGCTCGAAGTCCTGCGCTGGCTCCTGTTCGACAACCAGAAGGTCAACGGCTATCTCGGTCCCTATCGCTTCCTGCGCTGGATCGCAAAGCCCGCTGGCGATCCGAAGGTGCTGGAATTCCTGAAAGGGCGCATCGACAACAATCTCGCCATCGTCGAGAAGCGTTTGGCGAAAACGCCGTGGCTCGTCGGCGATTATCCGACCATCGCGGACATTTCGATGTGCGGATACATGTACTACCCGGTCGATGAAATGGGCTTCGACATTCCGGCCACCTATCCGAATATCGGCAAATGGCTCGAGCGCATCAAGGCGCTGCCGGGCTGGAAGCATCCTTACGATCTGATGCCGGGACATCCGCTGCCGGGGCGGTGACATCCCTGGCGATCATGCCGCTCACGCGTTGGCGTATTTGGCGAGCGACGCCTTCGCGTCGGCAATGAGCTTTTCGCCATTGAGCCCCTTGTCCTTCGTCTGTTTGAGCCACGTCTCGGTCACCGGATGCGTCGCCTTGTCCCAGCGCGCCGCTTCATCCTTGTCCAGAACGGTGACCGTATTGCCGCGCTTCCTCACCAGTTCCTCGACGACGACCGCCTGGTCGTCCCACATCTTGCCGGCGATCCCGGCGGCATATTGGCCGGAATTGTCGTCGATCACTTTTTTCAGATCGGCCGGCAGCGACTGGTATTTTGACTTGTTCATCGCAAGCAGGATTGTCGCGGTGTAAAGCGTCGGAGAACTGCCGATGTCGGTGTGGAATTTCAACAATTCATGCACCTTGACGGCGGGCACCACCTCCCACGGAATCACGCAGCCATCGAGAACCTTTTGCGCGAGCGCCTCCGCGACCTGCGGGATCGGCATCGCAACGGCATTGGCGCCGAGCGCTCTGAGCGCTTCGCCGGCAAGCCGCGTCGGGGCGCGCAGCTTCAATCCCTTCATGTCATGGAGCGTCTTGATCTGCTTGTTGGCGTGAACAAGACCGGCGTCATGCGCACACACGCAGATCGGATGAACCTCGTTGAACTCGTCGCGCAGATTGGCTTCGTAGAAGTCCTGCACGGCCCTGGCGTTCGGGGCGCCGCGTCGGTCTGCAATGAAAGGAAGCTCGAACACCTCGATGCGAGGAAAACGCCCCGGCGTCAAACCCGGCAGCGTCAAAACGATGTCGGCAACGCCGTCACGCGCCTGATCGTAAAGCTGCGCCGGCGTTCCGCCGAGTTGCATGGATGGATACAGATCGACCCTGATGCGATGACGGGATTCCGCCTCCACTTTCTTGGCCCATGGAACCAGCAATCTGGAATGTCCATTCGAGACCGGCGGCAGGAAGTGATGCAGCTTGAGCGTCACTTGCGGGGTCTGGCCGAAGGCATTGCGCACGATCGCAGGCGCCGCCACGGCTGCGCCTGCGAATTTCAGAAACTGGCGGCGGTGAAAGCTCATTTATCGTCCTCGCAATGGCCATGGCCATGATGCGGATGACTATGGCGATGATGAGGATCGCCGCCGGAATAGGCGCCGCCCTCCGGCTCGAACGGCGCTTCGATGGCCAGCATATTGACTGCGAGCGAGGCAAGCAGCTTCTCGGTCGCCGGATCGCGGCGCACCCGCAGCCGGCGTTCATGCAATTGCGCGGCGATGTGCCGGTCGCCGAGATGCCATGCGAGACGCGCCATGCTAGCAACATTGCCCGCGCGCACTTCCAGCAGCGGTTCCGGCCGCGCAACCACCTCGACCAGCCGGCCGTCCTCGAGAATGAGGCAATCGTCCGTTGCGAGGCTTAAGGAATTTGCGAGGGCAATCTCGATCCGCGCGCCTTTGAGCCCGGTGAGAACGCCACCGGGCGCGCGGCGCTGATCGTAATCGAGCAGCAGCGTGTCGGCGATCTCGCCCGTGTGTTTCTGCCCGGCGCGCAGAATAGCGACCGCGCGCAGCATTCAGTTGAGGCGTCCGGGCCGTTCGCCGTCGCCGCCGTGCAGACCGGGAGCGACCGGCGGCGAGCCGGTCTCGGACGCCGCCGCGGGCGACGATTGCGGCGCACCGGCCGCAGCCGCCTCGGCGTCCTTGCGTTTGTAGTTTTGATACGAGAACCAGCCGAGCGGCAACGCGGCGAGATAGAGTACGGCGCCGACGGTGAGCACCTCCCACGGAAAAGTCACGAGCAGCGCGACGAAGAGCACGACCACGACAAAGATCGGCAGCACCATTTCCGGCGGAACACGCTTGCCGATGCGCTTGCCGGAAAAGACCGGCAAGGTCGAGACCAGAAGGAACGAAACGAACAGCACGTAGAGGAAGGCGAGGAACGACATTTTCGGCGTGCCGAGCAGATTGAGATAGATCGGCAGCAATACAATAATGGCGCCGGCCGGCGCCGGCACCCCGGTGAAGAAATTGCCGGCCCAGACCGGCTTGTTCGGGTCTTCCGCCATCACATTGAAGCGCGCGAGCCGCAGGCACATGCAGATCGCGAACACGAGGCACGCGATCCAACCCGCCCCGCGCAAGTCTTTCAGGCCCCAGAAATAAAGGATGAGGCTCGGCACCACGCCGAAATTGACGAAGTCGGCGAGGCTGTCGAGCTCGGCGCCGAATTTCGACTGACCCTTGAGCAGCCGCGCGAGGCGGCCATCGACGCCGTCCAGAATAGCGGCAAAAACGATGGCGCCGAGCGCCCATTCGAGCCGCCCTTCGATCGCAAGCCGGATGGCGGTCAGGCCCGCGCAGAGCGAAAGCAAAGTAACGAGGTTCGGCGCCAGCACGCGCACCGGGATGGCGCGGAACCGGCGGCGGCGCGCTTCCAGACGATCGGGATCGAGAGGTGGAAAGAGCATGGACTCAATATAGCAAGTCCGCGCGGCAACCGCCACGCGGCGAAACGCGCAATCGTTAACGTCCTAGTGTGGTGGTTCAGAAGTCCCCTTGATCATTGCGGCGAGTCCGTTAAGGGGACTTCTGAACCTAAACCACACTAGAAATCATGACTTCCTCGTGTCCCTTGGAATCCGAAGTTCGCCACAGGAGCCGCTGCGAGATCAGGCGAACGTCGGATTCGGGACACTCGTGTGGTGGTTCAGACTAGCCGATGCGGTAATTGCGGGCGCTGTCGGCGGCCTTCAGGTCGGCGATCACCGTTTCGCCCGCGAGCGAGGTCTGGCCCTCGGCGACCAGAAGCCGCGTTCCCTCCGGCAGATAGACGTCGACGCGCGACCCAAAACGGATCAACCCGAAACGCTCGCCGGCGCCGACCGCCTGTCCTTCCTTCACGAAGGAAACGATCCGGCGTGCGATGAGACCGGCGATCTGAACGACGCCGATCCGCGCGCCGGCTGTTGCGAGCACAAGGCCGTTGCGCTCGTTGTCCTCGCTCGCCTTGTCGAGATCGGCGTTGAGAAACTTGCCGTGACGATAGGCAATGCGCTCGATGCGGCCCGCCATGGGGCTGCGATTCACATGGCAATCGAACACGCTCATGAACACGGACACGCATGGCAGCGGGCGTTCGCCGAGGTCGAGTTCTTTCGGCGGCATCGCATTGGCGATGCGGCTGATGCGGCCGTCCGCGGGCGAGACCACAAGCCCGTCGCGCACCGGGGTCACGCGCGCGGGATCGCGAAAGAAATAGGCGCACCAGAGCGTGAATATTGTCCCGATCCAGCCGAGCGGCGACCAGATCCAGAACAGGATGAGGCTCGCAAGCGCAAATCCGCCAATGAAGGGATAGCCCTCCGGATGGACGGGCGCGAGCTGCGAGCGGATGGACGAAACGATGGACATTTCTGGTTCCTCTTTACGCTCTGAGGAGCATACCGGAGCGCGTGGGGCAAGCCCTCTGATCCGTCACCCTGAGGTGCGAGCGAAGCGAGCCTCGAAGGGCGACGGCCCAGACAACGGCCGTGTATCCTTCGAGGCACGGCTACGCCGTGCACCTCAGGATGACGGATCAAGGTCTGTCGCCTGTTGCTCTGGATCCCTACCCCGCGACATCCACCGGCGCCACCGGACGCGGCGCCGCGGCGGCGGCCGAAATCTCGTCGTCGACCGGCGGCGGATTGCGGTTCGGCGCGGCGACGTTCTCGCCGGCCAGCGCCAGCTTCTCGCGCGCTTCCTCGGCTTCGCGCTGACGGTTCCACATGCTGGCATAAAGGCCGTCCTTCGCCAGCAATTGCTGATGTGTGCCGCGCTCGGCGATCTCTCCCGCCTCCAGCACAATGATCTCGTCCGCGCCGGTGATCGTGGACAGCCGGTGCGCGATCACAAGCGTCGTGCGATTGCGCGAGACACGTTCGAGCGCATCCTGGATTTCTTTTTCGGTGTGGCTGTCGAGCGCCGAGGTCGCTTCATCCAGCAGAAGGATCGGCGGGGATTTGAGGATCGTGCGCGCGATGGCCACGCGCTGCTTCTCGCCGCCGGACAATTTCAGGCCGCGTTCGCCCACTTCCGTCTCATAGCCCTTGGGCGACATGCGGATGAACGTGTCGATCTGCGCAAGCCGCGCCGCCTCCTCGACTTCGGCGTCGCTCGCCTCCCAGCGGCCGTAACGGATGTTGTAACGGATGGTGTCGTTGAACAGCACGGTATCCTGCGGAACCATGCCGATGGCGGATCGCAGCGATTCCTGCCGCACATCGCGGATGTCCTGCCCGTCGATCGTGATGCGCCCGCCCGTGATGTCGTAGAATCGAAACAGCAGGCGCGAGATCGTCGACTTGCCCGCTCCCGATGGTCCGACAATCGCGACGGTGTGGCCGGTCGGGACTTCAAAGCTGATGCCCTTCAGGATAGGACGTGCCGGTTCATAGGCGAAGGTGACATTCTCGAAGCGGATGTCGCCCGCCCGCACGTCGAGCGATTTCGCACCCGGCTTGTCCTTGATCTCCGGATCGCGCGAGAGGATCGAGAACATGGTCTCGATATCGATGACGGCCTGCTTGATCTCGCGATAGACCATGCCCATGAAGTTGAGCGGCTGGTAAAGCTGGATCATCATGGCGTTGATCATCACGAAATCGCCGACCGTGTTGACGCCGGCGCGGATGCCGTAGGCGCACATCACCATGGTGGCGCCGAGCCCGAAGGTGAAGATCGCGGCCTGGCCGGCGTTGAGCACGGCGAGCGAGGTGTAAGCCTGCACGCTGGCCTTCTCATAACGCTCCATCGAGCGGTCGTAGCGCTGCGTTTCGCGCTTCTCGGCGACGAAGTATTTCACCGTTTCGTAGTTGAGCAGCGAGTCGATGGCCTTGGTATTGGCGTCGGTATCGCTGTCGTTCATGCGGCGGCGGATGCTGATGCGCCACTCGGTCGCAAAATAAGTATAGACCATGTAGAGCGCGACGGTGAAGAGGATCACCGCGACGTAGCGCCAGTCGAACACCCAGAACAGGACGCCGACGATGAGCGCAAGCTCGATCACGGTCGGCGCGAGTTGCAGGATCACCATGCGCACGATGGTCTCGATGCCGTTGCGCCCGCGTTCGAGCACGCGCGTCAGCCCGCCGGTCTTGCGCTCGAGGTGGAAGCGCAAGGAGAGCATATGCATGTGCTCGAAGGTCAGGATCGCAAGCCGCCGCACCGCATGCATCGCGACTTTCGCGAACAGGCCGTCGCGCAATTGCGTCAGCGCCGCCATCAGGATGCGCATGCCGCCGTAAGCGACAGTCATGGCGATGGGCGCCGCGATCGCCCAGGTCAGCCAGGAATCGAGCCAGGATTCGCCGAGGGGCCCGCCATCAGGTTTCCCGGCCAGCGCGTCGGTCGCCCATTTGAAGGTGAAGGGCACCGCGATGGTGGCGAGCTTGGCGAAAAACAAAAGCACCATCGCGAAGATGACGCGGTTTTTCAGATCGCTGCGATCGGACGGCCAGATATAGGGCCAGAGATTGAGCAGCGTCCGCAGCAGTGACCCACTCCCGGCGGACACGTGTTTGGTCTTGTCGTCCCGGGCGGCGGCTAGGGCTTTGCTCATTGATACTCGTCGGATTCTGCGGTCAGGCGCACATATAGGCGGTTTTCAGGCTTGGAATAGGCGCATTGAAGAAATACATCAATGTGCGACAACCGATTCTCCGTTTTTCCCGGACCGATTTTGCGTTGCATTGAGTTTGGATGACATGAGCACGATTCAAAATATCTGCGTTTATTGCGGCTCCAGCCCCGGCACGGACCCGCGCTTCGTCAAGGATGCCACCACGCTCGGCGGGATCCTGGCCGCGAGCGGCATCGGCCTCGTCTATGGCGGCGGCTCGGTCGGGCTGATGGGCGCGATCTCGTCAGCGGCCATCGCCAAGGGCGGCACCGTCACCGGCGTGATCCCGGACTTCCTGAGCGGGCGCGAGCGGCCGCTGGCGGAGGCGCAGGAACTGATCGTGACGCACGACATGCATGAGCGAAAGCGCATCATGTTCGAGCGCTCGGATGCCTTCGTCGCGCTGCCGGGCGGCATCGGCACGCTTGAGGAACTGATCGAGCAGCTCACCTGGGCGCAGCTTGGCCGCCACAAAAAGCCGATCCTCGCGCTCAACACCGGCGGCT
This sequence comes from Pseudorhodoplanes sinuspersici, assembly GCA_945878025.1. Taxonomy (GTDB): domain Bacteria; phylum Pseudomonadota; class Alphaproteobacteria; order Rhizobiales; family Xanthobacteraceae; genus Pseudorhodoplanes; species Pseudorhodoplanes sinuspersici_B. The sequence continues at coordinate 4,224 of CAMDXM010000062.1, read as the reverse complement.
TCTGGGATCCGCTCTGTGTGCTGCTCGACCACATGAACAGCCTCGCCTTCATCCACACCGCCGCGCAGGTCAATCTGCTGGTCGCCGATCGCGTGGAAGATGTCTTGCCGAAAATCCGCGAAGCCGTGCGCCAGGTGCCGGAAGCCGAGAAATTCATGCAGGCCGGCACGGCGGAGAAGCTTTAGCGCTTTACCATCCAGCGTCATCTCTTCTTTCCCTCCCCTGAAAGGGGAGGGTCGGCGAACACTGATCTCGGGTTTACCCGAGATCAGCAATGTTAATTTGCGCAAGTCGGGTGAACCCGACTTGCGTGAGAGCCGGGGTGGGGTCCCGTTCGAAAGAACCCCCACCCGGCTCACGGCTAACGCCGCTCGCCACCCTCCCCCTTTCAGGGGGAGGGAAAACAAAAGCGAAAGTCGCCCTCTCTTCAGAGCGTGACGCTCTTATTTCAGAAACGTCACCGCTTCGATCCTGTTGCCGTCCGGATCGCGGATGAAGGCGGCGTAATAGCCTTCGCTTGCGTCTCCGCGCAGTCCCGGCGCGCCGTCCGAGACGCCGCCACGCGCAAGCGCCGCGGCGTGAAAAGCGTCAATGGCGTCCTTGCTCTTTGCGCGCAAGGCGACGTGCATGCCGGGATCGTCGTCGCGCGGCGCGTTGGGACGCAGATTGATCCAGAACTCGGAATACTTTTTGCCGAAGCCGATTGTTGCCGGCCGGTCGTCGAGCTTGGTATAGCCGAGCGTTGCGAGCACGGCTTCGTAGAAAGCGACGGCACGTTTCAGATCGCGGACCGGGACGGAGACGTGATCGATCATTATGGCCTCATGGTTCGAGACGCCGCTGCGCGGCTCCTCACCATGAGGAGTAACAGACGCTCCTCATCCTGAGGAGCCCGGCGAAGCCGGGCGTCTCGAAGGATGAGGCCGCTAAGCCGGGGCGCCGGATTTGACGAGCTTGTAGATGATGGAATCCATCAGCGCCTGGAACGAGGCATCGATGATATTGGGCGACACACCGACCGTGGTCCAGCGCTCGCCACCCTCGTCCTGGCTCTCGATCAGGACGCGCGTCACGGCTTCTGTGCCGCCGTTGAGAATGCGCACGCGGTAATCGACGAGTTCAAGGCCGGAAATATAGCTCTGGTATTTGCCGAGGTCCTTGCGCAGGGCTACGTCGAGCGCGTTCACCGGACCGACGCCCTCGCCCGCCGAAATCAGATCGGCGCCATCGACCTTCACCTTCACCACCGCCATCGACACAGTGACGCGCTTGCCGACCGCGTTGATGCGCTGCTCGACATTGACGTCGAATTTGTCGACGCTGAAATAATCCGGCACTTTGCCGAGGACGCGCCGCGCCAGCAATTCGAACGAGGCGTCCGCGCCTTCATAGGCGTAGCCCAGCGCCTCGCGGTCTTTCACTTCCTCGAGCAGCCGCGCGATGCGCGGATCGTTCTTGTCCACCGCCATGCCGATACGCTCGAGTTCGGCCAGCACATTCGAGCGGCCGCCCTGATCCGACACCATCAGCCGGCGCATATTGCCGGTCGATTCCGGGGCGACATGCTCGTAGGTCGCCGGCTCCTTCATGATCGCGGAGGCGTGGATGCCGGCCTTGGTCGCAAAGGCGCTCTCGCCAACGTAAGGCGCGTGACGATTGGGCGCGCGGTTGAGCATCTCGTCGAGCTTGCGCGAGGCATGCACGAGGCTTTTCAACTTGTCGTCCGTAACCTTGATCTCGAACCGGTCGGAGAATTCCTTCTTCAGCTTCAGCGTCGGAATGATGGAGACGAGATTGGCGTTGCCGCAGCGCTCGCCGATGCCGTTGAGCGTGCCCTGGATCTGGCGCGCGCCCGCGCGCACCGCGGCAAGCGAAACCGCCACCGCCTGCTCGGTATCATTATGCGCGTGGATGCCGACATGGTCGCCGGGGATGTGTTTGACCACTTCGCCGACGATTGTTTCCACTTCATGCGGCAGCGTGCCGCCATTGGTGTCGCAGAGCACGACCCAGCGCGCGCCTTCGTCGTAAGCAGCCTTCGCGCAGGCGATCGCATATTGCGGATTGGCTTTGTAGCCGTCGAAGAAATGCTCGCAATCGAGCAGCACCTCGCGGCCTTTCGCCTTGGCCGCTTTCACGCTGTCGCGAATGGAAGCGAGATTTTCCTCGTTGGTGGTCTCGAGCGCGACACGGACGTGATAGTCCCAGGCCTTGCCGACAAAACAAATGGCGTCGGCCTTGGCGTCGAGCAGCGCCGCAAGCCCGGGATCGTTCGAGGCCGAACGGCCGGGCCGGCGCGTCATGCCGAAAGCTGTGAAAGTCGTGCCAAGCTTGTGATCCTTGGAGAACAATTCGGTGTCGGCGGGATTGGCGCCCGGATAGCCAGCCTCGACATAATCGATGCCGAGATCATCGAGCATGCCGGCGATCGCGATCTTGTCGGCCACGGTGAAATCAACGCCGTTCATCTGCGCGCCGTCGCGCAAGGTGGTGTCGAACAGATACAGCCGTTCGCGGGTCATGATCTCACCAGAAGCCGTAATATTTCAATGCGAGTGCGATCGCGACCGCAAGCAGGACGAGCTTGAGCACGATGTAATACAGCCAATGGCGCGGAAATGGCGTGTCGGGCTTTGTCATCAGGATCACCACAGATAATAGTTCGCAGCCAGCGCGAACGCGATCACGATAGCGACGGCGGCCATGACGATATGATGGGTACGCAAACCGTTCATCGCGCAATCTCCCACGTCGTGCCGTCCTTGGAATCCTTCAGCACTACGCCCATGGCGGCAAGTTCTTCACGGATGCGGTCGGATTCCGCCCAATTCTTCGCCTTGCGGGCGTCGAGACGCGTGGCGATCAGGCTCTCAACCTTCTTACTGTCGACAGATCGCTTGCTTTCCGGCCGCTTATTGAAACCAAGCGCCCGCAAGCTCGAGCCCAAAGCCGCATATTCACCCTTATTATAAAGCACATGCAATTCCGCGATTGCCTTCGGCGTGTTCAGGTCGTCGCCTAGCGCCTCAAGCACCACCGGCGCAAATATACGCTCCGCACCCGTTTCGAATTCGGGCAAGTCCGTGAGCGAACGAAGTGTGCTGAAACTCTCTTCGAGTCCCTTGATCGTCCAATCGATCGGCTGCCGATAGTGCGAGCGCAGCATGTTGAAGCGCAGCACCTCACCCGGCCAATCCGCCAGCAGATCGCGGATCGTGAAAAAATTTCCGAGGCTCTTCGACATCTTCTCGCCTTCGACCTGCAGGAAGCCGTTATGCATCCAGTAATTAGCCATCACCGGCGTATGAAACGCGCAACGCGATTGCGCGATTTCGTTCTCGTGATGCGGAAACACAAGATCGACGCCGCCGCCATGGATGTCGAAGGTCTCGCCGAGATGCTTCCAGCTCATCGCGGAGCATTCGATATGCCAGCCGGGGCGCCCCGCGCTCTTGATGCCGGACGGTGACGGCCAGCCCGGCTCGCCATCTTTCGAGGGCTTCCACAACACGAAATCCATCGGGTCGCGCTTGTAGGGCGCCACTTCGACGCGCGCGCCCGCGATCATTTCGTCGAGCGGGCGCCTGGAGAGCTGCCCGTAATCCTTCATCGAGGGCACGTTGAACAGCACATGCTCTTCCGCGACATAGGCGTGTTTCGACGCTACGAGCTTTTCGATCAGGATTTTCATCTCTTCGATATGCTCGGTCGCGCGCGGCTCGACATCGGGCGGCAGACAGCCGAGCGCCGCCACGTCCTCCTTGAAATTTTTGTAGGTCTCTTCGGTCAGTTCGCGGATCGGAACGCCGCGCTCGGCCGCGCGCGCGTTGATCTTGTCATCGACGTCGGTGATGTTGCGGACATATTTGACGTGCGCCTCGCCATAGAGATGGCGCAGGAGCCGGTAGAGCACGTCGAACACGATCACCGGCCGCGCATTGCCAATGTGCGCGAAGTCATAGACCGTCGGCCCGCACACATACATGCGCACGCGCGCGGGATCGAGCGGGGTGAAGACCCGCTTTTCCTTCGTGAGCGTATCGTAGAGCTTCAACTCCATAAGCAAATCGTCCGAGTCGTTTGCGTTTGTGAATTTTCGGCGCGCCCTTCAGGAGGAAAGTCGGTATCCCAGATCGTGACGGAATTCGGATACAAGAACTGCTCGCACTCGGTGCGGAATCTGTTTGATCGCGGCAGTCTTGACCAGTGGATACCCATCATCCA
>CAMDXM010000061.1 GCA_945878025.1 Pseudorhodoplanes sinuspersici | reverse complement strand
AAACTAACAGAAGCCGTGCTTCAACCGCATCTTGACCCGTTGTCCAAGACCGCGCTTGCCTTGTCCAAGGAAGCGGCAAGGGATTTGACGACAATTGCCGTGAAAATTGAATCTACGAATGCGGTGACCCGTGCCAATACAGACTTAGCGACCAGTATCGATGCCGCCTTGGATGCAAAGAAGATCAGAGACAGTACTAGAGCAGGTGTGCAGAGAACGTTGGCTGACGCCAAATACCAAGACGCATTGAAAGTTGTGCAGGCAAAACAACAAGAGGCAGAAGCGGTTCGGGCCGTTGATCATATAACACGGGTCGTGCCCGAGGACAGCGTTGTTGGAACAATTGCGGACATAATCGCCCCAGAGCAGATGATTCGCTACGAACGAAATGAGCGCTGAAATGAATTGGTTGCGCTCTTGGACGATGACTTTCCTCCTTGTTACACTGAACGTTACGGTTGCCCAAAATAATCCCGCGCAGCCGTATTGGTCCTTTGCCGAAGGCGCAGCAAAGTATTCTTTCTACGTCGAAGACCGCCGCTCGTTCACAGAGTCCGGCGCGATCGGCTTTGTTGGAAAAATTCGGTACGAGATTCGAGAGGGGAAGAAGATTTCACGGGAGTTTCTTTACTTCAAGACCGTTTGTCGCTCGGAGGTCGGGTCCCACGGTGATCTTCCTAAAGTAGCCTATTTCATTGACGCTGAGCGGCAGACGACGGGGCCTGTTTACACAATTACGGCCGCCAAGCCCGCCGAACCGGGCGCTGAGGAGCCTTACCAGCTGTGGCAGCTTCTTTGTTCTGTTGCGCCATCCAAAGAAAATGAAACCAAGACTGCTCAAGCTTATGATACCTACGACAATTTTGATATTTTTGGTGGCGACTTTCGCAAGCTTGAAAACGTGCAGCTAAACCAATGCGTCTCTGCCTGCCAATCAGACGAGACGTGCCAAGCTTATTCATACGACAAATGGTATCGGAATTGCTTCCTTAAGAATACGCTCGGGCCTCTCCTCGTCGAACCAAGCTCAACCCTTGGTGTCAAATCCGGCCTCAGAATTGCGAAATCGCAATCGCAGACAACTATTGATGTTTTGGCGAAAAAACAGTTTTGGGGCGTGGCTCTCGGACTTAAGACACTTGCGACGCTAGACGTCTGCAAACAAGCATGCTCCGATGAGCAACAGTGCTTAGTGTTTTCGTACAACGCACCAAAACGCGAGTGTCATCTGTTTTCAAACACAGAGAGTTTCCGAAGCGACCCTCAAGTCATGAGCGGAATGAAACGTCAGCCGCCACCGACACAGGTGGCTTTAGATGCTACGCCCACGCAGCCTGAGATAGGGAAGACAATGCCAACGGACGCATCGCATTCGATTCGCTCGATCACAGGGCGTTGGCAGTGGAAAGCAAACTGCACGAATGGGCCAGGTGGAGGCATCTTTCATTTGCGTGAATCATCGCCAAGTGAGTTTGTAGGGGAGTTCGGCAAAACCAACTATTGGGATCAAGGGACGATTTCAAACGGCAAATTGAAAGGCAACCGTATTACCTTCGTTAGCAATTTCGCGACCAATCGGGCTTGGACGGCAATCCTCACAGGGTCGCGGATGCGCGGCTTCTTTACTGGCTCCGGCGATTGCAAGTTTTCAGCGGAAAAAAAATAGAAGCTGCTCTGCTTGGATCGCTCAGTTTATGTAAACTGAAAATGACCGCAGTGCCCAAGAGGTGCCGAACAGACTTCCAGAATCAGATAAGCGTAGGATTCATGCTAGTTCGGACACGGCCCGTTCCGAGGTTTTCGATGAAAGCCATCATCTCTGCCGCCGCAATCAGTCTTCTTGCCTGCATGGCCGCCACAGCACAAACAAATCCCCTGCTCGGCCGCTGGCAGATCTCGGCGGCGGCCGTGGCGCCATGGATCGGCGTCGAAAAGATTCATACGATCAGGGAATCGGATGTCGGCCGTCTGGTGAAGCAGCGCGTGACCTTCGAAGCCGGCGCCGTGGCCTCGCCCGATCCGCTTATGGCCTGCAAGGAACCGCGTTACGAGCCGACCCGGATTCCACCGGCCGGCCTGTTCCAGGGCAATCTGCCGGAACCCAAGGCGGACGTCGCCAAAGCGCTCGGATTGCCCGGCGGCGAAGTGCCCGGAATCGACGTCGCCTGTTCGAACGGCCGCTTCTCGTATCATTTCCGCGACAAGGACACCGCCTTGTTCGCACTCGACAACGTGATCTACACGCTCAAGCGGCGCTGATCGCGCGTCGCCGACTTGTGCCGCCGACTGCGCCGCCGATCACGGATCGTTTCATACAATCTGAATGAATTCGTTTCCGTCTTGTCAGCCTCTCCGCCACGCCGGCATTAAGAGAAGCTCAACGCCGACGCCGTAGAAATTCGTTTCGTTAAAGCCAGGGTGCGGGCATGCCGTCCATCATCGACCAGATCCGCGAGCAGCAGGCCTGGGAACAGCCAAAGAAAAAGAGCTCTGCCGGATTCATCGCCGGCACGGTCGCGGCGTTCGCCGCCGGCATCGTTCTTGTCATGAGCTGGGGCGCGCTGCCCTCGCTCTCGACCAAGGGCGTCTCCGCCGCGTCCCAGCAGGCGGCCGCGCCTGCGGCACCCGGCAAGCAGGCCGAGATTTCCATTCCCACCGGCAGCCGTCTCGGCAACGCGGCCGAATCGAATTTGCTGCGCACCTGCATGCCCGCCGAGATGGGATTCGACGGCGGCCCCAACGCGCCAAAGAAGGAACTCTACCGGATCCTGCAGATCAGCGGGCAGCTCTCGCGCGTCGCCAATATCGCCCAGATCAAGCAGAGCGCGGTCGATTCGGGCGGCGTCGCGACGCTGTGGTCCCAGGTCGCCGATTGCGTCTACCGGCAGAACGGCTGGGCGCTGTGCGATCCGGACAATCGCGCATTGGCGGTGGAAGCCGCCTCCAGCCTGTCGCGGCTGGTCGATGCCGCGCTCGCCGCCAAGCCCGAACCGGCGGGCCCGAATGGCGCACCCCGCACCTTCGCGCAGGTGCGCGCCGAACTCGACGGGCGGCGCGCGGCCAGTCCGCAGGCGCAGGCGCAATCCGCGCGCGCCGTGAAAGACCGCGTAATCGCGACATTGAAGATGCGCGCGCAGGAAGGCCGGTTCATCGCTTCGGATTTCGGATTCTTCGCGCCGGCCGAGGTCATGCAGGCGGTCAAGAGCGCAAAGCCCACAAGCGACGCCTGCGCCAGCAAGTCATAGCATCTGGCACCGCTATTAATCCGTCACCCTGAGGTGCCCGCCGAAGGCGGGCCTCGAAGGGCGACGGCCCGGGCCGCTCATCCTTCGAGGCTCGCGCACTGATCTCGGGTTTACCCGAGATCAGCAATATTCGAACGCAAGTCGGGTAAACCCGACTTGCGTGCGCTCGCACCTCAGGATGACGGATCATGATCTTGCGCGGGCGATGACAGCTATGTGCGCTGCCGCTCTTGTCAGGCTTATCGATTTACGCGAGATTTCGCACCGTCTCACACGGAGCGGAATTCACATGGTCCTCGAAATCGCGCAGATCGACATCAAACCCGGAATGGAAAGCGAATTCGAGGCCGGCGTGAAAGCCGCGGCCCCGATCTTCAAGCGCACCAAGGGCTGCCAGAGCATGCAGCTGCAGCGCTCGATCGAAAAGCCCGCGCGCTACCGGCTGTTCATCGAATGGCAGACGCTGGAAAACCACACCGTGGATTTTCGCGGCTCACCCGATTTCCAGGAATGGCGCAAGCTGGTCGGCCATTGCTTCGCGGCGCCGCCGGATGTCGAGCATACGACGCAGGCGGTCAAAGGATTTTAGCGAGCCTCGACACGGGCGGCGGGTTTTCCCGCCGCCCGCGTGAGGAACGGACGACCGCGATCACCGAACGGGAGGGACACAACCCGCCGCATGTGGACGTCCGTCACAACTTTTCGCCTTAGCGGCCACCACCACCCGCACCGATCGGAACGGCCACTGGCGCGGACTTGGACGCCGGCTTGCTTGCTCCATTGCGATGGTCACGCACGACCGGCGAATCGCGATAAATCACGCGCACAGGCGGTGCGTCAGAAGCATTGCCACCCGGCCGATGATCGCGAACGACGATCGGATCGTTTGTGCGGGCGGGAGGAGGGGTGACCGGGCTGCTGACGACGGGACCCGGCTTGTCCGGAGCGGGCTTCTCCGGCGGCTTGGGCTGATGATTCGTGGCTTGGTCCTTGTTCTTGTCTTTGTGCTTGCTCTTATCCTTGTGGTTGTTGTTGTCCGAATGCTTATCCTGATGATCGGATTTGCGGTTGGAGTTATTGTTGCTCATCTTGTTATTGCTGCCGTGATTGTTGGAGCCGCCCCCGTTCTTCGCAAGGGCGCCTTCGGTGACGGAAAGCAGAAGCGCCCCCGCCGTCAGCATCAGAATGAGACGCGGCAATTTGCCGATGGTTTTCAAGATCGTCATTTGTGTCACTTTCGTTTGGGTTCGCAGGCACAACACGGCTCGCGAACGGGTTGCTGAACTCGCTTTGGGCGAAATTCGGCGCGACAGTGACGTTTCGTTGAACGCCGCGCGTCATCCTGCAGGAGTACGCGGGCTGCGATCGCAATAACAAATTCGTGAATTGGCGAAGGGACGGGTTGGAAAATCTGGCGGCGCGTCATCCCGCAGGATGAGCGCGCCGCGCTTTTCGAAAATGCGTGAGTTGAGCCCTCAATCGCCGCCAAAATCGGGTTCAAAATCGACGAATGGGCCGGCGTCGCCGGGAGTGATCACAACTGGAGCGGTGACAACGGGACGATGAACCCGGCAACGGCTGGATTTGCGGCAGGGCTGATATTTGCAATCGCAATAAGCGCGCTGGTCGAACCAGTAGTCAAACCGGCTGAACCTGTGCTTATGGCGATGATGGCGTTCATGGCGGTGATCGTGATCATCGTCGCCATGACCGGGCTTGGTGACAATCGCGTGCTTGGCGTTCCGAACCGGATCGCCGCCGGTCGCCGCCGGCTTGGCGGTAACGCCCGTGACCGCGGGCTTGACGGCAATAGCGCCACGACTCTCGGTGCGGTTGGGACTTAAGCCCGTACCCGAGCGGGCGCGGTCTTTGGCGCCGGCGCCATCGATGGCCGCCAGCAGAGCGACCCCGGCTGCAAGCGTTGCGATCAAGCCGGTCAATCTGACAAATCGTTTGAAGTTGCTCATGCGTCACTCTGTTGTTCGTTCGCAGGCACAACACGGCCTGCGGACTGGTTGCTGAATTCTCTTCTGGCGAAATTCAGCGCGACAGTGACGTATCATTAGACGCCGCGCGTCATCCTGCGGGCGTACGCGGCGGTATTTTCCGGAACTTCGCAATCAGGCAGCCAGTGCGTTGGAAAATCCCGCAACGAGCTTCACGAGATCGGCCTGGCGGGCGGTGCCGGTTTTTTCGAACAGGTGGCGAAGGTGCGTCTTGACCGTCGTTTCCGCGATCCCGAGCGCCTCTGCCGCATCGGAGATACCGCCCTCTTCGACAACGGCAAGCAATACACGCAACTCGGCCGGAGTGAGTTCGTAGGTCTTGCCAATGATCTCGGGAGGCGATGGGCTTTCCAGCGCCGCTTTGCGAACGAACACCGCGGCGGCGGCGGTATAGGCAATGCCTGTGCGCCGGCGCGCGCCCGATGTCAGGGGCAATACATGCGCGACATAGCGTTCGCTATCGCTCGCGGTCAACGCAACGGCGATGCCCCTGACGCCAATTTCGGCGTCGCCCTTGTCAGCGGCAGCGAAAGCCTCACGCAAGGTCTGATCGGCTCGCGCATCTCCGGCGACCAGCCGCCCGCCGATTGAACGGAGAAAATCGCGGGTACCCAGCAGGCCGTGGCCGGCTGTATTGGCATGAACGATCCGGCCGGTGGCATCGACGAGGAACAATCCGGCGCTCAGGCCATCAAGCATATCGGCGAATGTCGCCGCTTCGGCCTGCTTGAGATCGATCAGCCTGCCGATCAGCACGGCGCGGCGCACATGAGGCACCACAAGCGCCATCCGGCGGCGCATTTCATCATCGACGACGCCGTGCGCTTCGTCCCGAATGATCGTCAGGAACGAACAACTCGATACAGATTTTTCCAGAACGGAATTTGCCGCATCCATCCAGCCCTGAGGCAGCATCCACTCCCGAAAGAAGCGTTCCTGACGAAATTCGTCATATGGCACAAGTTCCGGAATACTCACGATCTGCCCGACATCGAAGAATGGTAGGGTCGATACAGGATCAAATTTCGAATGCGTCTCGGAATATATCCGCACAAAGTGAGGGTCGACGCCAAAATGATAATAGGGGGTGCTGAATTTGCTGACGAGGTCCTTGGAGAGAAGGCCGCCGGCCTGGCCGCCAGCGAATTCGCCAATCCCCGCGAGCGCATCCGTCCATAGCGTGGGGTCGAGCGCCGCATCATAGATACGGCCGATGAGATCCGTGAGTATCTCATCGTCGCGCATCGCATCCGGCGCTGCCAGATCGGCCCGGCGGAATTGCCCGACCGTTATGTTACCAAGCTGAACCATGGTTGGACTCGCCTTGACCTGTTCCATGCACGCACAACAAGACGCCATCGGCTGCTACGGAGCGCGGCGCTCAGTCAGGAATAGGCGGTCATCGGATCGATGATCGTGCGCGCTTCGGTGATCTTGTTTGCCGGAAACCCGCTCAACCGGGCGTGCTCACGAATCGAGGCCTCGCTGTCAGCGAGGTAAATGCAGAATGTCTTGTCGCCGGCGACGTATGACTGAACCCAATGCGCTTTCCCGTAAAGCTTGGCGAGCGCGTCGCAGGAGGTCACGGCAGCTTGCTTAAGCTGCTCGCGATTCATTTTTCCGACGCCCGGTAACTCGCGTTCGATCACATAACGTTTCATTGTTCTGGCCTCTTTTTTTGAAATCTCGTTTCGATCAGAGTCGCCGATATTCGGCGACCCTGATGTCGACGGCCTTGTCTTCACGCCGGCCTTTCATCCCTTGGGCAGATAAGGAATGGTTCCGGCGAGGTCCGTATTGTCGATCATCTGCAAGCGGCTCTCGCTGCCACCCTGACGGTCCGCTACGTAAGGAGCGTATTTGGGATCAGAGGTGAAAGCCTTGGCTGCTTCCGCCGATGGAAACTCCATCAGCGCGATCAGGGTCGTGTCCAGAGGCTTTCCCTCCAGCGTTTTCACGTTCCCGCTGCGCGACAGATATTTTCCGCCATGTGCATGCACCAAATCGTGCACCGAGGCCGCGTATGCCGGCACCCATCCGCCGTCATTGATCTTGATGTCTGCAATTACGTAAACGGTCATCGTTTTTCCTCTGTTTCGGCATGACGCTGTTTTGAAGTGGCGCGTTATTAGACCGATCGACCCCGGATACGAATGATCAGGCGTCCACAAAGCTTGACATGGCGTCGGGAAGTTCTAGGTCATTTGGCAGGGCGTCCTGATTACATGCTCGGGCGTCAAGCGGAGCCGAGATGGCAGCTGACGCGCTATCCGATGTATTGAGAACGGTACGGCTGACCGGCGCGACGTTTTTTGACGTCGCAGCGAACGACCCATGGGCCATCGGCTCCCTGCCGCGGGAAACGATCCTGCCGAGGATTCTGCTCGGCGCCAACCATTTGATCGCTTATCATGTTGTCACGCTGGGTCGATGCTTCGCCACCATCGCCGGAGGGAAGCCGATCGCGCTCGAAGCCGGCGAGGTGATCGTCTTCACCAATGGCGACCCGCACGTCATGTCGAGCAGTCCGGGCATGCGCGCCGAGCCAGCCGGACCGGACGCGCTCGACGCTGCCGCCGACCAATTACCATTCCTCATCAATTGCGGCGACGACAGGCCGGCCTCGACCAAGCTTGTCTGCGGCTACCTCGCCTGCGATGCGCGGCCGTTCAATCCACTGCTTGAGAACCTGCCGCTCGTGATCAAGGCCGGAGACCCGCAGAACAGCGATGCCGGCTGGCTCGGCCAATTCATTCGTCTTGCGGTAACAGAATCGGCAGAGAAACGCGCCGGCGGCGAAAGCGTGCTCGCCAAACTGAGTGAGCTGATGTTCATCGAGGTGGTGCGCAGGCATCTGGAGGCGTTACCGCCGGAACAGGCCGGTTGGCTCGCGGGTCTGCGCGATCCTTTCATCGGCAAGGGGCTGTCGCTGATGCACGCGAAGCCGGCTTATGGCTGGACCATCGAGGAACTGGCCACGCAGGTCGGCTTGTCGCGCTCGGTTCTGGCGGAACGCTTCACGGATTTCGTGGGTATTCCGCCGATGCAATATCTTGCCAAATGGCGGATGCAGATCGCGTCGGAGCTTCTGAGCGCTGGCAACGCCAATGTCGCAGCCATCGCAGCCGAAATCGGTTACGAATCCGAGGCGGCTTTCAGCCGCGCTTTCAAGAAGATGATGGGCGTGCCGCCATCGGCCTGGCGTCGCCATTCCGGCCTGCCGGCTCGCGCCTGATTTTGCGACTGACCCATCCACTCGTCTTCCATCATTGCGGCGGCTGGATGCCGGCAGATCGGCGCGTGTGGTAAATCCCGCGGCGGCGGCGTAAGGTTGGATTCATTCCAATCGAGGACCGTTGTCATGATTTTGGGGATGTCGCTTTCAACCTTCACGCTCGTTCACACCGTCATCAGCCTGATCGGCATCGCGAGCGGGCTTTACGTGTTGTATTGCATGATCACGCGCCGGCGGCTGGAGGCCTGGATCGTCGCCGTCTTTCTGGCGTCGACCGTACTGACCAGCGTCACCGGCTTCGGTTTTCCATTCAGCCAATTGCTGCCGTCGCATATTGTCGGCATCATTTCGCTGGTCGTGCTGGCGGCGGCGATCCCTGCGCTCTACCTGTTCAGGCTCGCAGGCATCTGGCGCCTGGTTTACGTGATCGGCGCCGTGTTCGCCCTCTATCTCAATTGCTTCGTCGGCGTCGTGCAGGCCTTCATGAAGATTCCGGTATTGCGGGCGCTGGCGCCGACGCAGGCCGAGCCACCCTTCCTGATCGCGCAAATGATCCTGCTGATCGCCTTCATTGCGCTGGGCTTCCTCGCGACACGGAAATTCCGCTGAAGGCGACGCATGGCGCAACCTCCGATCTCGCGCGGCTTCCGCGGCCGCAAACCGCCGGTCCAGAGCGACCGCATTCCGCCCGGGCAGCATCTCGTGCACGATTTTCCGGTGCTGTCCGCCGGTCCGACGCCGCACGCGCCGCTCTCCGAATGGAGCTTCTCGCTCGACCAGGGCGGCAAGGCGCTCAAGGAATGGAGCTGGGAGGAATTCAACGCGCTGCCGCAGACGCGGTTGAAAACCGACATCCATTGCGTCACCACCTGGTCGAAGCTCGACACGCAATGGCGCGGCGTCAGCATCGATGACCTGCTGAAAGCGGCGGGCCTTGCCGAGCCGCCCGGCGATTTCACCATGGCGCATTGCGACGGCGACTACACCACCAACGTGCCGGTCGACGATCTCGCCGGCGGCAAGGGCATGGTGGCGACGCATTTCGAAGGCGAGCCGCTCGCGCCGGAACATGGCGGGCCGGCGCGGCTGCTGGTGCCGCATCTTTATTTCTGGAAAAGCGCCAAATGGATTCGCACGCTCGAATTCCTGGATAGCGACGAGCCCGGATTCTGGGAACAGCTCGGCTACCACATCTACGGCGATCCGTGGCAAGAGCAGCGTTATGCCGGGGATTAAACCAAAGCGTTTTTCGGCGAAGCGTGCAGCGGTTCGCCGAAGAAAACGCGTCAACGAAGGAATCGGCAGAGCATGATCCGGAACGGATCAGACTCTGCCGTGCCGCGGCGGCTGCAATGGCAGACCGCGGAAGTGAGCGGACTGATCGACGAGACCCCGCGGGTGCGAAGCCTCGTTCTGACATTGCCGGACTGGCCGGGCCACAAGCCGGGCCAGCATGTCGATATCCGGCTGACCGGCGAGGACGGATATCGCGCGCAGCGCAGCTATTCGATCGCCTCCGCGCCGGAATCGGAAAATGTGATGCTCACGGTGGAGCGCATCGAGGACGGCGAAGTCTCGCCTTATCTCTCCATCGACGTGCGGAAAGGCGACAAGTTCGAATTGCGCGGCCCGATCGGCGGGCATTTCGTGTGGACCTCGGCGCTGCAAGGTCCGCTGTTTCTGATCGCGGGCGGCTCGGGCGTAGCGCCATTGATGGCGATGCTGCGCCATCGCGCGGCGGCAAAGAACAAGGCGCCCGCCACCTTGCTCTATTCCTCGCGCGCATTCGAAGACATCATCTATCGCACCGAACTCGAGCGTCTCGCCGCCATGGGAGACGGGTTGAAAATCGTGCACACATTGACGCGCCAGCAGCCGGCCGGCTGGGCCGGCGGCGCGCGCCGCATCGACCGCGCCATGCTGGAGAGCGAAGGCTTTCCGCCCGCCGCGAGGCCGCGCATTTTCATCTGCGGCCCGACCCGGCTGGTCGAGAGCGCCTCGCAAATCATGCTCGATCTCGGGCATGAGGCGAACCTGATCAAGACCGAACGCTTTGGCCCGACAGGAGGCTGACATGCAACCGCACACGAACGATGCCCCGCTCGACGGCAACGCCGCCGGCGGACTCTTGAGCGAGCTTTTCGCCTTCGACGTGACCACGGCGTCCGTGATCTGCGAAGGCTGCGAAACGCAGGGCGAGGTCGCGCAGGCGCGAGTCTATGGCGGAACGATGGGCGCGCTGTTGCGTTGCGCGCATTGCGACACCGTGATGATCCGGCTGGTGCACACGCCGCACGGCTTCTGGCTCGACATGCGGGGAGCGCGCAGCTTTTTCGTGAAGCCGCCGGCGGAATAAGACAGGAGCCAACCGTTTGCCCAATTCGACCTTCGAGGCGCGCCACGAGCAGGCCTTTCCGGATCTGAAACCGGAGGAGATCGAGCGCCTGCGCCGCTTCGGCATTGTGAAGCGCTATGCCGATGGCGAGCGCATGTTCGAGGCCGGCAAGCCGCGCGGCGGCATGTTCGTCGTGCTGTCGGGCAAGGTCGCGATCTCGCAGCGCGACGGCCTCGGCCATGTCACGCCGATTCTGGAACAGGGGCCGGGACAATTCCTCGCCGAGGTCGGGACACTGTCGGGGCGTCCGTCATTCGTCGACGGCCACGCCAGGGGCGCGGTCGAGGCGCTGGTGATCCCGCCGGAAGGATTGCGTGCGGCACTCATTGCAGAAGCCGAGCTCGGCGAACGCATCATGCGCGCGCTCATTCTGCGCCGGGTCAGCCTGATCGAGAGCGGCGCCGGCGGCGTGGTGCTGGTCGGCCCGGCGAATGCGCCGGGCGTCGTGCGGCTGCAGAGTTTTCTCAGCCGCAATGGCCTGCCGCATCATCTGCTCGACCCCGGCACGGACCCCGAGGCGAAAGACCTGATCGCGCGTCACGCGCCCTCGCCGTCCGAATTGCCGCTTGTGGTCGCGCTCGACGGAACAGTATTGCGCAACCCGGGCGAATCCGCGCTCGGGCGCGCGCTCGGCATGGTCACGCCGCCCTCCGAACAAACGATCTATGACGTCGCCGTGGTCGGCGCCGGGCCCGCGGGTCTCGCCACCGCGGTCTATGCCGCCTCGGAAGGCCTCTCGGTGACTGTGCTCGACCAGCGCGCCTTCGGCGGACAGGCCGGCGCCAGCGCGCGCATCGAGAATTATCTCGGCTTCCCGACCGGGATTTCCGGTCAGGCCTTGGCCGGCCGCGCCTATGTGCAGGCGATGAAATTCGGGGCCGAGATGATGATACCGGTCGAGGTGAGATCGCTCGATTGCAGCCGCCGGCAGGAAAATTTCGCCATCGCGATCGAGGACGGAATGAAAATCCGCTCGCGCGCGGTCGTGGTGGCGAGCGGCGCGCGCTACCGGCGGCCCGACATCGACCGCCTGCAGGATTTCGAGGGACGCGGCATCTGGTATTGGGCCTCGCCGATCGAGGCGCGGCTCTGCGCCGGCGAGGACGTGATTCTTGTCGGCGGCGGCAATTCGGCCGGACAGGCCGCCGTCTTCCTGTGCCCGCATGCGAGAAAAGTGCGAATGATGGTGCGCGGCGAAGGGCTCGCCGCCACCATGTCGCGCTATCTCATCGATCGTATCGAGGCCGCGCCCAATATCGAGCTCATGACCCATACCGAGATCGTCAAGCTCGAAGGCGATCCGGACAAGGGCCTCGCGCGCGTGCACTGGAAAAACCGCAAGACCGGCAAGGAAGACGCCGGCGCGATCCGCAACGTATTCCTGTTCATCGGCGCCGATCCGGCCACCGGCTGGCTCGCCGGCTGCGGCGTCGACCTCGACACATCCGGCTTCGTCGTCACCGGGTCGAAATGCTCGCAGGCCAACGCCGTCAATCCGCTGCAATCGAGCGTCACCGGCGTGTTCGCGGTCGGCGACGTGCGCGCCGGCTCGGTCAAGCGCGTCGGCGCCGGCATCGGCGAAGGCGCGCAGGTGGTCGCGGCGTTGCACCGTTATCTCGCGCCGGAAGAACACGTTTAAAAGCGCAATCCGGCGAAGTGGGAACCGGTTCGCAGCAAGATTGCGCGACAACAAAATAAGCAAAGGCAAGAGCATGGCCGACGAATGCACGCATGGCGACGACATCCGCAAAGTGGTGCCGAGCGCGAAGGGTTGCGAAGAATGTCTGAAGATCGGCAGTCCCTGGGTCCATTTACGCTTGTGCAGACAATGCGGCCATGTCGGATGCTGCGACGATTCTCCGCACAAACACGCGACCGCGCATTTCCACGCGACGAAGCATCCGGTGATCGAAGGCTACGATCCGCCGGAAGGCTGGGGCTGGTGCTATGTCGACGAGGTGTTCATCGATCTCGGCGATGACACCACCGAGCAGGTCGGGCCGATCCCGAGATACGTGTAAAGCTCTATCACCGTCACCCTGAGGTGCCCGGCGAAGCCGGGCCTCGAAGGGCGACGGCCGTTCATCCTTCGAGGCTCGTTCGCTGCGCTCACTCGCACCTCAGGATGACGGATTGCGAGTCTTGATCGGATTCAGATCGAGATCACTCACCGCCCGATATTCGGGATCGACGGCAGCCGCGGCGCCAATCCGCCGCCGGGACCGGACGGCAATTGCGGACGCAGCGACGGCCCGCGCTGGAGCTGCCGATCCAGCTGCGGTTGCTGCAGGTTCGGCAGGCGCTGCAGATTCGGAATGCGCTGCAGGTTCTGCAGATTGAGCCGGCGCTGCAATTCGGGGATGCGCAGAATTCTCTGCTGCAGCAATTGCCGCCCGATGCCCCGCTGCAGCGAGAACACGCGCTGCACAAGGCCGCGGTCGAACGCGATCTGCTGCGCTGAGATCACCAGCGCGACCGCGGCGAAACGCGCGCCGTCGCGCGCAATGGAGAAACCGGTCGCCGCCTGCGTGAGTTCGCCAAGCCGCTGGGCGCCGGGACGATCGAACACCTCGATGCGGCCGACCGACCCGCCGGCATCCTGATAGAGCTTGACCTCCACCTGCGCGCCCGGACGCGAGCCGTCCGGCACCACGATGACGCCCGAGGTGCCGCGGATGCCGAGCGTCGCGGTCGGGGTGGTGATCTTCATGTCGCCGGTCTTGGCGACCTGGCTTGCGAAAAACGCCGTGGTGCCGCGCACCACCGACACCACCGCCTTGTTGGCGCCGCCGCTCTTCTGATAGACGAAATCGTCGACCTTGATGCTGGCATTGGCCTGCAGCGTGAAGGTGGTTTCGTCGTCGAAGGTGACGCCGAGCGCGCCGCCGATGCCGGTCTCGAGCGTGTCGGCCTCGAAAATATCGTCGCCGACCTTGAGCGGCTGCGGATTGGGATTGCCGCTGCGCGTCACGGTCGCGGGCGCTTTCACGCTCGACACGCTGCCGACGGAATCGGCCGCGGTGGCGCGCGTCTGCGCCTGCGCGGTCCATGGAGCGCTCATGACGAACAGAATCGTCAAGGCCGCGAGCGCACGCCTCGTTGCAGTCATTTGCCGCTCTTACCCGTCCCCGAGTCTCGCGTGCCGGTTTAACGGGAAGCGAAACGATTTGTAAAGTTGCGCGCGCTCTTCCTTCCGCCGCCTTCTTCCTTATATTTGCCGGAATGGCCAAATCCCCGCCGAAAAAGCCGAAAGATCCTGCCGGGCGAGGCACCGCCGAGCAAAAGCGAATAAAGCCGACGCGCTCCAAGGCGCACCGGCCGGACGCGCCGGCGCACGATCCGGCGCTCGACGACCTGCTTAATCCGGGCATCGCACGCGGCCGCGCTGGGATGGGCTCGGGGACCGGCCTGCAGCCGCCGGCGGACAACTCGTTCGACCGCCGCAGGGATTTCTCCGAGCAACACACCGCGCGCAAATCCACGCCGGAGGGTTTCAAGGAAAAGCCGCAAAGCGGCTATGTCGCGCGCGCGCCGTTCGAGGGCGCGCCCATCTCCGGTCTCGATCCGGTGCTGGCCAGGGAACTCGGCCTCGAGGTCGACGAGGACGCGGCGCTCCCCGGCTCGCGCGTCGGCGCGCGCAATGCCAAGCGAGAAGGCGAGATCGAACTCGGCCGCGGCGTCACCGGCGCGGCCGCCAGCAACGACGCGCTGGAGAAATTGCTGCGCGAGGGCCGCGCGGAATTCCAGGGCGGCATCGCCTGGGCGCCGCATCGCCCCGAACGGCCGGACAAGCTCGAAGGCGGCATCCGCTTTGAGATCAAGAGCGAACTGGAACCGAAGGGCGACCAGCCCACCGCGATCAAGGAACTGGTCGAGGGCGCGAAGCGCAACGAGCGCACGCAGGTGCTGCTGGGCGTGACCGGCTCCGGCAAGACCTACACCATGGCGAAAGTGATCGAGGCGACGCAGCGCCCCGCGCTCATCCTCGCGCCGAACAAGACGCTCGCCGCGCAGCTTTACGGCGAGTTCAGGAATTTCTTTCCCGACAACGCGGTGGAATATTTCGTCTCCTATTACGATTACTACCAGCCGGAAGCCTATATCCCGCGCACCGACACTTACATCGAGAAGGATTCCTCGATCAACGAGCAGATCGACCGCATGCGCCACTCGGCGACGCGCGCGCTGCTGGAACGCGACGACGTGATCATCGTCGCCTCCGTGTCGTGCATCTACGGTATCGGCTCGGTCGAGACCTATACGGCGATGACCTTCGTGGTGAAGAAGGGCGAGCGCGTGGCGCAGCGCCAGCTCATCGCAGACCTGGTCGCCCTGCAATACAAGCGCGCGGCGGATTTCACGCGCGGCACCTTTCGCGTGCGCGGCGACACCATCGACATTTTCCCGGCTCACTATGAAGACCGCGCCTGGCGCATTTCGCTTTTTGGGGATGAAGTCGAGAAGATCGTGGAATTCGATCCGCTCACCGGGCGCGAGACCGACGAGCTGAAATTCATCAAGATCTACGCCAACTCGCATTATGTCACGCCGCGCCCGACGCTCATTCAGGCCATGAACTCGATCAAGGCCGAACTGAAATGGCGGCTGGAGCAATTGCAGAATGCGGGCCGCCTGCTGGAAGCACAGCGGCTGGAGCAGCGCGTGCTCTTTGACCTCGAGATGATCGAAGCCACCGGAAGCTGCGCCGGCATCGAGAATTACTCGCGCTATCTCACCGGGCGCAAACCGGGCGAGCCGCCGCCGACCTTGTTCGAATATGTACCCGACAACGCGCTGGTATTCGCGGACGAAAGCCATGTCACCATTCCGCAGATCGGCGGCATGTATAAGGGCGACTTCCGCAGGAAGGCCACGCTCGCGGAATACGGCTTCCGCCTGCCCTCCTGCATGGACAACCGGCCTTTGCGCTTCGAGGAATGGGACATGATGCGGCCGCAGACCGTGGCGGTGTCGGCGACGCCGAGTTCCTGGGAGCTCGATCAGGCCGGCGGCGTATTCGCCGAGCAGGTGATCCGCCCGACCGGACTGATCGACCCGCCCGTGGACATCCGTCCCGCGCGCACGCAGGTCGACGATCTGGTCGGCGAAGTGCGCGCCACTGCGCTGCAAGGTTATCGTTCTCTCGTCACGGTGCTCACCAAGCGCATGGCGGAAGACCTCACCGAATATCTGCACGAGCAGGGAATCCGCGTGCGCTACATGCACAGCGACATCGACACCATCGAGCGCATCGAGATCATCCGCGATCTGCGGCTCGGCGCCTTCGATGCGCTGGTCGGCATCAATTTGTTGCGCGAGGGCCTCGATATTCCCGAATGCGCCCTGGTCGCCATTCTCGACGCGGATAAAGAAGGTTTTCTGCGTTCGAAAACCGCCCTGGTGCAGACCATCGGCCGTGCCGCGCGCAATATTGACGGCCGCGTCATTCTCTATGCCGA